>MVQP01000059.1 GCA_002067235.1 Syntrophorhabdus sp. PtaB.Bin047
TCAGGCGGCCGTCAGGGGTCAGCGGGATACTGTCGATCTCCCGCTCACGATAGAGAATTCCAACTATTTCTTCAACATAGTCAAACGCATCGAGAGAGGGGACACGCCAAGGAGGCTCATCCACGGTCTCCAGAGATACTTCGGTGGAAACACAGAGGGTGTGTGGGAGAACAGTTTCGTCCATTTCCCGCGGGATTGCCTGAGCCCCGTCGCCTGTGAGGTCTTCAGGCACGACCTGCTCGCTGACAAGGAGGACGGAGATAAGAACTTGAGGTCCGACGCCTGGGAATACACGGTGCACCGTGGTGGCGTCGAATGTCTTCGCATCCCCGTCAGCTACCTTCTGAAGCTCGCCCTTGCCGACGTCATCGGCTCCGGGCCCGTGCCCCCGGGGATCGTCCGGAGAAAAGGTCTCAGCCTCATGGAGTGTTTTACCAACGACAACACCTCTCCGGAAACGCACTCCTTCCGGGTGAACTCCACCGGTAAAACGGGGCTCGCGGCGGCGGCGGCCCGGGATATGTCCCGGCGTTTCCTGCTCACCCAGTTGCTCGTAGCGTATGCAAACGACAGATTCCGCCTGCGTGAGAGGGACCAGGAGGTCTTCGTCTATTTTTCTCCTCACCCTCCGGTACGCCTGAGGGACCTCAACGGCTGCATATCCGATGCCTTCTACCGAGAGCTCTTCATGAGTCCCTGCCTGTCGGGCTGGGCACGGGGAGAGCAGAAGCACGCCTACATGCACCTGTGTCATGAAGTGTTGAGCCGCAGTCACCTCAACGCCGTGGTGAAACTGAAGGAAGCGGGGATCATCACGAATGAGCTCGTCGTTCTCCCCAACACCTCCAACATCAGTCTCGCCAACAACGGGACCCACTTAAGCCAGGGAAGCAGGAAGCTGGTTTCCCTGCTCAAAGACCCCTCGTCGGGATTCAGCGGGCTTCATGAGAAATATGTATCTGACCTCGTCGTCAAGATCGTCGAACACTTCCTGCCGCTCTTCGTGGGAACCTATTCGGCGTCCCCTTACAGGATCGATTTCAAGGATTTTCACCCCGAGAGGGTCCTTGGTTTCCTTTCCCACGAACTCGATTTCACACACCTCAGGATGCTCTGGAGAAGATGGCGCAAGAAGGCCGACATCAGGGTCTTCAAGCGCTCCGTAACCCCTTTCGGCCCTGACTGGCTCGACGGCCCGGTGAGTTCCCTCTTCAGGCTCCGCGGCGACTTAATACCCGACTTTCGTCTCATCGACTATCTCGTCTGCCTCATGAGCACGGAAAGGAGCCCGGCCCTTAACGGCATGCCGGGGAATTCGGCGGCGTTGAAAAAGGACCTTGCCGAACTCGGTGTCTTCCACCCTTCGATGTCCCTCTATCTCTTCTTCAAACCCAGGGAATATGACATCATGGGCTTCTCGGGATTCGAGGGGCGTCATTACAGTCTCTTTGAGGGGTTCGAGCACGATTTCGGCCGCGCGGCCCTGCTCCAGGCCTTTGTCACGTCCCTGGCATTCCGTTATGCGATCGAGGGAAAGATCACCCACCGCCACATACCGGACACCCCCTTTGTTGAGAGCGAACGGAGACAGGTCATCTTCAACGCGGCCATAGGCATCCCCACCTTTTACGTGAAGACGGACACGAGCAATCTCTTCCTCAGGCATATCGTGATGAACACGTCGGGGGTGAGAAACAGCAGGCGCTATCCCGGATATATCAGGGTGCCATTAAAACAGTATCTCGAAGCGCTTGTCATGACACTGAAAGAGGATTCCGGCCTCCTGCAGGAGACCTTCGACATGCCCGAGAATCTGGAGGACCTTCTCGACAGGGCGAAGGGGAACGCGGACGGACCCGTTGCCTCCCGGCTCACCAAAACAGTGGCTGCGAGAGCGGGGGCAAGACGGGCACTCGACCTTGACAGCCGGGAGTTCAACCTTGCCGCGGAACGTTATTACAGAACGGATCTGCGAAGAAAACACCTTCGTGAATCCCTCGCCATCTTCACATACGACCTCTCAAGGCTTGATAAGGGTATTGCCGGGCATGACGCGCAGGTGCGGGCGGCCCTTCAGGATATCGTCCCGGAAGGCAGCGCCCTACAGTACCTCACAGATATAAGAAAGCGCCTTCTCGAAGAACGGCTTCCGGCAGAGGAGACACAGCGGCTGATCCGGCTCGTCATCCTCACCGAACATGCCGAGACGGTGCAAGAGGAAAAGGAAAGGGAGACATATGACACCACACCAGTACATAGAGCGGGAAACGCTTGACATCAGGACGGAATGGCTTTACTGGGACCGGGTCATCGGGTTCTGCTATTCACGGTTGCGCGAACGCGCTCCCTCACTTTTCCGGATGGTGACAGGGAAAAGATTCTCGGGCCTGTTGGGCTTTGTGAACTATGACCTGTTCATGGGGAGCCGCCTGCTGGGACTTGACCGCCTCGCGCGCCGATCGGGCATCGACCTTTCCGAATGCTGCGATGATCCCCGGAACCTGACCACGCCCAGGAGGATCTTTGAGAGGAAGATACGATACTGGGACTGCCGCCCCATGTCGGAAGACCCGGCGGACATCGCATCTCCCGCCGACGCCCGGATGGTGACGGGTTCGTTCCGTGACACCGGTGCCCTCTTTCTGAAGGAAAAGTTCTTCGAGTTCGACAAGCTTTTCGGCAGGGGCAGGGATGGATGGACTGACGCCTTCCGGAACGGCGACTTTGCCATATTCAGGCTCACCCCGGAAAAGTACCATTATAATCACGTTCCCGTCTCGGGCATGGTATGCGACATATACGAGGTCGACGGGGCCTACCATTCCTGCAACCCGGGGGCGGTCGTCAGGATCATGACCCCCTATTCCATGAACAGACGCGTCGTCACGATCATGGACACCGACGTGCCGGGAGGCACCGGGGCCGGACTCGTTGCCATGATCGAGGTCGTTGCCCTGATGATCGGCGACATCGTGCAATGTTACAGCGAGGACAGGTACGACAACCCCCGCGAGATCCGTCCCGGCATGTTCCTGCGGAAGGGAGCACCAAAAAGCCTTTATCGCCCCGGAAGCAGCACGGACGTTCTCATCTTTCAGAAAGGAAAGGTGGACTTTGCAGGGGACATCATGTCCAACCTGTGCGATCGTCGCGTGTCCAACCGGTTCAGCGGCTGGTTCGGTGATCCCCTCGTCGAGACCGAGGTGAAAGTGCGCTCCTCCATCGCAGTGCGGGAGGGGCAGGCCGGGCGGAGGCAGAAACAATAACGAAATGTTCTCTCAACGTTCAATCACCCTTAACAGGCAAGGGTTATGATCCCTTCAAAAACGGGAGACGTCACATGAACCACTGGATGCAGGTCCTCGCTACACACCACAGGCGAATGCACGATCGTCACGACGGCAGGCCGCTCATCATACTCTTCGACATAGACGGCACCATACTGGACATGCGCTACATGATCTACAACGTGCTGAAAAGGTTCGATGAAGAGCACGGCACGGACCATTTCGGGGGCGTCACCGTCGACGACATCGATTTCCACGAGGAACATGTCACCGGGTTCCTCGACAGGCTCAAGCTTCCCCGGGACCACCAGCTCAAGGTCCTCTACCGCTACGAACCGCTCTTCCTGGCAATGGCCGCCGACCCCTATACCCATGTTCCCTTCAGCGGCGTCTTCGAGGTGATACGGTGGTTCCAGGAGAGGCCCGACACCTTCGTGGGGCTCAACACCGGCAGACCCGAGATGCTTAAGAAGGACACCCTCGTGTCCCTCAACGTCCTCGGCGCCCGAAGGGGGGTGGCCTTTACCGAGGACCTCCTTTTCATGAAACCCGGCTCCTGGGAGGGCACCGTCGCTTCCCTGAAGGGGGAAGGCGTCAGGCACTTCCAGCGAAAAGGGTACCGGGTGTGCGCCTTCATCGACAACGAGCCGGAGAATTTGAGGGCTGTCGCCGACATGGACGGATCGGAGGAGATACTCCTTCTCCATGCGGACACCATTTTCAAGTCCGATCACCGTATCATGCCCGGCCACGTGGTGACGGGAAAGGTCTATGACATCTCCACGCTCGTCAATTCGAGGCAAGACGCGCAGCACATAACCGACGACGACGGGCTGTTCAAGCGCACTGCCTGAGGGCGGGAGCACGAGAGCAAATGCCCCGCAACAAGGGAGAGGCACCCATGAGCAACGAAACATTCGTCATCCTCCTCGCCGCCGCCGGCGGCGCCGTCATCTGGTGGGGCTCGGCGTCACTTCCCCGCGCCGACCGGCAGATACTGGCCTCGGTACCCCTCCGCCGGAGGTCGGAGAGTCTCTGGACGGGGATGAACATCACCTATTACGGCCTCATCCTCGCCACAGCCCAGTGCGCCGCCGTGACGCTCTTCTGCATACTGATGGGTTCCCTGGGATACCCCTTGAGGACAGTAGTCCTGCCCTCGGCCGCCATGATCGCGGTATGCGCGCCCTCGGCACGCCTCATCGCCCGACTCGTGGAAAAGAAGAGGAACACGTTCACCGTGGGCGGCGCCACATTCGCCGGTTTCATCGCGGCCCCACTCATCATATCGGGCATCAACACCTCGGGTCTTGCCTTCCTGCCTGTTATGCCCACGCTCGCAGCCCTGGCAGGTTCCTACGCCGTCGGTGAGGGAATGGGTCGGCTCGGCTGCATGAGCTTCGGATGTTGTTACGGGAAACCCCTCGACAGGTGCCGTCCCCGATTTGCCCGGCTTTTCAGCCCTTTCACCACCAGGTTCTCGGGTCGGCTGAAAAAGGCGGCCTACGAGGGCGGCCTTGACGGTGTGCCTCTCATCCCCGTGCAGACCCTGACCTCCGTCATCTGCTTTGCCGCGGGCCTCATGTCGGCGTACCTTTTCCTGGAAGGGCGCTTCGGCGCATCCTTCCTGGTTGCCCTCCTCGTCACGCAGGCATGGCGGTTCGTTTCGGAGTTTCTCCGTCTCGACCACCGCGGCGCGGGAAAGGTCAGTATCTACCAGCTCATGTCCCTCGTCATGGCGGCATGTTCGTTCCTCCTCGTTTTCACTATCGGAAAGATACCGGCCGTCCCTGTCCCGGTGCTATCGAAAGGATTTGCATCCGTCTCCGGCGCCTCCTACCTCATATTCATCGAAACTCTCTGGGTCATGATGTTCCTCTTCCTGGGAAGGAGCACCGTGACCGCCTCCGAACTTTTCTTCTACGTGCGCCGGGACAGGGTCTGAATCGCATCTTAACGGTAAATTAACTGCTGCGCACGGAAAACCTTAACATTCTCCCGTATATATTGTGATACATCGAACCGACACAAGGACGGGAGCCATGACACCTGGCCGCTTGTTATTCCTGATTCTTCTTATCTCCATCCTTCCGGCTGGAATGAACGCCCTGCCGGCCTCGGCCGCCTCCGAGCTCAGGGGGGCCGGGGCCACCTTCCCGCAGCCGTTCTATGAGATGCTCTTCACCATGTACCGGCGGGGACATGCCGTGAAGGTCCGCTACGAGGGTGTCGGCTCCGGGGAAGGGCTCAGGCTCCTTGCGACGAAGACCGTTGACTTTGCGGGCACGGACAAGATGGCGCGCCAGGAGGCAACGGATGCCAATTCGGGGGCGATCCTCAACATCCCCACCTGCGTCGGGGCTGTGGCCGTGGTCTACAATGTGCCGGGCAATCCGAGGCTCCGCTTCACACCGGACATCATCGCCGACATCTTCCTCGGCCGGATAAAGCGCTGGAGCGACCCGCGCATAGCTGCCGTCAACCGGCCTGCCAGCCTGCCCGATATCCCCATCGCCGTTGTCTACCGCGTCGATGCCAGCGGCACCACGTTCATCTTCAGCGACTACCTGGCAAAGACGAGCAGGGAGTGGAACGACAGTATCGGGAGGGGAACGTCCCTCAAGTGGCCCGCGGGGCAGGGAGCAAGAGGCAACCCGGGCGTCGCCGGCCTCGTCGGGCAGATCCCCGGGTCCATCGGGTACGCGGAACTCGTCTACGCCATCGGCAACAAGATGACCTTCGGGGCCCTGCGCAACAGGTCGGGGCAATTCGTCATGCCGACGGTGAAGAGCGTCACCGCGGCCGCATCCATAGACCTTGCATCGAGCGCCGACTACTCGCTGACCGACACCCCCGTCCCCGACGGCTACCCCATCAGCGGGTTCACCTGGATAGCAATCTACCGCGAACAGAACTACGGCGGAAGACCCAGAGAGAAGGCGGAAGAACTCGTGAGCCTTCTGTCCTTTATCGTGCGCGACGGTCAGAAACATGCCCCATCCCTGCATTACGCGCCTTTGCCGAAGAACGCGAGAAGAAGCGCTGACACGCTTCTCGGCAAGGTCACCCATGGCGGCGTCCCGGTCTACAGGCACCGGGAGGCAGCCGGAAAATAAACAGCGCATCAACGAAGGAAAAGGAGCCTCACGGGAGGCGGAGAGGATGAATTTGCGAAGATTCAGGATAGCGGCACGTTTGTCGACAGGTCTCGGGCTGACCGTGGCCTTCATGATCGCCCTCATCGTTCTCGGGATCGTCAGCATGATGAGGATCAATGAAAGACTCGAGGAGCTGGCAAGCAAAACCACGGTGAAGATCTGGTATGCCACGATGATCCAGGACTCCGTCCACGTTATCGACAACGCCATCCTCAACATGATCGTGGCCAGGAAAGAACCCACCACTATGATGGAATACGTCCGTGTCATGACGGCGCGCAAGACCTGCGAAAGCGCCATGGAAGCGCTGGCGAAGCTCGAAGACACCCCGTACGGCAGAGAGATGCTGGGGCGAATGCAGCAGAGCCTCGAAGAGGGGGAAAAAGAGAACTCGAAGGTCATCGAACTCGCCCGGGCTGCCAGATACAGGCAGGCCGCAGGGATCTTCCTCGAAACGTCCCGCACGACGGGGGCCGTTGTGCGTCAGGTCTGTTCCGAACTCGTGGGCTACGAGAAGGAGGAGGCCAACGCGAGCTATCTGGCGGCGACACGGACGTACCGCTTCACGAGCTTCATGTTCGTCCTCATGGGCCTTACGGTTCTCGGGACCGCCAGCGCAGCCGCCGTCCTTCTCACCCGGAGCATCACGGCCCCTCTGAAACAGGCCGTCCATGTCGCCAACCGGCTGGGAAGCGGGGACCTCTCCGTCGAGATCGACGCCTCGGGAAGGGACGAGACGGCCTGGCTGCTCACGGCCATGAAGGAGATGGCGGACAAGCTGAAGAAATTGGGCGAGGTCGAGCACCAGCTCGTCCAGTCACAGAAACTGGAGACGGTTGGCAGGCTCGCCGGAGGCATCGCGCACGACTTCAATAACATGCTCGGCGTCATCCTCGGGAACACCCAGCTCATGAAGATGCAGAATCCCGGGGCGCAGAAGGTGGCGGAGCGCTGCACCGTCATCGAAAGCGCCGTCATGCGGGCCTCCGACTTCATTAGGCAACTCCTCGCCTTCTCCCGGCGCCAGATCCTCGAGTTCAGGCCCGTCAGGATAGACGAGATGGTGCGGGAATTCGAGAAGATGATGCGCAGGATGCTTCACGAGAACATCGACATGAGGATCGTCGCTCACAGCGATCTTGCCCTCGTCAAGGTCGACACGGCACAGATCAGTCAGGTCATCCTGAACCTCGTCGTGAACGCCCGGGAGGCGATGCCCGACGGCGGCATATTGACCATAGAGACGGACGTCGTTGTTATCGACAGCGGTTTTTGTTACTTTCATCCCGGCGCGAAGACAGGCACCTACGTGGTGCTGAGCGTATCCGATACGGGTATCGGGATGAGCCCGGAAGTGGTGGAGAAAATCTTCGAACCCTTCTTCACGACGAAAGAGACAGGGACCGGTCTCGGGTTGTCCGTCGTATACGGTATCATACGCCAGCATGGCGGTTTCATAGATGTGGCAAGTGAGCCCGACAGGGGGACCCGTTTTTCCGTCTATCTTCCCTCCACCACCGGGGAGGCCGCGCAAGGGACATCACGGATGGAAGGGGGATTGATGACGGGGAGTGGGGAGACCGTCCTCATAGTCGAGGACGACGAAGACCTCAGGCAGACCGTCTCGGACCTCCTCGCGCTCCTGGGATACCGCGTCCTCACAGCCTGTGACGGTGAGGAAGGCGTCCGCGTCTTCAGGGGACACTCCTCAGAGATCGACCTTGTACTCCTCGACGCTGTGATGCCCAAAAAGAGCGGTTTTGAGGCCTACAGGGAGATGGACATGATACGCCCCGCCGTCCCCTCGCTGTTCGTCACGGGGTACAACGCCGTTCACGGAGGGAACAGCGAAGAGGGCGCAAACGGTGCCGGTGTCATCCAGAAGCCTTACTCCGTTGAGGTGCTTTCGCGAAGGATACGGGAGATACTGGACGGCAAACAGCCGGAGACGGTGCTGTAGCGGATGCCGCCGTTTTTTCAGCGCTAGACCACAAGCACGGAATGGCAGGCGATGGACCCATCTATCCTCACGTCCGGCGATGAAGGGTCCTTCTTCCATTCCCCGTCCACGACGAATCGATACTGATAGATGCCGCTCTCAAGGGTTACCGTCGTCTTCCAGGCCCCCCTTTCGTCCTTCCTCAGGGGCAGGTCGGAAGGGTCCCAGGCGTTGAAGGAGCCGGCCAGGAACACCTGGCGGGCTCTGGTGTCGTTCAGCCGAAAGACAACGCGCTTTTTTATGTTCTCTTCTCTCATGTTCTCCTCTGTTATCGCCGGCGCGTCAAAAGTTGGCCGCCTCTTGCCCGTTTCCCGGGGCAAAGCGGGCGGGCGGCATTCCACCCTCTGCCGCCATGCCATCCCGGGACCGGGTGTATCCGCGGCCCCTCTCCCGCACGATGCTCCTCACCGCCCAGGCGATCTTCCCTGCGCCGGCGTCGGCGGGAAGCGTGTGATCGGGTCGGATACGGTACGCGAGGGCGGCTGTAAGACATTTGTGATCGGGCAGGACGAGGATGCTCGATACTCCGCTCAAAAGGGAGCGGGCAAAGTAGACATCGATAAGAGTCTGTTCGTCGGGGGCAACGATGACCGCGAGGTCCTCTTTGCCGCGCCTTCCGGCAATCTGCCTCTTGAACTCCTCGATATCAGAAACGGCGATCATGCGCTCGTCCGCGGCCCCGCTTCCTGCGGCCTCAAGCAGGCGGCAGGCTCTTCCCGGCCTTTCCTTCGAAAAATAGATCACGTCCATGTCGTGCCTCCTTATCTTGCGGGGTTCCCCCCTGACCGTACTTATACTCCTCAGATATTAATAATTGATTAGGGACCGTTGATTTTTCTGTTAAGGGTCAGGCGCTTGTGGAAGAGCGGTCGCCGACGGGCAGGGTGATGACAAATTTCGTTCCCCTTCCCGGGCTGCTCTGCACGGTGACCCTTCCGTTGTGGAGAAGGACGATGTGCTTGACGATGGAGAGACCGAGGCCTGTGCCGCCGAGCTTCCTGGACCTCGATTTGTCGACCACGTAGAAACGCTCGAAGATACGGTCGATGTGTTCCGAAGGAATGCCCGGACCGGTGTCGGCCACGGAGACCACCATCGTGTCGTCGCGGGCTTCCATCTCAACGGTGATCCCGCCGGCGTCGGTGTACTTGATCGCGTTGTCGAGGAGATTGACGAAGACCTGCTCAAGCCTGAAGGCGTCCCCCATCACCGGCGGCAACTCGTCGGGCGCCCTCACTTCCACGCGGAAACCCTTCGCCCGTACCTGTTCTTCAAAGATCTTGAGGACCCTTTCGACGAGATCAGGCATGCTGACCGGCTCCAGTTCGAGGACAAGGCTCTTTTCCTCCAATCTGGACAGGGTCAGGAGGTCCGTCACGACGTTGATGAGCCGGGCCGTGTTCCGTTTGATGATCCCGAGATAATGCTTCTGTTCCTCCGAAAGCAACCCTTCGGCCTCCATGGTCTCCACAAACCCCTTGATGGACGTGAGGGGCGTCCGCAGCTCGTGAGATACGTTGAGGACGAAATCGCTCTTTATTCTCTCGAGCTTGCGGATCTCGGTGATGTCATGGAAAACGAGGACGATCTCTTCCCGGGGGCCGAGGTAGGTGGCGCTGCACAGGAAGACCGCGCCGTTCATCGTCATCTCCCCGACGTCGTTGTGCTTCTCCACGTGGACCCTGTTCACCAGTTCATTGAGCGCTGGCTCCCGAATGATCTCCCAGTAGGGTCTCCCGACCTCCACGTCACGGCCCATCAGGGTCTTCAGGCTGTCGTTCACAATAAGTACCCTCTCCTCGCCGTCGAGGACGAGGAGTCCCTCCTGCAGGGAGGAGATGATGCTGTTCAGCTCTTCCTTCTGACGTGTAAGGTCGGCGAAAAGGCCCTGCATTTCATCGGTCATGTCGTTGAAGCTGTCGGCGACCTCCTTGAGCTCGTCCTGCGCATTGAGCAAAACCCGGGTGTTGAAATCGTGTCCGGCCACCCGCTTTATGGCGGCGCTCAGCTCACCGATCGGCCGGTAGATGGTCCGCGCGAAGACGAACGCCCCGATGAGGGCCGCAGCCAGGATGACGGCAGTCACGAGCAGTATCTTCGCATTGAGTTCCCGGGAGACGGTCTTTATGTCCCTCAGGAACTTGCTGACACGAAGCACGTACAGGATCTTTCCGTCCCTTTCCACCGGGACCGCGATGTAGAGCATCTCCTGGCCGAGGGTGTCGCTCATGCGCAGAAACCGCCCCGCACCGCCCTCGAGCGCCTGGGAGATCTCGACCCTCATGCGGTGGTTCTCCATCCTGGCAGGATCTTCCTCGGAGTCGGCTACCACCCTGCCGTCCGGAACAACGAGGGTGATGCGGGTGTTGATCTTCTTCCCCATCTCCTTCACAAAACGGTCGATCATGGCACCACCGCCCTCCAACGGCATCCCCAGCGTTCGCTCCCCAAGAATGGTGGCGATCTCCTTCAATTCCCGTGCGGTCCTTTCTATCTGGTAGCTGCGGATGAAATAGGACGAGACGAGGACGATGAGGCCGGAAAGGGCGATGGTGAGGACGAGATACCCGACGAAGATCTTGAGAAAGAGGGAGCGCTTCATTCTTCCACCCTGTATCCGGCGCCACGGACATTCTTTATGATGTGGGCGGCATTGCCGAGCTTCTCGCGCAGGTGCCTGATGTGGACGTCGACGGTCCTGTCTATGACGTACTTTTCGTCTCCCCACAGATGGGTCAGTATCTGGTCGCGCGACTGGATGCGGCCCCGGCGCGAGGCAAGGAGCTCGAGTATCCTGAATTCCGTCGGGGTCAGCTCCACCCTTTTCCCTTCGACCTCCACCTCGTGCCTGTCGAGATCGATGGCAACAAGGCCGGAGATGACCATCCTCCTGGTATCGTCGTCGGTCCGGCCGTGACGCCTGAGGACAGCGCGCACCCGCGCCACGAGCTCGCGGGGAGAGAAAGGTTTCGTCACGTAGTCGTCCGCACCCATCTCAAGGCCGATGACCTTGTCGGTCTCCTCCGTCTTCGCCGTGAGCATGATCACGGGAATGGAGGAAAAACGCTCCTGTCCCCTCAGGTACCTGCAGATCTCCAGTCCGTCCACATCGGGAAGCATGAGGTCGAGTATGACGAGGTCGGGCACCTCCTTCGCCAGGAACTGGTAGAAGGACTGCGCGTCGACAAACCCGCTCACCCGGAAGTTCGATCTCTTCAGGTGGAGGGACACCAGTTCCAGTATGTCCGGTTCGTCGTCGACAACCGCTATCAATTGGCTCGCCATACTATGAGATTACCTCATCCCCTGTTCTTTGCAAAGCCGTTTCGCCTTTCCATAGTAAAAGCTGATTGTTAATTCTGGATTAAGATTGCAGGTCTTTTCAGGACCGTGGAGGGAACATGTCCTTCCTGGTCCCCGGAGGGCTCACATCTCCGACGACACTTTGCCCAGGAACACTATGAACTTCCGGAGGAGTTTCTCATCGAAGCACTTCTTCATGCCCTTGTCTCTCGGATCCCGCCCATTACCGTCCCGAGAGGCATGGCCCCCTTCCGGTGTCCCGACCATGACCCTCGCCGCCTCCATGGGAGAGAAGGCCTCCTTGTACGGACGGCGGGATGTCATGGCGTCAAAAACATCGACTATCCTCAGGACGCGGGCGAGGACGTTGATGTTCTTCCCTTTTAGCCCCATCGGGTAGCCCTCGCCGTTGTAGTCCTCATGGTGCTGGAGTATGGCCTTCTTGACGAACACGGGGGTATCCGTATCAGCGAGCATGGCAAAACTCGTCAACGGGTGGCGCTTGACGATCTCCCACTCCACGGAGTTGAGGGGCCCCTCCTTATTGAGTATCTCGGGCGCGACAAAGACCTTCCCTATGTCATGGAGCATGGCCCCCACGCCACACTGCTTCAGGAGCTCCTTCACCTGGACCTCATGGTACGCCTCGATATCAGGGACTATCTGGGTGAGGACATCGGAATTGCGCCTCAGGAAGGCCACCGTGAACCACAGCACCTTGGTGGCATGCTCGTAGGTCTTGTAGTCGTGGCCGATCATCTTCGCCAGGGGTTTCAGCGAATTCGACTCGGCTATGAACATGAGGGAATGGTTGACGAGCGCCTGGGTCCGCCGCAGCGAATCCGGCCGCATTGTGCCGAGACCCAGAGAGCTTTCAAAGGTATCCTTGACGACATTCGTGGAGACCCTGCTGAAGACCTCAGCCTTCTGGTCGTCGGGCATCGCCTGGTTCTCGAGAATGGTCCCCAAGTTGTTCTCAAGATATCTTTCGTACTTGATCTCTTCGTCGAGGTCAATGTAGACCTCTTTCTGCCCCGTCTCAGCCAGCGTGACGAGCCGGTCTCTGCTCACTTCGTTGCCCGAGCGCGCCCAGAGGATGTAGCGACCATCGGGCGAGAGAACGTATATCTTGAACTTCGGCAGGCTTCCCGGCAGTATCGCGCCCGGAGGTATGGCCATGTATTTTGTATCGCGCATAAGGTGCTTCTCTCCTGATATTCAGCAGCGTGACGGACATGGCAATTCCGTCACGGGTCAACAGGATTATCGCACCTCGTGAAGAAAGCTTAAAGAAACCGGAAGGTTCACATCTGACGCCTGAGGGCAGGCTCTTCATGGAAAGGTACAGGCAGTTCCGCCATGACCTGTCAAAGACCATCCCCGGGATATTCACGGAACACTTCGATCTCGACGGGCCCCGAACCTGGAACCTGAAACCGTCTCCAGCCTGGAGCCCCCGAACGTCTCTCACGCCCTTGAACCTTTGAACTCTTGAACCCTTGAACTGCCTTTCACAGGCCGATTGGTGTTATCTGATACTTGAAGGTGTAGCCCGCGTCCTCCACCTTCTTCTGGACGGCGGCCCGCGTCGCCTTGAAGTCGAACTTGTAGCTGTACTTGCCGCCAAGGAGGTTCGACTGCTCCTCTATGGTGCCTTCCCGGCCGCCCATTCCCGTCTTGTACGTCTCTTTCTTGAATCCGAAACCCGACGGACTGTCGTCATCGAAACCACCGCTCGATATGCCCGACCCCGATTCCTTGAGCATCTCCGTGAAACGGACCTCTTTGCTGTCCTCCACCACGCGGTACTTTGCGATGTAGGTCACCTTCTTCTTCGAAAGGAAGGACTTCCGTTCGGCCACGACATACTCCACCGTGGTCACCCCTTTCTTTTCGGAGAACTGCGCCGGGACGGTTGAAAACACCTGTTTTATCTCTTCCTGAAGTGCCATTCATGTCTCCTTGTGGGGTTGTGTCATACACGTTCCGACAAATATAGCAGGGAGACAGAAACATGTCAAAGACATTACCCGCACAAGCATGCACCCCGCCCGCGCAAGCCCTTGAACTCTTGAACTCTTGAACCCTTGAACCCTCCTTTGGCCGCTCCTTGACATGTTTTCAGCGTGATGCTATATAATTCTATCGTTATTCCTTTGTCTATATAAGGAATGCAAAGCAAGGAGATGTATCGATGCGCTGCAATTACTGCGAACGGCGGTGCCGGATAGCATCGGGGGAAACGGGTTTTTGCCGCATGTACACGGTATCGCAAGGGGTCATCACGGAGCGGTTCCCCCACCGCTGGAGCGCCTGCGGCACATCCCGCATGGAGGCCTTCCCCTTCTATCACGTCTTTCCCGGAAGCCGGTCCCTGGCCATCGGCACGACAAGCTGCAATTTCCGCTGCCGGTACTGCTCCAACGCTTACATCGCGAAGGAAGACCCCGAGAGCCAGCAGGAGCGGATGTACCATCTCGCACCCCGCGAGGTGGTGGCCATGGCGAAGAAGATGAGCTGCCGCACCATCGTCTTCAACGTCAACGAACCCACCGTCTCCCTGCCTTCCCTCATGGACCTGGCGGCGGAGGCGAAGGCGGCCGGAATACCCATGGGGTGTCTTACGAATGGCTTCATGACCGCCGAGTCCACGGAGCTCATGGCCTCCATTTTCTCCTTCTTCAATGTGAGCCTGAAGGGGATATCAAAGACGTTCGGCAGGGAGTACATCGGGGCAAGCTCCCTGAGGCCCGTGCTTCGCAATATCGAGCGGCTGGCCGGGATAAGGCACGTCGAGGTGACGACCCCCGTCATCGAGGGAGCGAACGACACCGAGATCGACGCCATCGCGGACTTCCTTGGCAGCGTCGACCCCGAGATACCCTGGCACGTCTTTCGCCTCCTCCCCGAGGACGAGATGAGGGACAGGGACTATCCGAGCATTGAGGCCATCGATGCCGCGCTGAGATCGGCGCGCGAGAGGCTGCCCTACCTCTATTTTCACAACTTCGTCGGCTCCGATTGGGTGAACACCGCCTGCCCGGCCTGCGGGACCGTCGCGATCGAACGGTTCAGCCTTGGCTGCGGGGGCGACAAGCTCAACAGGGTCCTCGGCGGGGAAGGGCAGTGCCCCGGATGCGGGCGCGCCATCAGGCTCTTCACCCACAGTCCCCACGCCGGGGATGAAGGGGCGGTGCGCACATGGACATAGCTATCGTGGATGCCAGGGGTTGGCAGAATACCCTCGACCTCGAAACGGGAGAGAAAGCATCCGTATCGGGGCCTGCCGTCGAGATAGTTCAGGGCGTGCTCCGAAGGCATCCCTATCCCGGGGACATGGACCGGGGAAGCAACCGCTGGGTGAGCGATACCGCGATCGACCTTATCGAGGCCTACAACCCGCGGTTCGTCTTCCTCACCTACGCCGCGCAGTACTTCGCCGGCCGCTACGTGCCCATGACGGGTGAAGAGCGCTCGAGGATGATAGCCGACGCCTTCCTCGAGGCACAGCGCTTCGTCGACCGCACCGGCTTTGCCGCCATTGCAGTGGGGACGGGCAACATGACCCCCCGTAAGGGCGCCATCGACGCGACGGCGATCGACGGTCTTGCCATCTGCACACATTGGTCGACAAGATACGCGGGCCTCTACGACCCGAGCCCGGCAGACCTCGCGCTTCTCCGGTCACATCCCCACATAGAGAGTATCGTCCCCCGGGAGGAGGTCATGACCCTTTTCGGCGGCACGCCCGGTCAGGCCGCCCGGGTTCCCCAGTACCTCATGCTCGCCCGCGAGGGCTATACCTTCAAGACCGCGGGGGTTCTTATGAAGACACCCGTCATGATACCCTCCGTCAACTCCGCCATACCCCTTTATGCGCCCGGCCGCACCGTGGAGGCCATAACGGGCATCCGCGCCATTCTGGAAGAGGAACTCGCCGAAAAGAACGTCGCTCTCATATTCATGGAAGGTGTCGGTTGTGACGAGTTCGCGTGGCCCTTCACCCCCTGTCGGAACGGCACCAGGTGGTGGCACTACGAACCCTCTGAAGCACAGTACCTGACGATATCCTCCGGCAGGCACCGCTTCCTCGATTATCCGACGGGTTACAAGGACTTCGAGGAGGAGGACGCCTCGAAGCTCTATCCCTTCTCGGGATACTTTAAGGCGATCCCGGAAGACACCTTCGGCAGCCACTTCCCCGGGAGAAGCATCTCCGTCGGAAACAAGAGCATGTTCATGCACATGGTCGCCGGCGCGGACATCTCCATCGAGTGCTTCGCCCGAAATCTCTACAACCAGGGCACAATGGCCGTAATCCACCGGCAGGACAAGATCTGACACTCCCGCGAGGTGAAGTTCTTCTTGAATCCTCACACCGCCGATGGTATCAATAATTGCCACATCAATAACGATACAAAAGGCAAGGTGCGAGATGAACAGATCACGGTTGGCCGCCATTTACAGTGCGCTGTCGAAAGACCTTGCCAATCGGGAAGACCTCTATCTCGTTGGGTCCGTGGAGGAGCAGAGTCTCTTCCTCTGCAAGGCGGACCGCATCATCGAAACCTATCCTGCCTCCACCTCGCGGCTCGGCGTCGGCATACGCGAGGATTCCCTCAAGACACCACCCGGCCTTCACCGCATCTGCAAGAAGATCGGGGCCGGCGCACCTCTCGGGCGCATCTTCAGGGACCGCAGGGATACGGGAATGGACTGGGACGGGGTTTCAAGAGAGGACAACCTCATACTGACCCGCATCCTCCGTCTCGAGGGCCTTGAGGAGGGGATCAACAGGGGCCCCGGCGTCGACTCCCGTGAGCGGTACGTCTACATACACGGGACCAACCACGAAGACCTTGTCGGCACCCCCTTCACCCACGGATGCCTGACCTTGCGCAATACGGACATGGCAGATCTTTTTGAAAGGGTCCGCCAGGGCACCCTTCTCTACATCGACCCGCCCGCCCTGGTCGTCGCCGGTAGACCCTGCCGGAACATTCACTTTACCGGCATCTTTGGCACCGGGATGAGCGCCCTCGCCCAGTACCTGCGTTTCGAGGGGATAGACGTTTCCGGCTCGGACCGTCTGCTGGAAAGCGAAGACACTGCACCCATGCGCCTCGCCCTCGAGAGGCTCGGATGCGTGATCGCGAGCCAGGACGGCACGGGGGTAACGGAAGCCACCGATACCCTCTGCGTGTCCACGGCGATCGAGGAGTCGAACCCCGATATCGCCGCCGCCCGGGCGCGGGGTATTCCCGTCATACACCGCTCCGACCTCCTCGCATCGATAATCGCGTCAAAAAAGACCATCGCCGTCGCCGGCACGAGCGGCAAGTCGACGGTAACGGCTATGGTCTTCGAATTCCTCTCGGCCTGCGGAATGTCACCGTCGCTCGTCAGCGGTGCACCGCTCGTGAGGCTCGAAGCACAGGGCCTCATCGGCAACGCGTACTCCGGCGGCTCGGACCTCCTCGTCGTGGAAGCGGACGAGAGCGACGGGACACTCGTCAAATACTCTCCCGCGATGACCGTTGTCCTCAATATCTCAAAAGACCATAAGGGCATCGACGAGATCCAGAGGCTTTTCGCGACGCTCATATCACAATCCTCCTGGGCCGCGACCAACGCCGATGACCCCCTCCTCGCCGCCCTACCGGCAACGATGAGGTTCGGCCGCGACGGCTCCGCCCCGTGGCACCCCGACGGAGAAGAACTTCTTGCCGCGTCCGTCAGGATCACCCGCGCGGGCATCGACTACCACCTGCCCCTTCCGGGAAGCCATAACCTCGAGAACCTCCGCGCGGCCCTGTGCGTCTGCGAGCACCTCGGCTGCGATGGCCCCGCCCTTGCCGACGCGGTGAAGGGATTCGGCGGCGTCGCCCGGCGCTTCTCCACAACGAGGACACGACAGGGCATCACCGTCGTCGACGATTTCGCCCACAACCCGGCCAAGATATCCGCCGCCGTCACCGCCGCCCGGGGTCTCGCCGGCCGCATCATCGCCGTTTACCAGCCCCACGGGTTCGGACCGACGCGTTTCCTCAGGAACGAATATATCGCCGCCTTCCGTGCCCTCTTCCGGGAAGGTGACAGCCTCTACCTCCTGCCCATCTATTACGCCGGCGGCACAGCCCAAAAGGACATATCCTCCGGCGACATCATCGACGGCCTCGGTCCTGTCCCCTTCCGCGCCGAGGCAATTGAAAACCGCGAACAATTGATCGAGAGACTCTCCGCAGACGCGAAGCAAGGCGACTGCATCATAGTAATGGGCGCCCGGGACCCCTCACTGCCGGCTCTTGTCAGGAAGATAACAGAAATGTTTGAAAAACCGTTTTAAGTGCTAACAAGACGGTTTTAAGTTTTACGTTTTAAGTTTTAAGTTTTAAGTGGAAGACCAAGGCGAACAGAGTGGTGGTTGGGTGCCCACCTATTTCCCGGAAGAGGACCTGGCTTTTCCGGTCTTTTACCTAAAACTTAAAACCTAACACCTAAAACGGTTTTTCTTAACTTAAAACTTAAAACCAGTAGTGTCCGGTAAAACTTATTAAAAGTATGGCCTGTTCTTTATACCTGTAGGATAATGAATTTGCGCA
>MVQP01000060.1 GCA_002067235.1 Syntrophorhabdus sp. PtaB.Bin047
GTCAGCCACATTGGGGCCTGCCGCGGTCGTGAAGTTTCCTTCCCGGGACTGACCGATCACATCCCGGACATTTCCCGCGCAACCCGTGACAACATCCACTCCCGCTGCCGCGAGCACCTGGTAAGCGTTGGGACCGCAGGCACCCGTGAAAACCCGTGTCACTCCCCTGTCGACGATCATCCGGGCCGACTGGATCCCGGCCCCGCCGCCAAGGGCCGCATTCTGGTTCTCTATGGCGTCGAAACTGAGATCGTCGGTGTTGATGATGAGAAAATATCTGCATCTTCCAAATCGCTGATCGATCCTCGCGTCAAGAGAAGGACCTTCCGACGTAACCGCAATAAACATAATAAACCTCCTGGCTTACCTCCTGAAGAAGTGAAGCGGGGAGGCGGTGGTGGTCTCCCGCACCGCCGTCTCCTGCCCGCTTGGCGCCTTCAGGTTCCCTGTTTGCCGCTTTGTCTTTCCTCCAGTTCCTTGAGTTGCATGCGGACACCTTCGAGGGCATCTTCCAGATATTCCGCCTGGGCCTTCAAAGCGTCCATTTCCTGCTGCCGACTGATCGGCGGCACGGGAGGGGGACCGTAATAGGTCCTGCTGTAACTGATGGGACCACCCCACGTCGGCACGTAGCCGGCCGCTCTCTGCCAACCTGTCAAACCTGTCGCGTGATACCAGTTCCTGTAACCGCGCACACCGCCTCCACGGCCCCTGCCCCAGGCCCCATATCCTCTGCCTGTGCCAAACGTCGCGTATCCCGGGGCTCCGAAGCCCGCGCAAAACCCAGCCGCACGGCCCGTCATGGGACCGAATCCACGAGGTCCTGTTCCATCTCCACCTGGCATGTTCGTTACCTCCTTTCGTTGATGCCGGTCACCAGCTCACCGCCTTTTGCGGTCTCTCCCGCGACGGTGCTGAAACCGATAGCCCTGGCCTTTCCCGAAACATCCGGGCATGAAGAAACGGCTGTCAGCCAGTCTGCCTTCCGCGAACGCATCGATAACCGAATCGATATTGCCGCATATAAAGGCGAGAACCTGAAGCCTTGCATTGATCAGAGCGGTTTCAAAAACATGGGAGACGGCACCGCAGATCAACACTTCGGCGCCTGTGCCCGCAACCTCTCTGGCCCTTCCGAATGGGTCCCTGTATCTCAGGGACCTGGCCTCTCTCCTCAATTCGGCACCATCTATCATCTCGACAACACACAGCCTGTCCGATACGTCAAAAACGGGAGACACATTTCCGTGCCAATCTGCTATCGCTATGACCATGATGAGAAGATTTGCAACATCCATACCAGCACCGGCACAGGGGCTCTAAATCCAATATTGACGGTTTATGACGGCATAACCGGAACTGGCTTTATTGACAATAATAATGCATTATGCAACGATTACTAGTGTTGATAATGGCAATAAGCATGATTATACTTAGTCGCGAGGGAACTGGTGAAGGAGGAACGCGGCAGCCATGAATGCAACGAATGAGCGTGACGTCATACTTGATTCGATAAACGAGGGCGTTTTTACCGTGAACCTCGACTGGCGGATCACCTCCTTCAATCAAGCAGCCGAAAGGATCACGGGGGTACCGAGAGAGGAAAGCATCGGGCGCCTTTGCTCGGAGGTGTTTCATGCCAACGTCTGCGAAAATGATTGCGCGCTGAGAAAGACCTTTGAAACGGGACGACCCGTCGTGAACGCCACCGCACATATCGTCAACAACAGGGGCTTCACGGTTCCCATACGCATCTCCACGGCGATCCTGAGGGATAAAGATGGAAATGTCATCGGCGGCGTCGAAACCTTTCAGGACTTGAGCCAGGTGGAAGAACTGCGCAAAGAGCTGCAAAGCCGCCACACTTTTGAGGACATCATCGGAAGAAGTCCGGCGATGATGCGTCTTTTTGATATGCTTCCGCTCATCGCCGAGAGCAGCAGCACCGTATTGATCGAAGGACCGAGCGGGACAGGAAAGGAGCTTTTCGCACGGGCCCTGCACAATCTCTCTCCCAGGAAGAAAAAACGCTTCGTGGCCGTCAACTGCGCCGCTCTGCCCGACACTCTCCTCGAGAGCGAGTTCTTCGGGCACAAGGCCGGCGCCTTCACCGACGCACGGAAGGACAAACCGGGACGTTTCGCCCTGGCCCAGGGAGGCACCATATTCCTCGACGAGATCGGAGACATATCGCCGGCCCTGCAGGTACGCCTCCTGCGGGTGCTCCAGGAACGCGTGATCGAACCCCTCGGCTCCACGGAGCCGGTTAAGGTCGATGTCCGCGTGATAGCCGCCACGAACAAGGACCTAGCAAGCCTCGTCAGGGAAGGCACGTTCAGGGAGGACCTCTATTACCGGATCCGTGTTGTCCATCTTACTCTCCCGGCCCTGAAGGACCGCAGAGAGGATATCCCTCTTCTCGTGGACCATATCATAGCCAGGTACAACCGTCTCCAGGGGAAGAACATCGCCGGGATCTCCTTCGAGGCATCGACACGGCTCATGGGGTATGATTTTCCCGGGAACATCCGCGAACTGGAAAACATCATCGAGCAGGCCTTCGTCCTGTGCGGTGGGGATATCATAGAGCTTCACCACCTCCCGCCCGAGCTCAGACCCAACCTCCCCTCCCCGGCCGGGGACAATAGCGTTACGAACCTCAAAGCCATGGAGAGACATCTCATCGCGGAGACCCTGCGGCGCTACGCGGGAAACAGGAAACGGGCGGCGCGCGACCTCGGCATCGATGTGAGCACGCTGTACCGAAAGATCAGGGACCTCAACATCGAAACGCCCGGGAGCGATGGCCGGGGGCAAAGAGCATAGTATTGCATGTTGCATGGATGTTCTGCCTTTTCTTGTCTACCTTGATCGCGAGCGTGATGTCTTCATCGATGAAAATACGTTTCCCTTCGGGAGGATACGCTTCACGTATCTACCGGACCATGCATGGCACATGAATTGCTTAGTTTTGGGATATGAAAACCTCTATCGATTGCATTCCCTGTTTTGTGAGACAGACGCTCGAAGCCGCGCGCTTTCTTTCCGATTACCCTTCCGTCCATGAGGGCGTGCTTCGAGAGATACTCCGGTGCCTGGCCGGCCTCGATCTCGACAGACCGCCTCCCTTCGTCGGACAGATGATACACCGCAAACTCAGGGAATTGACGGGAAACCCCGATCCTTACAGGGATGCCAGGAACAGGCACAACCGTCTCGCGCTCCAGTTGTTGCCCGAACTCAAAGAGATAGTGCGCACGAGCGAGGACCCTCTCAAGACCGCGGCTCTTCTTTCGATCACGGGGAATGTGATCGATCTCGGGGCTCACGGCGATCTTACGGAAGACGAGGTGCGTTCGAGCATAGCACGGACCTTCTCCGAGCCTTCCCACATCGATATCGAACACCTCCGCAGAGAGATGGAGAAGGCATCGAGCATCCTCTTCCTCGCCGATAATGCCGGCGAGATCGTCTTTGACCGCCTTCTCATCGAACAGATGCCCATCGAACGTGTGATTGTTGCCGTTCGCGGTGGCCCGGTTATCAACGATGCCGTTATGTGCGACGCTGAGGCTGCGGGACTTCAAGACCTGGTGAAATTGGTCAGCAACGGCTCCGACGCCCCGGGAACGATACTCGATGACTGCAGCCTTGCATTCCAGAGCTGTTACAGGAACGCCGACCTGGTGATCGCGAAAGGCCAGGGCAATTACGAGACCCTGAGCAACGACGAAAAGAACATCTTCTTCCTTTTCAAGATCAAGTGCCAGACAGTGGCCTCACACACGGGTTTCAAGCAAGGAACGAACGTATTGACCCCCGCGTCACGATAAGAGAGGAGAGCGCGGCTTACGGTAAAAAGGGTGATAGACATGACCGATAAACTCGATAGTTTTGTGAAAGAGCTGCAGGATAAGATATACGATGACGCGTTGAAGGATTACGGCCGAAAGGCCTTTGACCGCTGGCTCGACCCGAAATACATGTACGCCATGGACAACGCGGATACCCGGGGCCGTGTTACCGGTTCATGCGGCGATACGATGGAGATCTTCCTGCGATTCGAGGGAGGAAGGGTCCGGGAAGCCTCGTTCATAACCGACGGCTGCGGGCCCAGCATGATCTGCGGATCTCTCGCGGCTGAGCTTGCCACGGGCAAAAACCCCGACGAGATCAGGGAGATATCGGCCGAGACCATTCTGGATACCATCGGCGGCCTCCCTGAAGAGGATATGCATTGCGCGTCGCTCGCGGCCAACACCCTCCAGGTGGCTCTTCACAATTACGACAGATAGGAGGATACCCGTCCTCGAGACATCCTCGGGACGATCTTCATCAGCGCCGTTTCCACCGGGGCTCCCTCTTTTCGAAGAAGGCATTGATGCCTTCGGTGACATCCTCCGTCGTGCACAGACGGGCAAGAGTGGAGGTCATGTGCTCGAAGGCCTTGTGATACTCCATGTCGGCGCCCGTGTAAAAAGCCCTTTTCGCGGTTTCGACCGCCAGGGGGCTCTTTGAAGCCAGCCGGGCCGCCCATTCCATCGTCCTCTCATCAAGCTCCTCCGTGGGAACAACGCGGTTCACAAGCCCTATCCGCAAGGCTTCCTGAGCGTCTACCAGATCCCCGTAAAGCAAGAGCTCCAGGGCGCGCTTTCTCCCCACACAGCGGCTGACGGGGACAGCAGGTCCGACGCAATTGAGGCCCACGTTGATCGCCGTCAGGCCGAAACGGGCGTTCTCCGACACGATCGCGAGGTCCGCGGCCGCCACGAGCCCCGCCCCGATCGCCGCGGCAATCCCCCGCACCTGGGCGATCACCGGTTTTTTGAGATCGTTCATGGTCACCATCGGAGCGCCCATGAGACCTATCCATTCGCTGTATTCCATGGCGGTTTTTCCGGGAAATTCGCTGACATCGATCCCGGCGCAGAATGCTTTGCCGGCACCCTTCAACACGATAACGCGGACATTCTCGTCCTTGTCCGCGGACCGAAGGGAACGGTCGAGCTCCATGGCCATGGGGGTATTGAAGGTGTTCAGGTTCTCAGGTCGGTTCAGCGTGATCCGGCAGATATGGTCATTGCCGATCTCCGTAAGAATGTAATCGTTCTCCATGTCGTGCTCCTTTCGATGCTTTCGATATCCCCCGTAACCGCCACAAAGGACACGGGGCGATCACGCACTTTCAGTCCTATATCAAACTGCATGCACAATTGTCAAAACGAGGTCGGCCCTGACGGACCCCGGGGAGCCGCCGCTGTAATACCAGAGCGATAGTGGACTTGAATGATACCGGAATTACTTATTGACAATATTAATTTGACAAATCCTTTATTTCTATGGTGATGTACAGAGGATAATCAAAACAAATATACAGGGGAAAAGCTCATGTCTAAATTCGTACAGATATTTGCGACACGATGGGGAATTATCATAGTGGGAGCTTTGATCGGTATCTTTGCCACGCTTCTCCAAAAGTGGGGAAATCCTGCCAATATGGGCGTATGCGTGGCCTGCTTCGAGAGGGACATGGCGGGGGCCTTGGGGCTTCACCGCGCGGCCGTCGTCCAGTACATGCGGCCTGAGATCATAGGATTTGTGCTTGGCTCGCTGATCGCCGCGTATGCCTTCAAGGAGTTCCGGGCACGGGCGGGGTCCGCCCCTATCGTCCGGTTCGTTCTTGGGGCCTTTGCCATGATTGGCGCGCTCGTCTTCCTGGGCTGCCCCTGGAGGGCTGCCCTTCGCCTTGCCGGCGGCGACTGGAACGCTATATTCGGGCTCCTCGGTCTCATCGGCGGCATATGGGTGGGCACGCTCTTCTTCAAGGGCGGCTACAATCTCGGACGTTCGCAGACCACCCACACCTCGGTCGGGTGGCTGCTGCCCCTGACAATGCTGGGTTTTCTTGTCCTCATGCTCGTCTTTCCCCAGGTAACCGGGCAGGACAAGAGCGACGTTCTGTTCTACAGTGTGAAGGGCCCCGGCTCGATGCACGCTCCCCTATTTCTGTCTCTGGTGATAGGCCTCATCATCGGATTTCTGGCCCAGAGAAGCAGGTTCTGCACCATGGGAGCCATCAGGGACCTTGTCCTTTTCAGGCAGACGCATCTATTGTCCGGGTTTGTCTCGCTTGTCGTGTTCGCCTTTCTGACGAACCTGGCGCTGGGACAGTTTCACCCCGGCTTTGCGAACCAGCCCGTGGCGCATACGATGGCCCTGTGGAATTTCGGCGGCATGGTCCTCGCGGGGCTGGCGTTCGCCCTGGCCGGTGGTTGTCCGGGGCGACAGCTTTTTCTCGCTGGCGAGGGTGACGGCGACGCGGCGGTCTTTGTCCTGGGAATGATCGTTGGTGCGGCTTTCTCACACAACTTCGGCCTTGCCGGTTCCCCTCAGGGCGTGGGGCCTCACAGCATCGCCGCGGTGATCACAGGTCTTCTGGTTTGCCTCTTCATCGGGTTCACCATGAGACAGAAGACTGCCTGAACAAGGAGGATCAATAATGAGTGCTATCGTTGATGCAACAGGCCTTTCATGCCCGCAGCCGGTCATTTTGACCATGAACGAGATCAAGAAGGTCGGCAGGGGTGAGATAACCGTCCTCGTCGATACTGTCACTTCAAAGGAAAACGTTTCCCGCGCCGCCATCGCCCAGGGATGGACTCTCAAGAGCGTTGAGGAAGAGGGAGAAACCTTCCGCATAACTATCACGAAATCCTAATGGATCAGGGATGGCGAGACCCGGCCGCCTGGCTCCCGGCGTGGGTCTCGCCTCCTTTTTCCAAATACGTGGATGCTTTTCTTCCGGCAAAATGATACATATAATCCTGTGTTTCGTTTCAACTGAATGGATTCAGGAAGGATGCTCCGATGGAAGAGAAGGCATTTCAGGACCACTACGCAGACGATGTCAGCCATTGCTATGGATGCGGCCGCCTCAATGAGGAGGGTCTCCATATCAAGAGCTACTGGGACGGAGAGGAATCGGTGGCACGGTTCACCCCAAGAGCCTGTCATATCGCGGCGCCGGGTTTTGTGTACGGCGGCGTGATCGCTTCTCTCATCGATTGCCACGGCACGGGGACAGCGGCGGCGGCGGCCTATCGCTCAGAAGGAAGGGCAATGGACACGCAGCCCGGCATCCGTTTCGTCACGGCTTCCCTGAAAGTGGATTATCTCCTGCCAACCCCCCTTGGCCCCGAACTCCTGGCGCGGGGAAAGGTAAAGAGTGTCGGCAAACGCAAGGTCGTCGTCGTGGTAGAAGTCCTGGCGGAAGAGAAGGTTTGTGCGCGCGGTGAGGTTGTGGCGGTCAGAATGCCCGGAACCATGAAAAGAACGGGGACAAACTAGACGCCCCGTCAGACAGGCAGATATCTCCCTATGACAGAAAAGAGGTCTTCTTCCCTTCTCGATTCTCTCCGCAAGACAGTCGGTGAATTCCTCTACGGCATGACCGTCCACGAACTCGATCTGGAGATAAGGAAGGACAAAGGCCATCTCAACAACCTTTTCATGCTCATCGTTTTCGGCGACCTCGTCGGACTCCCCATCCTCCCCCCCTTCTACTCCATGCGGATCCTTCCCCACATCATCCCCCATCTCGACAGGTGGAAAAAAGGCATCTGCCGGGAAAAGGACATCACCGAGATCTTCACCGGCGACCTGTAACACCCCGCCGTTTTTGTCTTTCTTCTTCTTTTTCCTGAAACTTGAAACATGGAACATGAAACTTTTCTTTCCCCCTTGACAAACTCCATGTTCTGAATATATATTCATTATGTGACGCACGAGATTGATACCGAGAGGTAAAGATGCCGAGACCGACCTGCAAGAGACGTATAGGATTTCAGCCGAAAGCGGTGTTCTTCAAACCTGCCGGGATACCGCTGGGAGCGGTACAGGAGATCGTCATCGGTCACGACGAGGTGGAGGCCATGCGGCTCAAGAACCTGCTGGGGTTTCCTCAGGAAGAGGCTGCAAACCAGATGGGCGTCTCCCAACCGACCTTCCATCGCCTCATCAACGCCGCCCATCAGAAGATAACGGACGCCATAATCAACGGCAAGGCCCTCAGGATAGAGGGAGGCAACGTGACGGTCCACGAAGAGACCGCCGGTCCATGTCATTGGAGAAAGAACTGGGGCCGGGGATGTTCTTCCGCAGAAGCCGTTGCATCCCAGATTTCAGTGGCACATCAGGAAGAAGGAGGAACTCCCATGAAGATCGCCATAACGAGCATAGACGGTACGCTTGACGGAATGGTGGATGAACGTTTCGGCAGGGCAAAGAAGATCGTCGTCGTCGGTGGGACAAACGACCACGAGACCGTCGATAACGTGACGAACATGAACGCGGCCCAGGGAGCGGGTATCCAGACAGCACAGAATGTGGTGAGGTCAGGGGCCACAGCCGTGATAAGCGGCCATCTTGGACCGAATGCCTTTCGCGTACTGTCCGCGGCGGGCGTCGAGGTGTATACCGCGTCGGGCATGACGGTACGCGACGCACTCGAAGCCTACAAGACCGGCAAGCTGCCCAGGCTTACCGGAGCTGACGTCGAGGGGCACTGGTAGAAGGCAAAGGAGGTACGCATCATGCCGGGAAAAGACGGAACGGGTCCAACAGGACAAGGGCCGATGACCGGAAAAGGCGGTTTGGGTCAGGGCGCAGGCCGCCGTGGTGGTCAGTCAGGCATGGGAAAGGGCCGGATGGGAGGCCGCGGGCTGGGGATCGGCGGCGAGTGCCAGTGCCCG
The DNA here is from genome assembly GCA_002067235.1 of Syntrophorhabdus sp. PtaB.Bin047. Lineage (GTDB taxonomy): Bacteria > Desulfobacterota > Syntrophorhabdia > Syntrophorhabdales > Syntrophorhabdaceae > Delta-02. Next base: position 8,751 of record MVQP01000060.1, read on the forward strand.
AAATGCGGGTCAAAGATGGTGAGGGCGTCATGATCGATCTTGCGGGTATGAACATCACGATGGCAAGCGGAAAGGGTGGAACGGGCAAGACAACCGTGGCGGTAAATTTCGCCTGGTTCCTCGCCTCGGCCGGTCAGCGTGTGCAATACCTGGATTGCGACGTGGAAGAGCCCAACGGTCACATCTTTCTCAAGCCTTCGATCACCGAATCATCCCCGTCGAAGGTCATGGTCCCCGTCGTGGACCAGGAGAAGTGCACATCCTGCGGTGAATGCGGGCTCAAATGCCAGTTCCATGCGATCGTCAACCTCCCCGGCGACACGCTTATATTCCCCGGTCTTTGCCACAGCTGCGGTCTGTGCGTCGCCGTCTGTCCCGCAGGGGCCATCACCGAGGGAGACAGGGAGATCGGCACCATAGAGAAGGGCAAGGCAACAAAGGAGATGGATTTCATCCACGGCGTTCTCAACATCGGTGAGGCCATGGCAGTCCCCCTTATCAAGAGAGTGAAGGACGGGCGAAGAGATTCCTGCGTGCATATCATAGACGCGCCGCCCGGGACCTCGTGCCCCGTTGTGGCGACCCTGACTGGATCGGACGCGGTCATCATGGTAACCGAGCCCACTCCTTTCGGCCTCCACGACCTCAAGATAGCCATCGACGTGGCAAAGCTCCTCGATATACCCACCGGGGTCGTCATCAACAGGGACCAGGGAGGTTACCCGCCTCTGACCGGCTATCTCGAGGCTGCGGGTGTGCCCGTCCTTGCCGTGATCCCCGAGGATGCCGACATTGCCCGTCACTACTCACAGGGCGGTATCATTCTTGAATCCCTTCCCCGCTACATCGATGTCTACCGGTCCATGGCGGAGAACCTCGAAAAGCTCCTCGACATCCACAGCTCGCGCGCACGGAGGGTGATGATATCATGAAAGAGATAGTCGTCGTCAGCGGAAAAGGAGGAACGGGCAAGACCTCCGTCGTGGCATCGCTGGCCTGTCTCATAGACAGGAAGGCGATGGTCGATTGCGACGTGGATGCCGCTAACCTTGCCCTCGTCCTCAACCCCCGCGTCATCGAGGAAAAGGAGTTCACAGCCGGGAAGAAGGCGCGGATAATGAATGAGAAATGTACCGCCTGCGGCGTTTGCAGGGACATGTGCCGCTTCAACGCCATTTCGGAAGACTTCATCGTCGATCCTGTGGCATGCGAAGGCTGCGGAGCCTGTTTCTTCTATTGTCCCGCATCCGCCGTGGAATTCGAAACACCCCTGGCCGGGCACTGTTACATATGCGACACACCGGCAGGGGACCCCTTTGTTTACGCGGAACTCTCGCCTGGCGAGGAAAATTCAGGTAAACTGGTGAACATGGTAAGGACCGAGGCAAAGGCGAGGGCGGAACACGCAGGGCTGTCGCGGGTCCTCATAGACGGTCCGCCGGGCATAGGATGCCCCGTCATCTCATCGATAACAGGCACATCGCTCGCACTCATCGTGACCGAACCGACGGCATCGGGCATACACGATCTTGAACGTATCGCGCAACTCGCCCGGCATTTCTCACTTCCCGCCGCCGTGATCATCAACAAGAGCGATATCAATCCGGCCTGTACCAACTCCATCGATCAGTACTGCAGCAAGAACGACATACCTGTTCTCGGCCGTCTTCCGTACGATGCGACCATCTCGGAGGCCCAGCGACAGGGAAAGGCGATAGTGGAATATGCACCGGATCTCCCCGTGAGCAAGGCCTTGCGCGAGATATCGGAGCACATAATATCAATATACAAGGAGTAACGTATGGCAGAGTGTGGACAGACAACACAGGATAAGGACATGGACGACCTTTTCCTCCAGGAACGCTTAAGCCGGATAAACCGGACCCTGATGGTCCTTTCCGGCAAGGGCGGGGTCGGCAAGAGCACGGTGGCGGTGAACCTGGCCTTGAGCCTGGCCGCCCGGGGACAGAGGGTAGGTCTCCTCGACGTCGATATTCACGGACCCAGCATACCGAAAATGCTCGGGCTCAACGGCCAGAAGGTGGGCGTCAGCAAAGACAACGAGATAATCCCCATAGAATACTTCGGAAAACTGCATGTCGTCTCCATGGGGCTTCTCATCGAGCATGACGATCAGCCTGTCGTCTGGAGGGGCCCCCTGAAGTACAACGTGATCAAGGAATTCCTCCAGCACGTGACATGGGGAAAGCTCGACTATCTCGTCATCGACGCCCCTCCGGGCACCGGTGACGAACCGCTCTCCGTCGGGCAGCTCATCAAGGAGCGCGCCAGCGCCATCATCGTGACGACACCGCAGCAGGTTGCGACCATCGACGTGGCGAAGTGCATCACCTTCTGCAACCAGCTCAACCTTCCCGTTGCGGGCATCATAGAGAATATGAGCGGCTTCATATGCCCCCACTGCGGCAAGGAGGTCGACATCTTCATGAAGGGCGGCGGAGAAGAGCTGGCGCAGCGCATGAATGTCCCCTTTTTGGGAGCGGTTCCCCTCGATCCGGACGTCGTCAGGAGCGGTGACAGCGGAACACCTTACGTACTCTCCTACAGCACTTCGGAGACGGCAAAACGTTTTGACGAGATCGTGGACAGGATCACCGCGGCATATTCATCAGGAAATACCGATATCCCCCGGCCCGCGGCAAATACAAAAGATAGTGAAGGTTCTGTCATACCACCCGTGAGTGGCGCGGGCCAGGGGGATATCGCTACTCAGGGAGGAACCATGAAATTTGCAGTACCTACAAACGAAGGCAAGCTTTGCATGCATTTCGGCCATTGTGAAGCCTTCGCGCTCATCGATGCAGATGCGGAGGGCAAGATCGTCAACGAGGCGTATGTAACCCCGCCACCCCATGAACCTGGCCTTCTCCCGCCGTGGCTTGCGCAGCAGGGTGTCAACTACATCATAGCCGGAGGTATGGGAAGCCGGGCCCAGCAGCTCTTTGCCCAGCAGGGTGTCAGGGTTGTAACGGGCGCACAGGAGGCAGACCCGAAGAAGGCGGTGGAGAATTATCTGAAAGGAACGCTCGTCACCGGCGCGAACACCTGCGACCATTAAGGATACCGGCAGGATCTTCGGGGGCGGCCGACGGACCGCGTCATCCGCCCCCGAACGGAAAAAGGCCACCTTCATGAAAGCGCTCGAGGACATCATATCGTCCATCACCGTCGATGCTCCCGTCACGGATGTCACAAGGGGGATCTTCTGGACGGCGGTGGTCAGCAGGCACTGCGGCCTGGCATCAACGATGATCTATGACTGCAAGCTCGAAGACGGCAGGGAGCCAGGACAGACATCGTACCTCCAGACAAGCGCCGCTTCCCTGGCGAAGGACGCACTGACCACCAGCACCGTGGACGCGTCAGTGGGTCTCGCAGCGATCAATTCACTGATCGATGTCGATATGGCGCGGTGCCTCGACCTCAACGCCGGGGACTATCTGGCCCGAAACGGACAGGGGAAGAATATCGCCATTATCGGTCATTTTCCCTTTATCGATGACCTGAGGAAGGTCGCGGGAAACCTCTGGGTCATCGAAAGACGAATGCAGCCCGGAGACCATCCCGAAGAAGAAGCGGCGGCCCTGCTTGCGCGATCCGACATCATAGCCATTTCCAGTACAACACTTATCAATCACACTCTCGATGGCATACTCGGCCTTTGCCCTTCGGGCAGTACAAAGATGCTGCTCGGCCCTACGACGCCTCTCACGAGGGTGCTCTTCGACCACGGTATCGACATAATTTCCGGCTCCATCGTCACCGACCCTGACACGGCACTTCTCCACATACGTCAGGGAGCGAATTTCAGGCAATTGAAACGGACGGGCTCCATCCGGCTCGTCACCTTAATGAAAGACCAGGGAGGGTACAGATCCCAATGAATGAATACACCCCGATCGTCATGGACCATTTCAACAACCCACGCAATGTTGGCATCATCAACAATCACGATGGGATGGGAGAGATCGGCGACCCGAACTGCGGGGATTTCCTGAGGGTCTTCATAAAGGTTGAAGATAACGTCATCATCGCCATACGGTATCAGATCAGGGGCTGTCCCGCGTCCATCGCCTGCGCGAGCGTCATGACGGAGCTTGCCGTCGGCAAGGACCTCGACGAGGCCATGATGATCGATGATATGGATATCGTCAAGGCCCTGGGAGGCCTCCCGGAGTACAAGCTCCATTGCTCGAATCTCGGCGCCACAGGATTGAAGAAAGCGATCCTGAACCATCTCGCGCGCTACATGTCAAGCCTGAAGGGGCAAAACCCGAAAACTTGAAACCCTGAAACTCTGAAACTTTCAAACGGTCTTCAATCTTCCAGCCAGGCGTAATATCCTTCCGACATGTAAACGGCCGCAAGCGGATTGTGTCCCGTGACACGGTCCTTCACGGCAAGCACCGTCGAAGGGGCCTTGGCGTATTTCAGGAAAAGGGAATCGTGGCCGACACAGAGTCCCAGCAGGACGTTGAAGTCGCATTTCGCGTCGTTTACCACGAAGGCCTGCAGGATGGGGTTGCACATGGCCTCGAACTCACCCCGGAACATCTTGTGCTCGTCTTCGAGACCGATCTCCTCCTTCGGCACCCTGCCGACCTTGCACATGACGGAGACCACGTCGAAGCCCTTTCGGGTGAATATGCCGGAGACCACTGCCGCTTCTTTCGCGAGACCCCCGCAAAAGACAAGTCCCAGCTTCCCGTACTTCATCTTCTTCGCGAACTCGCAGATCTCCAAAATCCTCGGCTTTGCGGGATGTATCCGGTAGGGCTTCCTGCCGCGGTCGATGTAGCATTCGCCTTCCTGAATGGACGCCTGACGGGCAAACTCATGCACCGATCTCTTTCTGTACTCCCTGCGCGCTTTCTCGACAAGCTCCTTCTTGAGGACCGTGGGACACCCCTTTGAACCCTTTCCTTCGGGACTGGTACAGACCCGCTCCCGGAGGGGGATGTCGCAGGCGGCACAGGTGCTTTCCAGGCGCTTTTTCACGGCAAAACCTCCTCTTCATGAACGACCTCTCCTTTGACCTTCGAAAGGAGTTCCTGAAGCACGGGCAGAACATCTGTACGGAAACGGCCCGCCACAAGCACATACATGATATCGTCTCCGATCTTGAGGTCGCCTTCGTTGATCCAGACCCGCACTTCCACGATGCCGTCACGCTTCTTCGCCTCGGAAACAGCGGCGGCGAGAAGCGCCGCGTCATAGGAAAGCCGCATGGCCTTCACCGGCTTGCCTTCCTTCGAAGTCGCCCTGACAACCCCATTGTGAACAAGCATCATCCCCAGTTCGCCCGGCTCAGCCGATCCCTTCACCTCTTCAATCCACTTTTCGATCATGGTGTCCCTCCTACCGGTTTCTACCACCCATGAGAAGGAAAATCAAGGAGCGGCTTCTGCCATACATTCTCAGCTGTCTGTTTCCAAGAGAGCTCTTGGCTTTCAGGGCCAATCCGCGTAAAATATAGGGACCGCCGCGCGTCCGCCCGACGTAGCCGGGCATGCACGATCGCAGGCGCACAGAGAAAGGGACAGATGGTAGTTGAATACCTTAAGGCGATGGTAATTGTTCTCGGGATAAGCGCCCTCATAGTGTTTGTTCTCGGGAAGCTCCGGATATCATCCGTGGTGGGGTTCCTCCTGGCCGGTATTCTCATCGGACCCTACGCCTTCAATCTCGTCAGTGACCCTCACGAGATAGAACTCCTTGCCGAGATCGGGGTCGTCCTGCTCATGTTCACTATCGGCCTCGAGTTTTCCCTCAAGAACCTCTTCCAGCTCAAGTCCATCGTTCTTGGGGGCGGGGGCGTGCAAGTCGCACTGACGATTGCCTTTGTCGTCTGCATTGGATATTTCTTTTACGCCCAGCCACTCAAAGGAGCGCTGTTCGATGGTTTTCTCGTGGCGCTCAGCAGCACGGCGATCGTGTTCAAGATCCTCCTGGATCGTGCCCAGATGAACAGCCCCCACGGTCGTTTTTCCGTGGGGATACTGATCTTTCAGGACCTCTGCGTCGTGCCCTTCATGCTCCTCATCCCCGTCCTTGCCGGCAATTCGGCTGGTGGTAACATAGCCCTCACCCTCACAAAGGCAGCACTGGTCATAGCCCTCATCCTCTTTGCCTCCCGGTGGCTCGTACCATTCATATTCAAACAGGTCGTGGGGATGAAGAGCCGGGAGCTCTTCGTGATATCCATCATCACGCTCTGCCTGGGCACAGCGCTCCTGACCTCGTCAATGGGTCTGTCCCTGGCCCTCGGCGCCTTTCTGGCCGGCATGATCATATCGGAATCGGAGTACGCAGCCCAGGCCGTTTCCGATGTGCTTCCTTTCAAGGAGAGTTTCACGGGTCTCTTTTTCATCTCCGTGGGCATGCTCCTTGACCTCAAGGTGCTTGCGGGAAACGTGGTCGGGGTGTCGGTGATGGTCATGGTGATCGTCATGATCAAGCTGGCCGCCATCACCATTACCGGCACGGTCCTCGGCAACTCCCTCAAGAACTCTCTCGTGTCGGGCTTTCATCTCTTTCAGATCGGCGAGTTCTCGTTCATCCTGGCGCTGGAGGGAAGGAGGTACGGCCTCATCACCGACGATCTCTATCAGGCCTTTCTGTCGGCTTCGATTATTACCATGATCATGACACCCTTTCTCATACGGGGATCATCTTCCATTGCGGAGTGGATCGCCAGGAAGAGCCCTCTTCGCTTCCTGGAAAGGGGGAAAGGAAAAGGGGCCGCCGAACGCTATCCCGGGAGCATAAAAGACCACGTGATCATAGTAGGCTTCGGCCTCAACGGGGGCAATCTCGCACGGGTCCTGCGTTCCATGGACGTGAGGTATGTCGCCCTTGAGCTCAACAGCAAGACGGTCCGGGCGGGGAAAAAGAAGGGTGAGCCCATCTACTATGGCGACGGCACCAGCGCCGAGGTCCTCCACAAGATAGGGATACGGAACGCGAGTGTCCTTGTGGTCGCCATCAGCGACGCCCCGTCTACCCGAAGGATCGTGCAGCTGGCACGGTCATCGAATCCCCATCTCTACATCATTGCCCGCACGAAGTACGTGGCTGAGGTGGAAGGACTGAAGCATCTCGGAGCCAACGACGTCATACCCGAGGAATTCGAGACCTCCGTGGAGATATTCTCCAAGGTCCTGAACCGGCTACAGGTTCCCGTCAACGACATCCGGGACCACGTCGACAGGATACGGCAGGACAATTACCTTGCATTGAGGGTGGTAAAACTCCCGAGAAGATACCTCGTCGAACGCGAGGACATACTCAAAAACATCGTGATCGAGACCTACCGGATACGGCAGGGCTCGGTGGCGGACGAGAAAACTCTCAAAGACCTCAACCTCCGGTCAAAGACCGGCGTGACCGTGATCGGCATCGAACGTGCCGGGGAGGTCCACAGGATGCCCTCTCCCTCCTTGCGCCTCATGGTCGATGATGTCCTGCTTTTCATCGGCAGCCGCGAGGACATCGACTGCGCCGTCGATTATCTCGATTCCAACGAAAATGAGCCCCCGCAGTGCTCAATAAGAGAGGATGTGTGACCCAATGAACCCCTTTTTGGCAGCAGCGATAGGAACTGTTCTGCATCTCAAGAGAAAGTGCCCCAAATGCAGGCGCGAGCAGGTGACGAAGCCGAGCGAGAAGCACAGGACAGTCAACTGCAAATTCTGCGGAACAAAGATACCGCCCAAAAAATATAATGACCAATGACCAAATTCCAATAATCAGGACAAGGATATCACCACAACCTCGTCTCCCTGTCTCTGCTTGGTCAATTGGCTCTTGGTGAATTGGTTATTGTCCTCGCTCTTGACTTGTTTTGAGCATATGCTTATAATAAAGCCATGTCTCGCCCGAAGAAATGCAGGTGCGTGTGCTGCAAGCTGGAATCGGACTATTTCAAGCCCCGCGGCACACCCCTTACGGACCTCGACGAGGTTAGCCTGAAGATGGATGAACTGGAGGCATTGCGCCTTGCCGATGTCGAGGGGCTCTACCAGGAAGAAGCGGCGAGGCAGATGAACATCTCGCGTGCAACCTTCGGCAGGATCGTGGAGGCAGCGCATCGGAAGGTCGCCGACGCCATCCTTCACGGCAAAGCCTTGAAGATAGAATCTGAAGCAGCAACAGGAGGAACTATATGAAGATATGCTTTGCAGTCTTGAAGGACGATGGCGTTGAGAGCACCGTCTACAATCATTTCGGCTCTGCGCCGGCCTTTGTCGTTGTCAATACGGAAGCGAACGACGTCTCTACGATCGTCAATCGCGATGCCGACCACATCCATGGCGCCTGCAATCCCATAAAGGCCATCGGCGGGACAGAAGTGGACGCCGTGGTGGTGGGAGGAATCGGTGCCGGGGCCCTTATGGGGCTCAACGCGAAGGGCATCAAGGTCTTCAAGGCCACGGGGGCCACGATAAAGGACAATCTTGCCCTTTACAGTGAGAACAAGCTTCCCGAACTGACCATCGATCGCACCTGCGCCGGGCATGCCGGCGGATGCGCCCATCATTAAGGAGAACACAATATGCCGATCTATGAATACAAATGTGAAGACTGCGGGGCCGTAAGCGAATTCATCGTCTTTTCGGCCGATGAGGAAGTGGCCTGCCGG
>MVQP01000061.1 GCA_002067235.1 Syntrophorhabdus sp. PtaB.Bin047
TGATGAAGAACAAAGCAACATGGGCGGAGGCCCGTTCATGAAAAAGAAATCAATTGACATTCAACACAGTTGCTGGAACGGTCTTCATTTGCTTCTCAACGCCTCCACGATGTTCATGTGCGCCGCCCTCAGGGCCGGCAGGACACCTCCGGCAAGACCCATGACCATCGCGAAGAAAAGCGCCCTCAACGTAATGCCCGGTGTGAGGGAGAACTTGAAGGCCAGCTCCGAGAAGGTCTGGAAGTTCACCGTGGACACCTCCACGAGCTGCATGAAGGAGGCGAAGACGATCCCCGTCACCCCGCCTATGAGGCCGAGCAGGAGGGCCTCCACCAGAAAGGACAGGAGGATGCTCCTTCGGCGGAATCCGAGGGCCCTCAAGGTGCCGATCTCGCCTATCCTGTTCGCCACGGCGGCGTACATGGTGATCATGGCGCCTATGATGGCCCCGAGGGAAAAGATGAGCGTCAGCGATATCCCGAGGATGCGCAGGAACCTGGCCATCATCTCCGACTGCTCCAGATAGTATCGGGTCTCCCGTTTCACCTCCTGCGTGAGACGGGGGTCCGTCTCGATCCTTTTCTTGAAGAGCTCGAACTGCGAAGGGTCGTTCATCCTCAGGATCATCGAAGAGAAGACGGGGCGCCTGAAGGCGGGCATGAGCTGTTCCACGTCGCCCCAGATCTCGGAGGTGAAACCAGTATTGCCCGCGTCGAAGACACCAACGATTCGCCACTGCCTCATCCCGAAGCGCAGCTCCCCTCCCAGGTCGGCGTTCTTGAAACGCTTCGCGACGCTTGAGCCGACGGCCACCTCGGAGGAGCCCGTCCGCGGCATCCGGCCCCTCACGAGGGCCACCTGGGGGCGAAGGGCCAGCGAGCTTTCCCCTATCCCGCGGATCGTCACGTTGGAAACCTTGTCCGTGTCCTTCTTCGGAAGTCCGATAAGGACAACGAGCTCTTTGGCGACGAGACGCTTCCCGTCGGACCCGGTCGCTACGATGGGGTCCGTCTCGATGATCCCTGACTGGGTGCGGTCGATCCAGCTCTGGACCTCCGAGCCCGACCCCTTCCGTATGATCACGACGTTATCGTATGACCCCGTTTCGACGAGGGTCCTCTCAAGGCCCTCGGCGAGCATGAGGATCGTGGTGAAGACGAAAACGACGAGCGCCATGCCCGAGACGGTCAGCGCCGTCGTCAGCCTGCGCGTCCAGAGGTTCCTCATGCTGTAGGAAAAGGGAACACCATTCATTCGATCATCCTCAACCCGTCGGCGATCTTCATCTTCAGCGTCCGGTACACGGGTATCACGGCCGCGAGGACACCCACGACCAGGGAAAAAACGATATCGAGGACGATGGTCTCCGCCTCGACGTTGAAGACGGGGAAGTAGGCCCCCATCGCCTTTCCGAACGCCGCCGACGCGGGGTACGTGGCGGCGATCCCGACGGCGCACCCCATCATCGTGATGACCACGGACTCTCCCAGGATAAGCCCCACTATCCGCCAGCCGCCGAAACCCAGGGTCTTGAAGACGGCGTACTCGTTCGTGCGTTCCCTCACGGACATGGCCACCGTGTTAGCGACGACGGCGAGGATGATCACGATGACGACAAAGGAAACGAGCTGGATAGCCGTTATTATCGTGTCCGACATGGCCACGAAACCCAGGGTGAAGGCCTTTTCCGTCTCCGTGATGGTCTCGGCGAAGGAGTTCTTGAAGAGGGCGTCTATGGACTCGGAGATGGAGACCGCCCGTCCGGGGTCCTTGACGCCTATCATGTAGAAACCCACCTGGTCGGCCCTCGTCGGTGCCGTCTTCTTCAGTGACTCGTTGAGGTAATCCCAGTGGAACATGAAGACGGTCTCGTCCGCGTTCGCCTCCCTTCCCCTGTATATGGCGCGCATCACGAATTCCCAGTTGCCGGGAAAGATGGTACCCTTGAGGACGATCGTATCGCCTATCTTCCACCCGAACCGCTCGGCGAGTTTCCGTCCCGCGACGAACCCCTTGCGGTCCCGGAAGAAGGCCGCCTTCTGGTCGTCGGGAATAGTGTATTCGCGGTAGAGGTCGAAATAGCTCTTCGCGTCTACGGCGAAATTGGCGAAGAAGTTCTTCTCGTCGATATAGACGCCGCCGAACCAGTTCCCCCAGGATACCCCCGACACCCCGTCAACCTGTCGTATCCTGTCCTTGTAGGACAGGGGCAGGGGGAAGATGATGGAGACGGCATTGCGTGTGACGAGACGGTAAGCGCTCGACGCCTCCACCCCGGAATACCAGGCGTTGATAACGGTCCTTAGGAGCCCGAAGGCGAGAAGGGCGATGGTGATGGAGAGAATGGTAAGGCCGGTGCGGAGCTTGTGCCTGAAGGCGTTTTTAAAGAGTATCTTGATGATCTGCATTGGTGAGGATACCCTTGTCGAGGTGCCTGATGACGTGTGCCTTCTTCGCGGCCCGCGGATCGTGGGTGACCATGATGATGGTCTTCTTCGACTCGCCGTTCAACCGGTCCATGAGGTCCATGATCTCCTCGGCCGACTTCCGGTCAAGGTCACCCGTCGGCTCGTCGGCAACGAGTATGGTGGGGTCGGTGACGATGGCCCGCGCTATCGCGACGCGCTGCTCCTGACCGCCCGAGAGCTGCGAGGGGTAGTGGTCCATCCGGTCGGCGAGGCCCACCACCCTCAAGGCCATCTCGACGTGCGCCTTGCGCTCGGAACGGGAAAGGGGCGTCAACAAGAGCGGCAGTTCCACGTTCTCGAAGGCCGTCAACACGGGGATGAGGTTGTAGAACTGGAAGATGAAACCCACGTTGAGGGCTCGCCACTTCGCCAGTTCCGTTTCCGTGAGCGTCGTGACGTCGACGTCCCCTATCACGATGGAACCGCTGTCGGGCTGGTCGATGCCGGCAATGAGATTGAGGAGCGTGCTCTTGCCCGACCCCGAGGGGCCCATCAGCGCCAGGAACTCCCCTTCGGCGATATCGAAACTGATGTCGCTGAGGACAGGAATGGTCTGGTCCCCCCGATGGTAGGACTTGCAGAGTTTGTGAATGGAGACTATGGTCCCGGCGTCCATCTACTGCCCTGCGATCTTTACCCGGGACCCGTTCTTGAGGCGCCCCGGGGGACTGAGGACAACCCTGTCGCCGGAGGCGGCGCCGCTTCTTAACTCCACCATGTCGCCGAAGACGTCTCCCGTTGTCACAGCCGTCATGACGGCCTTCCCGTCCTTCACGATGAAGAGGTATTTCCCGCCCTTCCTCTCAACGACGGCCTTGCCGCTCACCGCCGTCCGGGGCGTCTTCTCGCCGGTGCCGACCTGACGCGAGAGGAAGGCCACTTTCGCGCTCATCTCGGGGAGTATCCTGGGGTCAAGGCGGTCGAAGTTGACCTTCACCATGACCGTCGCCTTCGTTCTGTCCGCGGTGGGAACGATCATGTGGATGGTGCCATCGAAGCGCGTATCGGGGATGGCATCGAGCTGGATCTGACAGGGTTGGCCCACCTTGAGTTTTCCCAGGTTCGATTCGGAAACGTCGGCCTCCACCTTCAGCGACGACAAGTCCGCCAGTGTCACGACCGCCGCCTTGGCCGTCGAAGCGGCGCCAATGGGGGTGACGATGTCCCCGATATCGGCGTTCTTCGTGAGGACGACACCGTCAAAAGGCGCCCGTATGTATGTGTACTCCAGGGACACCCGGGCCTCCCTGACGGCGGCCTGGTTCGCCCGCACCGACGATTCGGCGCCCCCAACGGAAGCCTGGGCCTTCTTGTACCGGGCCTCGGCCGCGTCATAGACCGAGCGGGTGGTGAACTCCTTGGCAAGGAGGCGCTTCTCGCGCTCGAAGCTCACCCGGGCGTCGTGGAGCTCGGCCCGGGCCTGGTCCACCGACGAGTGGGCCATGTTGAGGTTGGCCTCGGCCCGCCTCAGCGCGGCGGCAAGGTCGGCGTTCTCGAGCCGGGCCAGGACCTGGTCCTTCTTCACCTTGTTGCCCTCTTCGACGAAGAGTTGTTCCAACCGCGCCGTTACCTTCGAGGCGACCGCCGCCTTGCGCTGGGGAACGACGTAACCGCTGGCATTGAGGAGCGTGAAGGACTGCGACGGATAGAACTGCTGCACGCTGACCGCGTCGACCTTGATGGCGGGCGAGAAGACCCCGGCCGCCGCAAGGACAACAATGAGCACGATGATGGCCGCCGTCACGATGTAGACGGTCTTTCTTTTGCCCCGGACCCCGCGGAAGGCGGGGCGGCTCTTGTCTATCCTGAGCTGCGACAGGTCTTCTTCAGCCATCTGTGACCGATCCGAATGATCTCATAACAGGTAGTTAATGTTAAACGACCCGTCAAGCTCCTGTCAATAGCCGGGGCCGCGCGCCGTCCGCTCGCCGTCGATTGACTTGAAAAATCTGCGCTCTTACACCATAATAGAGGTATGGATGAAAAACACTGGTATGTTGTGAACACCAAGGCGAGGAACGAGGAGCGCGCCGCGGTGAACCTTGCCCAGGGGGGAATCGACGTCCTCGCCCCGAAGCTCAGGTTCAGGCGCTGGCGCGAAGGAAAGTTCACGGATATCATAGAACCCATGTTCCCCGGGTACATCTTCGTCAAATTCCACCCCGTTGACGAGTTTCGCCTCGTCAAGTACACCCGGGGCATAAAGACGATCGTCAACTTCAACGGCAGGATAATCCCCCTCCAGGAAAGGCTCATAGATTTTATCAGGGAGCGCCTCACCGACGGCGTGGCCACCGTGGAGAAACCGACCTTCCGGAAAGGGGAGAAGCTCATCATCCAGGAAGGTCCCTTCAAGGGTTTCAGCGGTATCTTCGAACAGGAGCTCGACGGCAAGGAAAGGATCGCCATCCTCCTGGAAGGCGTCGATTACTGCGCGCGCATGGAGATAGACCGGGAACTCGTGGCGAAGGCGTGACAGACAGAGGTATGCCATAGAGCTTTACGGAAACACCCAGGGTCTCAATCACCTCATCAAAAGACGCCTCACCAACCTCTACAAGAAGCGTGTAGAGCCTTCCGCCGTCATCACGGCGGACCTGGCGCGGCAGCTCATGGACATATCGAAGGAGACATCGCGCCAGATAGGCCTTATCATCAACCGCCGGGGTCTTGTCGAGTACGTCATCGTCGGAGACAACCGCCGTATCGAGATCCCTCCCCTTTCGACGGAGCGGACGGGCCGGGCGCGCTTTCGCGGGGTAAGGTTCATCCATACCCACTTGAGAGGCGAGCTTCTCTCCCGCGAGGACCTGACGGACCTTGCCCTCCTGCAGCTCGACCTCGTCGCCTGCATTACGGACATGCGGGGGGAAAGAGGCGAGGCGATCCATGCGGGGTACCTCATACCGGAGAACAGGGAGGGCAGAACCTGGGACTTCATGGAGCCGGGCCCGGTGTCGGAGATGGACCTCGATTTCACCGAATTCATCACCGAACTGGAGAACGAATTCGTCAGGGAGCGGGGCAGGTTCTACGTGACGAAGGACAGGCACGACCGCTGCGTCATCGTGAGCGTCGTCATTCCCGGCAGGGAGAAGAACGTCGACGACTACACCGCCGAGATGAGGGACCTCTGTTACTCGGCGGGGATCACCGCCCTCGACACGGTGGTGCAGAGGCCCAAGGAACTCCATCCCCGGTACCTCATCGGCAGAGGCAAGGTCGAAGAGATCGTCATGAAATGCCAGCAGCTCGGCGCGGACCTCCTTGTCTTCGACGAAGAGCTGACGCCGGGCCAGATAAAGAACATATCGGAGATAACGGAATTGAAGGTCATCGACCGCAACCAGCTTATCCTGGACATATTCGCCGGCCGGGCCAACACCACGGAGTCGAAGATACAGGTGGAGCTTGCCCAGCTGCGCTACATCCTCCCCAGGCTCACCGAAAAGAGCACGGCGTTCTCGCGCCTCATGGGAGGCATCGGAGGCCGGGGCCCCGGCGAACAGAAGCTGGAAGTGGACCGCCGCAGGATACGGGACCGCATAGCCTTCCTGGAACGCAGGCTGACGGAGATACGAAAGGTCCGCGAGAAGAAAAGGGAGCGCAGGCGCGCCTCTTCGATCCCCATCGTCTCCATCGTGGGATACACCAACTCCGGCAAGTCGACGCTCCTTAACCTCCTCACGAAAAGCCGGGTGGAGGTCGAGGACAAGCCATTTTCCACGCTCAACCCCACGACGCGGATGATAAAATACCCCGAGCGTAAGAGGATAATCCTCACGGACACCGTCGGCTTCATAACCCGCCTGCCCGAGGTGCTCCTGCGTGCCTTCATGGCGACGCTCGAGGAACTGGAAGACGCCCACATCCTCCTTCATCTCGTCGACATAAGCGCCCCCGATCTCGAAGACCGCATCGCCTCTGTGGAAAACGTCATCGACGGCCTTAACCTTACGGCCAAGAGAAGGCTCATCGTCTTCAACAAGACGGACAGGGTGGACCCCGCCGTCGTCGCCAACGTGGAGAGGCGCTACGATGCCGTTTCCATATCCTCCCTCAAGAAGCAAGGGATCGACCGCCTCATAGCCGCCATCGAAACAGCGGTGGACACAGAGAGCCTCGCCGCGAATTGATTTTTTTCCCGATCTGGACTACAGTAAACACGGTTTCAGGCAAGAAGACGGTTTCAGGCAAGAAGACGGTTTCAGGTTTCAGGTTTCAGGTTTCAGGTTGAAACAATACGATAGGAATTGTCGTGGAGGGTGAGATGGAAGGACAGAACGGGACAAACGACAATAAGGCCCAGGGACGCTATCAACTGCTTGGCGAGTATGCCGCCGAAGCGTCGATGGAGTCCATGGGGGGCTTCATCGAATTCGCCTGCACACATGCGCGGCAGCGCGGGTTCACCGACGAACGCATCGAGGAGGTGCGGCGCGTCCTCACGGAGGCCCTCACCAATATCGTTGCCTTTACCTTCGAGAACGTGCCGGGGGAGGTGAAGCTCTCCTGCAACCTCGACAGGTTCGCGAAGTTCGTCCTCGCCCTCGTCGATTCCGGTAAGCCCTTCAACATGCTCCTCGAGGACGACCCCTTCATCGGCGCCCTCGGCCCCACCCCCGACGCCCCGCGTCCCACGACCAAGACGATGAAACGCTTCTCGAGCAACATAGAATACAAACGCCTCGAAAACAGAAACCACCTCATCATTACCCTCGCGAGGGATATGAAGAAGGGGAAGGAGTAGGGGCGGCTCAAAGGCGTTGTCTCTCGCCCGTTCGTCGCGTTCGCTCCTCTCTCGAGTTCGCAGAGGACGCAGAGAGAGGAGAAAAGAGAGAAAAGACTGCCGCCGGATCTCGGAGCCTACCAAGATCCGGCGGCCTTCTCGTCCCGCCGTCCCGGCGGGAGAGAAAATAATATCCTTATCCTTAAACAACCTGTCCCTCCTCATCCCCCCCTGTAGTCATAGGTCCTATTGGTCCTATACCCAATGCTCCATGTCCTATACCCCATCCTCCAGACCCTGTGACTTCATCCCTCGGTTCCTGTCCGTTGTCTTATCAGTTGCATTCCAATGCCTCCTGAGGTAGAATCGTATTGGAAAGTTTGACAGTTAGACAGGGGTGTCAGTATGTTAGTAGATTTGAAGCAGAAATCACAGGTGACCATTCCGAGGGGGCTGGTGAAGAAGTTGAATCTGAAGGTCGGTGACAAGCTGGAAATTGAGGAGAAGAACGGCAGGCTTATCATTACGCCGGTCGTTGTCGTACCCAAGGACCAGGCGTGGTTCTACCGCCCGGAATGGCAGGAAGAGGAACGTGAGGTCGACAGACAGAAGGCGGAAGGCAAGCTGCACAAGGCTTCCGGCAAAGAGGAACTGTTCGATAAGCTGGGGTTGGGCAAGGTTTGAATATCTACTTTTCCGACCATTTTCTCAAAAGGGTGAAAGAACTGCCTGATGACGTAAAGAAAGCCTTGAAGGAAAAACTCGGTCTCTTTGCGGAAAACCCGTCCCATCCGTCACTGAGGACAAAAAAGATAAAAGGCCGTGATGAGATATTCGAAGCCAGCGTAACCATGAGTATCAGGATAACGTGGGAGTACTACAAGGACGGCATCCTTCTCAGAAACATCGGTGAGCACGACAGAACGTTGAAAAAACCTTAAGAACACATGGTAGAAAAGACCCTTCCCTTTGATATCTCCCTCAACCTCTTCAAGGAGGTCTTCGAGAATGTTCCCGATATTGCCGTGAACGTACTCAACCGTGACTTTACGGTCTTGTGGGCGAACAGCGTGATGGCGGCCAAGGTCGACACGCCTCTTGCGGAGATGATCGGGAAGCCCTGCTACAAGGTGTGGCGCAGGCGGGATACGCCCTGCCCGGTATGCATGCTCAGGATCGTCTGCGATACGAAAAGGCCCTGTGTCATGGAGAGGTGGCTCGATCTGCCGAACCGGGAGCGCCGTTATGCCCAGGTGCGCGCGTATCCTGTATTCGATGAAAAGGGCTCCGTCAAGCACGTCTTCGAGATCCTCATACCTATGGACAGGGAGAAGAAGAGCGAACTCGGCCACAGGCGATACGTGGAATCACTGGAAGAGGCGCTCCGAAAGATGAACGCATCCGTGCCCTCGGGAGATACGCAACGCGAGCCTTCCGACCCGGGTGCTTCCCTCACCCCCCGGGAGACCGAGGTCCTGCGTCTGGTGGCTCAGGGGTTCTCCAACAGGGAGATCGCCGACATCCTCCTTATCAGCCAGGACACCGTCAAGACCCACCTCAGAAATGTCTTCTCGAAGACGGGCGCCACGGACCGCACTCAAGCCGCCGTCTGGGCCGTCACCAACAACATCACCTATCCCTAGGACCCGTTCAAGGGTTTGGTTTCGGCCTTTCCAATGGTTGAACGGTCCATGTACTCTTCAGCGATACGACAGATAGACCCTGCGAAGATATGGTCCCTGCGGAAACCTCGAAATGTTCATTGTTATCTCGCAAAGGACGTTATCGGTACTATCGCCTCCTCAGTCGTCCAATCCTGCAGGCTCAGGAAACGGTCCAGCAACTGCCTGGCTGCGGGATCTCTTCTTATCCGCCATTTGGCGTAGAGCCTGACCCTCGGCCAGCTCATCAACAGCTTGTCGATGCAGTGCAATCTGCGGTAGTCGAAGGCTCCGCGCAGAGGATAATAGGCCACCCTTTCCCGTATCCTGTCCGGCAGACCCTTTCGAACGATCCTCTCCTGCCTGACGTCGTCGGTCGGGATCCCCGTCACGTAGAAGACAGCGACCTTTTTTCTCTCGAGGACCTTCCAGTGTCGTTTAATGAAGCCTATGTGCCTTATTCGCCCGAAATATACCGGCGACCCCAACAGAATGACCGGATAATCTTCAAGGCGCGACGGATCGAATTCTGACAGATCGAAGAGGTCGGCGCCCGTTTGCTCCGTGATCCAGGCGGCGTAGCGCTTCGTGCTTCCGTATTTGGACCCGTAGAGCACGGCGATCCTTTTCGTTCCCGGTACGTCCCCGGTCAAGCGCCTACCCCCATCATTCAAGATATACCGCTTCGGCGGTCTGCTCGCCCTCGATGAGCGACGTCTCTTCGGGGACGATGATGTACGCGTACGTGCCCGGGTCCGCTGATTCCGCTATCAGTTTCACCGGTCTTGCCCTGCCGTCGCGGACGTTCACCTTTCTGACCGCCCGTATGCCGACAGGGGTCGGCAGGTCGCCGGTGAGCTGAACGGGTTCGCTCCCGTATCGCGAAGGAGGGTAATGGCCAATCTTCCTGACAGCGGGATCGACGAACATGAAGGCGCTCACCGCGCAGGATTCGGTATAGCCCGGCAAAAAGGCGACAGGCCTCGTTAACGCCCCGGCCTCGATCAGCCCGGCCCCCATGTGGTTGCCGGGATGGAAGGCGACACCGTGATACAATACCCGCCCCATGGAGGAGACGACCTCGCCCATGAGGTCGCGCTTCCCCGCAGAGCTCCCGCCTATGGTGACAACCAGATCGTACTCCTGACATCCCGCCAGGGCGTGGGCCAGCTTTCCCCTGTCGTCGGGCACGATATCGTGAAGCGTGGGGTTGCCTCCGTACCTCTTCACAAGGAGGCAGCACATGAGCCCGTTGACCTCGTAAACGAATCCGGGGCTGAGGCTCGAGTCCCTTCCGACGCACTCATCTCCCGTCGGTATGATAAGCACCCGAGGCCTGTCGTAGACGTCGACGCGGGTTATGCCCACCTTGGCAAGCATGGCGATGTCCGTGGGCTTGAGCTGCATGCCCTCCCTCAGGACAACACCCCCTGCCGTTATCCCCTCGCCCTTCGACCATACCCATTCGCGTTCCTTGACTTCCTTCAGCACCAGGATGCGGCCATCCTTTTCCATGACATCCTCGAGAGGTACAAGGGCATCCGCGCCGGGCGGCATGGCGCTTCCCGTGTGGACCGACATGCAAAGACCTCTCCCCACCCTGCCCTGCGTCGCCGTCGACATCGCTTTGGCGTTCCGGGCATCGCAGCCGATTGTGTCTTGTGCCCTCACCGCGTAGCCGTCGAGGATGCATTGATCGTAGTGGGGGTAATTGAGGGGTGCTGCGATATCCTTGCACAGCACCCTGTTGTCGGCGTCTTCGAGGGGTATCCTCTCGGTGCGGTCCGTCGGTACGACGGCATCGAGAAACAAACGGAGCGCCTCGTCCATGTTCTTCAGTCGGCTTTCTTTCATAGCACACCTCGCACAGGGGCTGATAACCTCAGAAAGAATAATTGAGGCCCGCCACCCCCTGGATGGTGCGGCCGGGATTGGCATAGATGAACTCCGGGGAAAACTCCTTGTCGAAGATATTCTCCACCGTCAGGGCAGTCCTCAACGTGAGCCTGTCCGTGAGTTTCCAGTCGCGCCACACCTTTCCATCCAGGGTCTGATAGGGATCCATGTGGTAATAAGGGAGACGTGTGTTCTCGCTGTCATAGAACATGCTGTCCGATGCACGGAAAGTGAGGGTCCCGCTGAACAGTTTCGGGTCCGCGTACTTTATCCCGATGCTTCCCGTGTAGTTTGGTGCATGGGTCACCTGGTTGCCCTTGTTGGAGGGGTCTTCGGTTATATACGAATGGTTGAGGGTGAGGTTCGCAAAGGCCGATAAATGGTCCGTGATCCGCTGGCTCGCCTGTGTTTCCACGCCGTATATCTCGGCCTCGCCCACGTTGCTGTAGCGTATGATCTGCACTCCGGGAAGGGTCGGATGGGGATCGTAGCGCCCGGACACCATGTCCGTTATCCTTCCGTAATACGGCGTGACACTGAAGGACGTCCCTGTGGAATCGTATTTTCCCTCCAGTCCCAGATCGACCATCCACGTCTTTTCCGGCTTCAGGTTCGGGTTTGGCTCACGCCGCGTTGAGCCCGTGTTTATGTTCTGGAAATACCACGTCGCCAGGCCCGGATAGAAGGCGGTACCGGCGGACGACCTGATGGCAAGCTCGTTGTTGATCTGGTACTTCACGCCGCCGCGGTAGGTGAAGGTGTTGTTCGAGAAATCTTCGGGATGCTGCTGGGTTGAGGCGCTGTCGTATATGTCGTAGTATTTCCAGGAATCATACCGGATCCCCGCGATGATGGAAAGTCTCTTGTCGAAAAAGAAGGTCTGGTCCTGAAGGTAGAATGCCGTCTGATCCGTCTTGTAGTCGCTCTCCGAAATGCCGGCCCCGGTGACCCAGTTGTTCCTGTCAGAGCTGATCTTCTCTTTGCTGTAAAAAGCCCCGGCGGTCAGGATATTGTTCTTGCCCAGATTGAAATCGCTCTGAAGCTCCACCGGGAGTCTTGTGACCTTCGATTCCTGCGAGTAGCGCCTGTTATAATTGTACACAAGCCCCGAGGTGGTTTTGGAAATGCCATAGTTCGTCTTGGCCGGTCTGTCCCAGTACTGCTGGCCGAGCGTGAAGGTCACCTTCATGATGTCCTTTATGGGAACCTGGAGGCGGAGACTCCCCACTCCCTGCTTCCCGCTGTCGACGGGGATCAGGTTCGGCTGGCCGCCGTTGACATTCAGATTCGCATAGTTGTAGGCAACGGTGAGATTTGCGCCGGTGCCGCCAACCCAGCCGACCTTCCCGGCAAAGTAGGTGCTGCTGTAGTCGGCATCTTCGGCCGTGGCGGTGGTGAGGAAGCCCGGTCCCTTGCTGTATATATCCAGAGTGCTCGCTATGGGGGTGTTCTTGTAGCCGTCGGAATAATCACCGGAATAGGAGAAATAGTAGTGGAACCGGTTGTCTCCCTTGCTCACCACATTGCCTATACTGGCGTGGGGCCGGTTCGTATTGTTGCTCCCGTATCCATAGGACACCGTAGCCTCCATGCCTTTCACCCCTTGCCGCGTGATGATATTTACAACACCACCTGATGCGTTCGCGCCGTAAAGGGCCGAAGAGGGGCCCATGACAACATCGACACGCTCTATGTCGTTGTTGTTGATGGAATTTGTGAGCATCTGGGAGGATCCGACGGGCACCCCGTCCACGAGCAGGCAGGTCCTGGCACTAAAATCGCCCGTTCCCCGAAGATTGACCCAGGGGGCCGTTTTGTATGTGGCCTGGCCCACGTAGACTCCGGGAAGGCTCTGAATGAGCTGGCCGAAGTTCTCCCTGAAATAATCAGGCTGGGATTCAATATCTTGCCGGTCAACCGAGTAGGTTGTGAAGGGCGAGTATTTCTCCGGAGTCGCAGTCTTCGTCGCCGTTACAACGATCTCGGTGAGGGCGTGGCTGCCGCCCTGTGCAGTGTCCCCGGGCGATGCGGCGGTTTGCGTCCCCGGTCCGGCATTCTCCCCCGATGCCGGCCCATGGAACAAGACCAGGAACATGAGAATCACGAGAAAGAAACGGAAAACCTTCAACATAGTGTCAGCCTCCTTGAAATGAATGTGAAAGAAGAGCCCATGCGATATACGTTCACGGGAACGATCCCCGTTTCGGTATCGGAATGCATGCCTCCCCGGTCGTTCATCGATATAGTGCCTTCTTCAGCTTGTCCTCCGGCATGTCAACGCCGAGGAAAAGCCGGTAGAATCTCTGCGCCTCCTTTACCATGTCTATCCGGTAGGATTCGGGATAGAGACGCCACGTGAGCCATTTGAGACCAAGAAGCCGCATGAAGGAAGGCGGCCTGTCGAACCAGTTGAGGAAGAACCCGGGAGACAGGTAGACCCTTCCGGTCTTCACGGCTTTCACGCCCCGCCAGCGTTCGTCTTTGAACACATTCGCGTAGAAGATCCGGTCCATGGTGACTATCACGTCAGGGTCATAGCGCATCACCTGCTCAAGCGGGACGGCCTCCATGCCTCTTACCTTCAACCGGCCGTCGCTGCAGGTGTGGACGTTCTTCGCGCCTGCCAGCCGGATGAGTTCGCCATGAAAGGATGTGGAGCATTCCGTGAACAGCCCTGTCGCGCCTTCGGCGTAGTAGACCCTCGGTCTTTCCGCCACGGGAATGGACTTTACGACACGGGCCGTTTCCCTGAAAGCAGCCTTGCCGTAGTCACTGAGGGTCCTGGCGCGCTTCTCCTTCCCCAGCAGACCGCCCAGAAAGAGGAAGGCATCCATGTAGTCCGAAGTGACGTCGACCTTCACGTACACGACGGGAATGCCGAGGCCGGCCAGCAGTTCTTCCGACTTCCTGTTCAAGGCGAGGTTTCCCCATATCTCGGCGACGACGATGTCCGGCTTCACCTTGAAAAGGGCTTCCATGTTCGCCGTCCGCCCCTGCCCGAAGAACCCTCCCACTACGGGCAATGCACGGACCGATGGATGCGCATACTCTTTCTGGTATTCAGTGAAGGGCGTGTTCAGGCCGGCGAGAAGCGTGGGATCGACGGCATAGACGAGGTACATCATGATAGGCCAGTCGGTGCATACCTTCCTGATCCTGTCGGGAACGGTGACGCGGCGTCCGGCCATATCAATGATCTCCCTCCCCTGCGAGACAGCGCAGAGCGTGGTGAGAAACAATGCGACGAAGACCAGGAGCCCGCTAACCTTCATCAACCCTCCATATGAGAATGCCCGTGTCGAAGCACCGCCTGTACCGTATCATCCCTTTTCTGCCTGCGGCCCCCGCACGGCAGCGCCGCACGGCATCCCCGATCTCCTTCATGTCGGGGTTTACTCCGGCCGCCTCGAGACGGCCCGCGAGCTCTTTGACCGCATCTTCCACGCTCTTCTCATATTCCACGCTGTTGGTGAAGGACTCGTAGATGAACCTTCTCCCCATGCTCTCCAGCCTCTTCTTCATATCCCGGATATCCGGCCTTGGGTCGAGGGGAGCTCCAATGGCAAGAAGCATTTCCCTGCATGCCTTGCTGCGGCTGACCTTTCCCGAGGCCACATAGATACACCACCGCGTCGAGCACCTCTCCATCTTCAGTATGTCCCGCACCGTTTCCACTGCCGTTGACAGTGCGCTGATGACGATATCGAAAGCACCCTCGAGACCTGCGCCCGCCAGGTCGATCGTCTTCCAGGAATTCCTGACCGTCCTCACGTTCTCGATCCCGAGGCGTTCCGACTCAGCAGCGAGCCTCTTGAGCATGTTCCCGGAAAAATCGAGTCCGGTGACCGAAGCGCCCCGCTGTGCCAGAGGCAGGGCAAACCCGCCGGTCCCGCATCCTATG
Source organism: Syntrophorhabdus sp. PtaB.Bin047 (assembly GCA_002067235.1). Taxonomy (GTDB): domain Bacteria; phylum Desulfobacterota; class Syntrophorhabdia; order Syntrophorhabdales; family Syntrophorhabdaceae; genus Delta-02. The sequence continues at coordinate 14,656 of MVQP01000061.1, forward strand.
TCCAGAAGACGCATGCCGTCCACGATAACACCTCTCCTTTCCGCGATCCCTATGACCTTCTCGGTCCACGAGAGCATTCTTTCGTCGAAGGGGGAAGTGTACTCCCCGGCCTTGCGTTCCCAGAAGACACGACGTGTTGCTCCGGGTACCCTTCCAGCCGGTCTGATCGTCATAGGATCCCTTTCCATCTTTGTATTCCGCCCCGATCGACGTCGATCCCGGGCGATCCTGCCACGCGTTATAAATGGTAGTATATAACGCACACCAGAGCTTTCCCGGTCACGAGGCGCAGCCCGCCGATACTCGGGGTTTCCGCCGGCGGAGAAACACTCCGTTACGTCACGGCTATCTGCATCTGAAGGATTGGCCGGAGAAGAACCATGGAGAAGAAATGATGCCTTGCTCCAGAGCGATAGAGTTCACTATGATGGACGTTCGTTATATCGTGTGTGATATAATGCTTGTTATATATCACCAGCTATAACGTTCGGTCAAGAACTTATCGCAATGTTTCTCAAGAAATCTCGTTCACCCTCATACTGACCGGCCCCGGGGCCACGGGCCGGCGGCCGCCACCGTGAACAGCAGGGACCGCGACGGCGCACGGCAATGCACCGTGAAAGGCCTCCGCAAGGTTCAAGACCGGTACCCCTGTCTGCCTCAGATGATGGATCGTCTGCCGGGCGATACGATGGAAGGTTTATGAAAAATCCCGTTCTTCGCCGGCCTTCTCGATGCAGCCGGCCATGCCCTTCATGTAGAGCCTGCCGACGGTTTCGAAGAGGATGTATTGCGTTGTCAGGAGCGGGATGTGCAGCTCTTCCGCGAGCTTGACGGTCTCCGGCTGGGGACGCTTGCCGCGGACCATGACGACGGCGGCCGCATCGAGAACCTCCGCAGTGCGAATGACCTGATGGTTGGTAAGACCGGTCAGCAAGAGGCTTCCCGTCTTGCAGTACACGAGAAGATCGCTCATCAGATCGGCGCAGGCACCTTTCTCCACTTCCATATCGAGCTGATCGTTACCGACAACAACCTCCGCATCCAGCACCTCTTTAACCTCTCGCAGCTTCATGTCATCCCCGCTCCGTGAAAGTATCATGTGTTACACAGAAATATCATATGTTAGGACCGACAACAGTTCAACCTTTCTCTTTCCTCAAAGACCGTTGCAGGTCGCAGGTCGCCAAAGAGAGGCGGCGGAAGGGGATGGGCTGTCAACGTGCACTAGTCGGTAATTGTGTTGACAACCGGACCCCTCGTGCGCTGTTCGGCGGTTGCATCGACAGCTCTGCGAATCATTCCCTCCTGGGATCCAAATGCCTTTCGTCGCACCGGCCACCCTCCTTCCCGTCATCCCGGCGAAGGCCGGGAACCAGGAAACGCCTTCCCATGACGGAAAGTGAGCGAAGGAAAGACGGAAAGGTCTGGACCGGAACCTGCCGTCCTTCCCCTGCCGGCGGGTCTGCTGCCGGCAATGTCTTCTGGATTCCGGCCTAAAGCCGGAATGACGAGCCTTGTAAACGCTTTTCGTGAGCGCTCCAGTTCAGCGGACGGCAAATTTGGTTGCTGCCTTTAGACTTGCGGCTTGGGACTTGTGACCTGTGACCGTTTCTGGCCTGTGACTTGCGACGAACCTCTGTCATTGACCCGTTTTCGTTGATGGATAAACCCGTCCGCTCGTGGTATATTGGTTTCGCATGGTGGCGGAATCCTTTTACAGGAGTCAGGGAAAAGGTCTCTTGATCGGGTTGGCGGGGGGAGCCTTCGGGGGTCTCATCGGGCTCGGAGGCGGTATCATCATGATCCCTCTCATGGTCATACTCGCCGGGCTCACCCAGCACCAGGCCCACGGCACTAGCCTTCTCGCGATCGTCTTCACCGCCCTCATCGGCGCCGTCACGTATGGCCTCCACGGGTTCTCGGACTGGCGGGCGGCGCTTGTCCTTGCCGTCTGCGCCATGATCACCGCCCGCTTCGGGGCCCTCTACGCCCACTCACTCCCGGAGAAGCAGCTGAAGAGGGCCTTCGGCTGGTTCCTCGTCGTCGTATCCCTTCTCCTCGTCTTCAAGAGCGCCATCCTCAAGTCGTCTTACCACGTCGGCCCCTTTCTGCACTACGCGACTCTCATCGGCACGGGCGCCTTCACGGGGTTTCTATCTGGGATGATGGGTGTCGGGGGCGGCGGTATCATGGTGCCCTTCCTCGTCATCTTCATCGGCATGCCCCAGCACCTCGCACAGGGCACATCGCTCCTCGCGATGGTACCGGGAAGCGCCATGGGAGCCTTCACGCATTACAGGCTCGGCAACGTCGCGAAGCATCTCGGTCTCGGCCTTGCCCTGGGCGCCGCCATCGGCGGCTACATCGGCGCAAGCTTCGCCCACCTCGTACCCGAGTTCCACCTCAAGGTCATCTTCGCCCTCGTCGGCCTCTGGATGGGGATCAGGTACATAAAGACGTAAGAAGACAGTTTCAGGTTTCAGGTTTCAGGTTTCAGGTTTCAGGTTTCAGGTTTCAGGTTTCAGGTTTCAGGTTTCAGGTTTCCAAACAGAAACGGCGAAAGGGGATCGGCTGTCAACACAATTGCTGACTGGTACAGACATTTTTTGCCTGGAACTTGAAACCTTGTATGTTACTCCCAATGGAATATCACAGGCAGTCCATGATAAGAAGAATGAAAGTA
>MVQP01000062.1 GCA_002067235.1 Syntrophorhabdus sp. PtaB.Bin047
GTGCGTCCGAGATACTGGGGATCAACCGCACCTCGCTGTGGCGCATGATACAAAGGCTCAAGATAGCGCAGTAGAGTAGGCAGTTGCAAAATGCAACTCTGTGTCGAATAATGCAACGGTAATCATTCCAAACCCAGCCTCATCTACCGGAAAATCAACCCGGCTCATAGTGGCACGCGCTTTGCTGTTGAATGTGCGAACCCCCGGAAAGTGCCGGAGCCCCAGATATCTTTAGCTCATGCCTTCACACCCCCGGGCAACCCCGGGGGTTCACAAAAAGCAACAAGGAGGATATATGAGAACACGTCTTCCGAACACGGTTCATGATTGGGAGAGAATGCTGAAGCGGGTCTACGAGAAGCAGGGCCCTTCTGGTTTTGCAAAATACCAGTACAGCATATCAGGTATCCTCCAGTCGAAGAAAGACGGTATATCCATAGGGACGATACTCGAATATTGCGGGGATATTGCGAACCCCAAGGATGTGCTCATCGAGGCGATCTCCGGGATCATGCTGAACAAGGACATGGAGACGACGGTCAGGGTCGCGGCGGCAACCGCGTTGCGTTCCCTTATACCGAGAATGCGGAACTATCCCGGTCTGAAAGCCGCGTCGATCATTCTGGCCATGCGGGAAGTCGTGGAATCCACCGGAGAAAGAGCTCTCCAGGAGGCATTCACCGACACCATCGAGGTTGCGGATCGCAGGATACAGGAGTGCCCCAAAGCATACGCGATAAGAACCTGAAATGCCACCGGATCATAGAACCGGGAATAATACGACGCCCCGGGAACCGGGGTGCGGATCCACTGAAACAGGGTTGGATCCACTCAATATCAATTGCGTTGGGGTTGGCCATGACTGAGATCGCGCGTAACACTATCATCGGAGAAGACCTGCACACCTACCAGTCCTTCTTTGAGAACGCTGTTGAGGGTATGTTCCGTACGACCCCCGACGGGAGGCTGATAAAAGTCAACCCGGCTTATGCAAGGATGTTCGGATATTCCTCTCCGGAAGAGGTGACGAACGGCAACCTGAATGTCCGGACGCACGCGTATGCGAACCCCGATGACCGCACCTCGTTCCAGGAAATCGTCAAGCGTTCAGGTTTTGTCCATAGCTTCAGATTCCCCGCCCTGAAGAAAGACGGGTCTCTTGTCTCCGCATCCCTCAATGCCCGCGCCGTGAGGGATGCTGAGGGCACGATCCTCTGCTACGAGGGGACCGTAGAGGACATCACCAACCTGAAACTGGCGGAAGAGAACCTGCGCAGGAGCGAGGACGACTACCGCAATGTCCATGACAACGCGATCACGGGAATGTTTCGGAGCACGCCTGAAGGGCGATACGTGCGGGTCAATCCCGCACTGGCAGCGATACACGGCTTCTCGTCGTCGGAAGAGATGATAACGACCATAACCAATATCGGTGAGCAGCTGTACGTTGATCCGGCCGACCGCAGGCGCTACATGGAGCTTCTCGATAAAGAAGACGTGATCCGCGGCTTTGAGGCGCGGCTCTACCGGAAGGACAGGAGCAAGGTATGGATCAGGATGAACGTCCGCACTATCCGGAAGGCCGACGGATCCGTCGCCTGTTATGAAGGTGTGGTGGAGGACGTGACCGAGAAGAAACGCATCGAATCGCAGCTGCGCCAGGCGCAGAAGACAGAGTCCATTGGAACTCTGGCGGGAGGTATCGCGCACGATTTCAACAACCTGCTGACGAGCCTCATGGGCTTTGCATCACTCATCGAGCTCAAGATGAAGAAGACCGATCCTCTCTATCCCTATGTGCAGGAGATCCTCCTTGCGGCCCGGAAGGGCGCGGACCTGACGAGAAGCATCCTTGCCCTCAGCCGTCAGCAGTCCCTCGCCCGCGCGCCGATGGATATGAACCAGGCGATACGGTCAGCTAGCAGGCTCTTCAGGATGCTCATCACCGAGGATATCGAGCTTTCGATATCATTGACCGATGAGAGCACCATGGTCATGGCCGACAGGTCACAGATCGACCGGATACTCTTTAACCTCGTCACGAATGCAAGGGACGCCATGCCCAGGGGTGGGACCCTCAGAATAGAAACGGCCACCCTCGATGCGAACGACCCGTTGGACGCGGCGCAATGGGCTGGAGAGAAGGAAAGGTACGTCGTCATAAAGATCTCCGATACCGGCACAGGCTTTAGCGATGCAACCAAAGACAGCATCTTTGACCCCTTCTTCACCACAAAGGATGCCGGCAAGGGCACGGGACTCGGCCTGGCGATCGTGTATGGCATCGTAAAGCAGCATACAGGGCACATATCGGTGGACAGCGAACCAGGTCGCGGAACCACCTTCAGCATCCATCTTCCCGCTATGCCGGAAGAGACCGGAGATGCACATGGTGAGCCGCCTGCCAACATTACAGGCAGCGAGACGATCCTTGTGGCCGAGGACGATGAAAGTGTGCGTGGCTATATGGACGAAGCTCTCAGGACGCACGGGTACAGGGTAGTGACTGCGAAGGACGGCCGGGAAGCGGTAGAGAAATTCAGGCAATTCCAACCCGTGGACCTTGTCATTCTCGATACGGTCATGCCCCGAATGAACGGCTGGCAGGCGTACGAAGAGATCAGGAGGGTCAATCCAGACGTAAGGGTCCTTTTTACGAGCGGGTACACGAAGGATATTGTGCTCAGCAAGGGTCTTGAGGAAAGGGAATTCGATTTCATCCCCAAACCGCTGGCCCTGCAAGACGTTCTTGAAAAGATACGCAAGACACTCGACGCCTGATGATCTTGTCGATATGTTCCTCTTGTCGCGGCTTTGTGGCATCAGAATGGCATAGGACCTTGTATTCTCACAGTCCTGCGGCAAAAGGAGACAGCAGGTGTTTTCAATACTCAGCACGCCGTCGAAAGACATCGGCATTGACCTCGGAACTGCAAATACACTTATCTATCTGAAAAACAGGGGCATTGTTCTCAATGAGCCTTCCGTTCTTGCCGTGCGCAATGGCACCCGAGGCTTGAAAAGGATCTTTGCTGCCGGCGGAAAGGCTAAGGACATGCTGGGCAAGACGCCGGAGGGCATTAATGTGAGCAGGCCACTGCAACACGGCGTCATCTCCGATTTCGAGTCCGCGCAATCCATGCTGAAGCATTTTCTGACGGAGATCGGTTACAGCAGTTTCGCCGCAAAACCGAAGATCATTATCTCCGTTCCTTGTGACGTCACGCCCATAGAGAAGCGGGCAGCGAAAGAGGCCGCTGAATCCGCGGGGAAGGGCGAAGTGTATCTTATCGAAGAACCCATGGCCGCGGCTATCGGGGCGGGCCTGCCCATCACGGAGCCGGCCGGGAGCATGATCGTGGACATCGGTTCGGGCCTGACCGAAGTTGCTGTCATCAGCCTTTCCGGCATTGTCTATTGCAGCTCGGTCCGTATCGCCGGCGAAGAGATCGACAAGGCCATTGTGAACTACATCAGGCGCAAGTACAATCTCCTTATCGGTGACCAGACGGCGGAGAGGGTGAAGATCACCATTGGCTCCGCCCATTCCGGTGTTGATGAGGAGACGAAGACCATCGAGATAAGCGGCATGAACCTCATGGACGGGATACCGCAATCGTTGAGAATATCATCGCCCGAGGTCCGTGAGGCGATAGCCGAGCCCATCAATTCCATAACCGATGCAATTCGCATCGCTCTCGAAAGGATGCCGCCGGAACTTGCGTCGGACATCGTCGACACGGGAATCGTCCTGAGCGGCGGGGTGAGCCTTCTTAAGAACCTTGACCTCCTGATCGAGAAGGTCACACAGGTTCCCGTCCATGTTGCCGACAACCCGATGACTGCAGTGGCCGAAGGGACGGGCAGGGCGCTGGATGAGTTGGCCCTCCTCAAAGAGATCTCGATGTGATATGCGAACAACATCCAGATCGGTTGCTTAATGTAACGGCGTGTTGCAGGAAGCAACACCGCCTTTTGTGACGAGACGGACCGTTTCCTGGAATTCCCCCCTTAATCATCGCATAACCCATCGCAACACCGGTTCTTGTCCATGATCGGACCAATAATACCGGCCTATCGCGCTGGCACGAGCTTTGCTTCGCTATGGTCATAAAGACACCGAGAACAACGCCACAGAAAGGTTTTGACACAATGAATAATGATGGATCTAGCAGGATGGAACAGATCACAAAGGTCGTTTCCTATGTCAAGGACGGGTTGCTCGCGGTCTATTACCGCGACAACGATGAAAAGGCCAGCGAAGTGTGCCGGCAGGACGGTACGGTCATTCATAGGTCGGGTACTGTCCCTGACGGCATCGTCAACGAATACTACAGCAATGGCAAGTTGCACAGGTCTGCCGAGTTCAAGAACGGTTCCGAACAAGGTCTTTGCATTGAATACTACCCAGGCGGAGAGATCTTTGAGAAGAACTACTACAGACGTGGAGTGCTGCACGGCCCTTCGAATACATACCGGCAGGACGGCCTGCTCTGGATGGAGGCGAATTACAAGAACGGCAACCTCCACGGGCCGTTTACGGCCTACTTCGACAATGGCGCCGTTGACAACAGGACGGAATACGTAAACGGCAGACTCCATGGTTCATACGTTGCATACAATAGACATGGAATTGTGGTTGAAGAAGGAAAATTCGTTCGCGGGAAGAAGCAGGGCACATATCGCAGTTTTCATGAGACCGGGTTTCCTTCACGGGTCGAGAACTACAGACAGGGCAAGCTCGTCTCATGCGTAGAATTCGATGAGAGCGGGAAAGCCATTTCGCGATGCGGCCCGGGTAGAGGAGACGTACCGGAAGGCAGGACACGATGAAGAGAAAAGCGCTCTACGTAACACAACAGGACATGGGGAGACTGCGCGCTGTTATCGAGGTCTACGGCGGGGACGGTGCCGATGTTCTCGAGGAAAAGCTCGACAGGGCGCGGATAGTCCGTTCAAAGGATATCCCTCGCGATGTCATCACCCTGAACTCCGTCGTCCGTATCAGGTATGTTGATACCGGTGAGGAACATACATTCACCCTTGTTCTCCCAGGAGAGAAGGCCGAGAACAACGGGGTATCAATCCTCGCTCCCACAGGGATAGCCCTTCTCGGCTACCGTGAGAAGGATGTCGTGGAGTGGCAGGTTCCGGCCGGCAAGAGAAGGATGGAGATTATGAAGGTTGTATATCAGCCGGAGAGCCCCGGGGATCATAACGCGTGAAGAGGTCATGAAGGTATTGCCGCCTTTCAGAAGCTCTACGTGCAGAAGGCGCGTGCCAGATTCGCGATGAAGACGTGGTCCTGTTGAGATAGAATACGCGACGGGAATGGAGAAAAACAGTTCTGTCATGCACGACGACGTCCAAGATCCTTTTACCGGCGAGACTTATTCCTCCGAGGATGTGGAAGGCGCGGTCGCGTTCTTGCCGGAATCCAGCACTGACATGGTCGAAACGACTTGGGCCGGGGCCGGGTCGCGCAAGGACCGGGATGTACAGGGGGAAGGGATTGAGCGGCTGGGGCCTGAACCGGATCACAGAATCGTATCGGCCTACATAGAAGACGTGCGAAACGTGCCGGTACTCACGTCCGACGAAGAACACCGGATAGTAAAAGAGATCGAAGAAGCCGAGAGAAAGGCACGGATCTCCCTGTTCGAACTGCCGGAGGCAGTAAACGAACTTTCCGAAATAGGCCTGAAACTGGAAGAACAAACCATAAGCGTAGCGGATGTGACTGACGCTATTGACGAAATGGACTGCACCAGAACGATCCGGGAGAAACTCAGAAGTAGAACGGTGTGCCGCATACACACCTTGAAGGGCCTTCACGGGAAGAGGAATGAAATAGCAAAAGCCCTGTCGAGAACTCGCATGCAAGACAGTAAGGAACTTGCTGGCCAGCTGGGGCTGGTTGAAAAGGAGTTCAAAGAGGTTCTGCTCGACCTGACACTGACAAACAAGATTGTCGTGAGAATCATCAGGAAGACCAGGCAACGAATAAGGGGGATGAATGGTGCCGGTGGGGGCATCACAGTGCGAAAACTCAGGAAACTGGACAGAATCGAGAGTGAATTGAGGGTTGCCAGAAGCAGGCTCGTTGAGACAAACCTGCGGCTTGTGATCAATGTCGCCAGGAAGTACCTCAATCGTGGATTGTCGTTCCCTGATCTCATCCAGGAAGGCAACGTGGGCCTCATGAAGGCGGCTGAAAGATTTGACTACCGGAAGGGCTACAGGTTCTCCACGTATTCAATATGGTGGATCAGACAGGCGATAACCCGGGCGATAGCGTGTCTGGGACCGACCGTCCGGATACCGTTCCACGTGCTTGAATTGAGGAGCAAGATCAATAAAGCTGCCGCTTATCTGGTCCAGGAATTCGGCGAGGAACCGAACCTCGAGGAGATCTCGCTGCAGGCCGGCCTCCCTTTGGAGAAGATCAGAAGGACCATGAAGGCGCCTTTCGGATCTGTATCCATCGAAACTCCGATCGGGGACGGCGAAACCAGGCTCGGCGATCTTATTGAAGACCATGCGGTTCCCTCACCGTTTGCGGAACTGGTAGGTGTTTCTCTCAAGGAGGAGGTCGACAGGGTTCTCTCCACACTGACCTCCAGGGAAGAGAAGGTCATCAGGATGCGGCTCGGGATAGGCGAGGGAACCGAGTCAACTCTCGAAGAAGTGGGTGACCTCTTCGGGCTCACCCGCGAACGCGTCCGGCAGATCGAGACCAAGGCGTTGGGCAAATTGCGGCACCCGTCACGGCGAAGGAGATTGGAAAGCTTCCAGGAGTAGGTATTGGCTGGATCGTCTCGGATGCTGAAGGACCCGAGACGTTAGTGCGCGTCAGAAAGACACAACAGGAGGTGTCCACAATGGGAGACAAGGGTGGAAAAAAGAACAAGGATAAGAAACTGAAGCAGAAGGTTAGCAAGCAGGCAAAGCAGATGCAGCAGAAGAAAGACAGGCAACCGAAGACAGAGGAAAAGCTCTGATTGAAAGGACCGGAAAGTCCAATTGGGAGATGACCAGAATGAAAAAGAACGAGATAAAGAAGCTATTCGGCAAGCTTCTCAAACCACACCTGAATAATCTGTTCTTTCCACACGGGATTCATGGTCAGATTGCATACTACCTGGAAAAGCAGGGCTATTACGGACCATACACGATTCCCGCGTACATGGTGCCCCTTTGTTTCAGTTCCGAAGCTCTTTCAAAGCTCAAAGAAAACTCTGACAAACACGGGATACCTATCGAAGCAGCTCATCCCGCCGATGTTCTCGACAAGCTTGTGGACGGGATAGACCTTGGCTATGGCAATCGATCGAGGCTATCTCCCCTAACATTTGTTGACATGGTGAGTTCGGGCTGCGAACCCGATATCTATTATCTGGACAGGGATTTCAACAATGACGAGTACATGAGGTTCTTCGACTTTCTCGATGATACCATCCTGGTCAAGCACATCCGGACCTCCTGGACAGACCTCGGAGCGGCCGATATGAAATTCTGGTGCCACATGTTCGCCAATTGCGCTGAGAAACCCCGGAAGCTTGCGAGGGTGGTTAAAGGCTGAGACATGCTTCACGAAGGATCCGGCAATGAACAACGGGCGGCCTGGCCGACGCTGAGGCAGGCCCTTGACAGGTATTTCTTTCTCAAGGATGCCGAACACATCATGACCGCTGTGATCGAGCCCGTCATGAAGGAAATATCGATGAAACTCCGGTCACGCGGACACGAATCCTCCATTGTCAGGGAATCGCAGAGCATAAGCGACAGCGGATATCTGCGGCTTCGCCACATCAGTCTGATCATAGCCGCCAGGAAGACAAAGCCCGCCGGTCTTGCGAAACACCCGGTCATTGCTTTTGTTGCGAACAGCGAAAAGAAGATGGTGTGGGTCCTCGAAAAGACGATAGTCCCGGATGGCAGCAAAGAACGTAACGCTGGAGAATACCAGGTCGCTGAGATCACGCGGCAAATTGTCGAGAAGCATATCCGACGCTTCCTGCCGGAGGCATTGGGAAAAACCGTTTCCTGAGGCCCGCATCCAAGCTGTCACGAAATCGGGAAACCCAAGGATCACCCAGGAAGGAATACGGTTATTCTCCGGAGTTGCTTCTCGAGACTTTCCGGGGGCACTCTCTGCCTGCAATCTCGTTGTCAGCGCGAGCATGGCACCAACGCCCACCTCTCTGGCGAGTATCCAGAACCATTTTTCAAGTGGCAACTCACCCGTTCCCACGGCGCGTATCACCAGAGTTGAAGGCAGTACACCCGCGTTCCCGCCACTCGCCGTCATCAGAGGGATGAATGAAGCGAGGACTACACAAGCGACAATTATATGCTTGTCGGCAGATATGATCGCCGCAGTGATCAGGTTAACACCGAGTAGGGGCGCAAGCCACACTATCCGCTTGTGGTAAAGCGACGGGACAGTCGCGTCCCTATGCCTTGTTTCCAGTGGAGCCGCGGCACCGATCTTCTGAAAGTCCTCGGTGGCCTCTTCCTGGGAAATGCCTAAAACGTCATCGAAAGTAACAATGCCCAGCAACGGGCCGTCTCGATCCACGACGGGCAGCGCGTCGAGACGATAGTGTTGAAGCAGGTGCGCTGCCTTTTCCCGATCCTTAAGCGCCGAGACGGCGACAAAGGAACGGTCCATGAGGGATTCCACCGGCTGGTCGGGGAGCTCCGCCAAGAAGCATGTTCGAGCATCAGGCTGAAGACCTGCAAGAAGTTGTGCAATCTCTTCGTCGGTCAGAACCTCCATGAGTTCATCCTTGTGGCCGGAATCCAGATCAGAAAAGACCTCTGACGACACCTTCTCTGGTAAAGGCCTGAAAGCTAGAATGCATCTTTTCCTGTCGAGTTCGGGAAGTAGTTCGGTGCAGCCACACGAGAATACTTCTCTCAACTGTACCCAATCCTGACGATCAATGATCTACACGATTTCGTCTTTCCGTATTCTCAATGGCTGCATCGTTTACCTCCTGCCGGTCGTCCAAACAAGGAACCCTTCCACCTTCTCTCGTTTCCCTGCGCTGGCGACATGCAAGGGGGATATCCAGGACTGTGCAAGCCTCCGGCTCTCTTCCCGCCCGTTGGTCTTCTCCTGCCAATACCTTCAAAACACGACCGACAGCCGGCGGCAATCTGGCCAGCAATCTCCTGTCAGTGCGACACTGCAGACCGCATTCTCCGGCTGGATGTCTCCGGGACTCGCCGTGCTGGAGGACCAGGGTTGGGGACAACCACGCGTCATGAAGGAGACGGCAGCCTCATATCAAGTTGTCTCTCCATGGCCTTGATCTCGGCTTCCAGGCAGCGTGCACTCTTCTGAAGGTTCCTGAAGAGTGATTCCTTCCCTATGAGGGAAAACAGATATGCTCCGTAGCTCTTCCCCGACGGTTCCCAGGGGTGCAAGAAGAAAACAACCGAATAGCGGTATTGCTGCTCGACCTGGAAGTTGACCTTCCGTTGCATACCCTCAGCCAATGTCTTTGACAGACTCTTCTTGTAACGGACCATGTCGAGGTATGCCTGGATCGCGATCATGAGAACCAATGCTTGTTCCCGGCCTCCCATGTGCTCCAAGCAAGAGTCCATGTGTATACTTGCATGAGTTATACTGTGGAATATTCTAGCCACAGTTGTTCTCCCCTCCCTTCTCAACACGGGTATTCCCTTCGCAACTCTGGCCACGTCTAGTATCTCACTCCGTGCAATTTCTGTGCTACCGTGCCGCACCTCGTGACATCCCGGAACTCCATGGTATATGGACGCAATCACGCGATCAGATCTTTGTGTTCATATCAGATGTGTGGTACGTATGCCTTTCGTCAATTCCCCGGGGAAGGTGTTCTCAGGGTTGGGACCGAAACGAAATCACGAAAGGAGGATCCGAGAAAACACATTGAGAAGCATGGTTGCCGAATGTAACGATGTGTCGAAAAATGCAACACATCCTGGTGATGCAACACCTCCGGTGGCCTCCCGGCCCGACCTGTCTGGGCCTGATCTCACAACTGCAGGCAATGCCCCGTTTGCAAGTACTCGATTCCTTGTACGGCTGGCACGTTCTTTGCTTTTAGTAAAAAACCATAGGCCTCGGAAACCGGAAGACTGCTCTGAATTCCGAAGATTCTCCGGGACCATACGTTTGAGAGCTCTGTGCGACGCTGTCACACTGTCACTCGTTGAACTCCACCTCGCCGGGCAATACCATCTATCCTGCTCTGGATGGGCGAGGAAGCTCGGCACCCATGGCTGGCAATGGGCATTTTGAGTTGACAGGAGACAGTTTCCAGGTCAAGGAGGTCTCGTTGATATGAATGCTGAAAGAACGAGTTGCGTGACATCGGAAGTGACAAAGGTTGTCGCTGCCACAAGGAGAGGCTTTTTGGTTGTGTACTACTGCGGTGACAAACAGGTTGCCAGCGAATCGTACAATCTCAACGGCGTTCTTGTTTACTGTTCCGGCTCAATCCCCGACGGTGTCGTCAGACAGTACTACGGAAACGGTACGGTAAGGGAAGAAACGGAGTTCAGGGACGGCCGCGCTCACGGCAGAAGTACGAGGTATTACCCGGAGGGAGAGACGCTCGAGGAAAGCACGTACAAACGGGGAATGAGACATGGTCCCGCGAAGACATACCTGCGGGAAGGCCTGCTCTGGCTGGAAGCACACTACAAGAACGGAAAACTGCATGGGGTCTTCACGAGCTATCACGACAACGGGAACGTGGAATCAGAGTTGCACTACAGGAACGGAGAACCGTATGGCTTCCATGCAACGTACGACAGGCACGGAAACCTTGTAGAGGAAGGAAGATTCGATCAGGGGAAGGCAACCACGAGGCGCATGCGGGAATGGTCAGAATCGGGAGGAAAAGTCTGTTTGGAGGCAGGATGAGATGAAGCCAAAAGAGGTTTGCATAACACAATTGGACATGGAGAGGCTGCGGGCCCACATCGCGGTTTCCGGCGGGGACAGCGCCGATGTTCTCGAACAAAAACTCGCCAGTGCCCGAATAGTGTGTTCAAAGGATGTCCCCGGTGATACGATTACCATGAACTCAGTCGTCCGCATCAGATACGTCGATACCGGAGAGGAACATACGTTTGCCCTTGTGTTTCCGGGGAATAGGATTGAAACCAACGCGATATCCGTTATGGGTCGGGCGGGCGCAGCTCTTCTCGGTTGCCGGGAGAAGGATGTCGTGGAGTGGCAGGTCCCGGCGGGGAGGAAAAGAGTGCAGGTACTTGAGGTGCTGTACCAGCCGGAGAGAATGGGAAAATACTACGGTTAGACCGGATAAGATTAAAGCACAGCGGGGCATTTGGTTGGCCGAACGGCCTTCATCGCATCCATGTGAAGACGCGGCGGGCGCATGCCTGAGGGATGTCGGGAGATTGCCACCAGAAGCCCGACCTGGGGAAGATATGAGCTGTAGGGAGATCAAAGAAGCCAAACCTCTGGAGAGACACCTTTTCTCTGCAATGCACAAGGCGGTTAAGGAACCCTCGGATGGGAAACCAAGAAAAGAAGAATGACATCCGCGTTGCGGACGTTCTGGAAGATATTGGCGGAGCAATCGTCACTGGGACGGAAGGAAGAGCAAACAGGAACCGGGCTATTGCTCCTGTTACAGCTACAGGACAATTCAAGAACAAGCGTGAAAATTAACCGGTATCGGCACCCCGTTTCAACATGGCATCGGACAAGAGTGGAGATATCTCTCGCAAGACTTGAACTGCTGTTACAGATATGTTCTGGCCAGACAAGCATGAAGCATAGAGAAGATGAAAGAGGAGGGGTCGGTTTTCCAGCCCTGCGCCACAGGTCGAAGATGTGTAGGTGGTTAGTAGTGAGAGAATGCGACCGTGTGGTCCTTTGTCCAGCGAACCGCTCATGCAGCTCTCCCAACCGTACGGCGCCTTAGACTTTCCCTTTCCTTCGGTTCAAAGCTCAATAGAAAGTTGCAAAGTAGAAATTGGCGACTATCTTTTGGCCGGTTCCCTCATCTGATTACAACACCAGCACCTGGCGCAGGCCCTTCTCTATCTCCGCCAGGTCCTCCCTGGAGATCTCCCCCGCCTTTTCCATAAGACGGGTTTTGTCCACCGCCCTGATCTGGTCACACACCGCAACGGCCTTTCTGCCAAGGCATGTAACCGGGACGGCCAGCGGGGGTCTTGGTTTCCCGACGGAAGAGAGGGGGATAACGACAACGGTACGCCTTGCTTCATTGACGGGCGTCGCTCCGATGAGCACGCACGGGCGTCTCTTCCTGATCTCCGAACCCGTAGAAGGGTCCAGGTTCACCCAGTATATGTCACCACGTTTCATCGTCTATGCCGTCTCCCGCGGTCACGTCCCAGTCTTTCATCTCCTCGCCGAGGGCCTGGTCTTTCTCAACGCCGAGGGCACACTGATAGAGATCCTCTTCCCGGCGCTTCACCTCGGTCTCGAGAAGGTCCGCCAGAACCTTGCTCCGCTGGCCGGGTGGTATTACGGCCTTCATCCTTTCAGCCAGACGGTCTGGCAATGAAAGAAGAACTTTCTGCATGGTATCCTCCATGTTGCATCGTATATCCTATATAGTATATACGATGTGGGCTCGAAAGGGCAAGATTTTCGGAAAGGAAGAGAAGTTAGCTGGAGTGTTGGGGGATCTGTTTGGCGACGAGGCCTTACTTTACCGCGGTCTTCACCTTCCGGTAATTCGCCATCACCCGTTCGTACTCTTCCCGCGGGGCTGGCTCGCGCTCGTTCCGCGAGATCTGCTCCACAAACCTCCTGGCGTCTTCGCCATGGAGAATGGGGGTTTCCTTGATCTTCCTTGCCATTGTTGTCTCCTCAGATCAAAAAGCCCTTTGAGCCGTAACCCAAAGGGGGCGAGGTAACTTTCTGCGCCTAGAGATGAATTGCATATTACCCGGTTGTCGCGTCCCTGGCATAAAGACTGCCACCGTCTTCACTCATGCCGTTCCCCTCAAAATAGTTCAGGGGATTGAAGTCGCCTTCAAGCCCCCGGAGATCATTACCCGCCGTTGCAGGGCAAAGGCGGGGGATATATTCTGTGTTGTCTTGTGACTGGATACATTATCCTTTCTTATCACAAAAGAGTCAAGAGTTTTGCCCACATTCACCACCTGCTCCTCTTGCGTCCCGCTCTTCGCCATGGAGAACAGGGGTTTCCTTGATGGGGGTGGATCTCCTTTGTCTCTCTCTTCGGTGGGAATGGTTTTGCTCCTGCCGGTTCGTATGCCTTCCAGGCCTTTTCCCGCCAGGTAGATATCTTCGAGGTCTTCGATATATTCAGTTATTGCGGCCCTGGCATAAAAGGTTTTCGTTCTTCCCGTCTTCTTCGCCAGGTCCTCAAGGCGTTTTTCGATCTCCGGTGAAAGTCTGATTACAAGCGTATTTATGCCTCCTGCTGTGTTAGTATGGCAGGAATCTTCCATGGCATCAAGGTTCGTGGCCGGCAGCTCTTTCCTGGGAATCCTCTATCTCCACGATGCGCAGTATGTTCCCGCCCCGCTGGATGAAGATCCGCCGGGCCTGGCCTTTGCTCTCCGCCTCAATGTTGACGGTTGTTGTCTCGCCGGTCGGTTCTTTCCAGGTGATCCGGAATGGTCTCTTCATGCTCATCCTCCTTGGCCCGCATCTTGTCTAAAGAACCGGACCGTGCTTCGGTTGCATAAAACTGTCGATATCGTTTATAACAGCAGGGACAACCTTCAGCGCGCGCTCTGACATCGAAAGCACCCTGTCAAAGTCAAGGTTTGATTGATAAATGCTTTCGACAAGGCGGCTGAAGCTTCTCAGATTGGCGAGTTCTGCGGCAGCCCCTTCACTGATAACAGCTTCCCGTACACCGGGGTTCGGGTTACAGGCTCTGACCAACAACTTTGCATGCCAATCACTACCGACGGGCAACTGGCCATCGAAGTACCGAACGATATCTCTGAGGACCCTTTCAACCCCCGCATAGACACCGTGGAGTACCAGCGCCATCATGGAGCCGTAGGCTTCCTTTGTTTCTGTATTCGTCTCGGCGAGGAACAGTTCGTTGGTTCTCCGCAGCTTTTCACATTCTTTCCGTATTCTATCCAGTTCGATCTGGATGTCAAGAAACGGCGCCAGCATATCGTCTCCCTCTTTCCTTGATGCTCCTCACGATGTAGTCCGGGGCATCCTCCATGTAGACGAGATGGAAATCCTCCGTCCCCAGTATGTCCTCGATGGTCCCCTCTACGCAGTACTTATGCTCCCAGGGGATCCCGGCAACCGCGAGGTCGACGTCGGAATGAGCGTCGAACTTCTCCGTTAGAATTGATCCAAAGATGTAGACTTCTTTCACACCCAGCCTGGCCAGATATTCACAGACTTCTTCTGCCTTCTTGAGCAAAACGGCTCTTCTTTTGCTGATCTCGTCAATATCTCTCTGTAACAACGTCAGTCTGGGCATGGTTGAGTTCCTGGGTATTATAGTAGCATATCATTGGAAAACATCAAAAATCCCTCAACGGTTCTCGGGTCATTTCGGAAAAGAACGCAAAAAGGAAAGCAACTATTGCAAAAAGGATACAGAAGAAGTAATTTATTCCTCATAGTTCGTCATCATGATTGTTCTCTAGTTTGTGGGACTTTTCACATTTGTTGTTGACAAATATTAACCTTTAGGTTAATTATTCTATGGACACAGCGATAATATATAAAGGCAGACAGTATGACATATATGCTGTTACCCATGGTGATCGATCTCGTGTTGTTGAATTCATTGATAACCTGCAGAAGAAAGATCAGGAGAAAGTTGTCGCCCTGCTCCGTAAATCCGCAGACCATGGCCTACCAGCTAACCCCGAGAGGTTCCACAAGCTTAAAGGTGTTGATATTTCGGAATTTAAGTCGTTTCAGGTGCGATTGCTTTGTTTTCGCGACAAGGACCGACTGATCATACTGACACACGGGTTCATCAAGAAGGGTAACAGCACGCCGAAAAGTGAGATTGAAAGGGCGGTAAACATACGGAAACAATATTTTGAAGATAAGAAGGGGAAGAAGAGATGAACGCCGAGAAATGGTTCAAAGATAAACTGGAGGCCTTTCGGGAGGATGCCGAGTTCTATGCGGAAGAGTTGATTCTGGACCTGACGGAACAGATTGTTGCTGCCATGAAAGAGCTTGGCGTGAACCGAACGGAACTGGCTGCCCGTATGGGAGTATCTAAAGCGTTTGTGACGAAACTGCTTCGCGGCAATACCAACGTTACCCTGAAAACCATGGCCTCCCTCGCAAGGTCTCTTGGATGTAACGTCAACATTGAAGTTTGCCCGAAGGATGTCGAACTGGCGATCAAACTTTATAAGACGTCTCCGAAGCGGAAGGACCTAAGTCCGGGTCGGTTCACCGAGGTATATAAGACATCGAAGCAGGAGCCTGATGATGAATTCCTCACCGCCGTCGCTTAAGATTGACCAATACTTTGTCGACGAAATCCATGTGAAGGCTAACCCGGAGTACCAGGAGCCAAAGAAGGGTACTCATGAGGCGAAGCTTACCGCTTCCATGAACGTGAAAAGACGAGGAAAGCTTCCGGAGTTCATGATTACCATTGAGCTGCAGGTCAACAAGTCGGAAGCAGACTTCAAAGCCAATCCGTACTATGTGTTCTTAAGGATTACCGGTTTTTTTAGCTTTGCCAAGGGGACTGACGAGCAGATGATCGAGAAAATGATCCCGCTGAACGGTCTCGCCATTCTCTATGGGATTGCCAGAGGCGTTGTGGCCCAGGCAACAGCGAACTCCATGCATGAAAAGTTCATCCTGCCGACTGTCAATCTTGTTGAAGCAACCAAGGAACAGGTCGGGAAGAAAGTCGTCAAGGGGAGCTCCAGGAAGAAGACTGACCGCTGAGACGGGTTGGTTCCCTGAATCTGCAGGAGCTTATCCAAGCAGGCCGCGCCGTTCCGTGTAATCGATGTTCAGCCATTTTGTGGTTGGAAATGTATCCAGTGAAATCTGCACAGCACCATTTTCCAGCATACAAGAGAGGTATAATTGATGCCGCCGATTGGAAACGACGTCTGGCGTGAAGGCCGCCATGTTCGTGTTACACACGGGAAGGAAGAGCCTTGATATCGTCTGGTAATGGCAAGGGCCGACAGGGCAAAGGGGTCAGGATGCTCGACGTGGCCGGTAAAACGAAAGTATCCAAGGACGCATATCGGGAGCTCGACAGGCAGCGCACCGGACTCCGTGAGCTGCTGGATCTTTTCAGGCGGGACAAGGACAGACCGGGGGCTGACCGCCACCTCGTGGCCATGGCGGAGACGATCCGCCGCATCTATTACGACATGGAGGGTATCCTCAGGGACTTGGACGATGCGTTTGGCCAGCAGCGCATTCTGGGGAAGACGTCGACAATATACATGGATGCGCTCAGGGATTATTGCCTCACCCCGCCGCACGTGTGGGAGACCGAACGCGACCGGATTATCGGATTCTCATCGCTTGCCCTGCAGCTGCCCGATCGGCTCAGGAGAGACGTGGACCGGTTCATGAAGAGAACGGACATGAGGGCGCCGGAGCTCCGCAGGGCCGCTAATGAGACAATCCATGACAGGATCATTCCCATACAGGCCGTTCTTGAAAGGTTGCGGGCAGAGAACAGAGTCTTGGTGGCCGTCTTATATGGCCCGTATTCGGAAGGAACGCTGCATGGCCACCCCAGCATCGATATCGGCATCTACCTGCGGACCGACGATGAGGCGGAGCGGATGCGCATTGTCGGCAGCATACGCGCGGCCGTGAAGGATGACACGCATGTTGTCGAGGGCCATGGTATATCCCCACTAAACGCCCGTTAGGGCCAAGGTAATTCCCCACTTGGTGGGGCCAGGTTAATTCCCCACTTTTTTGCCGGATGTCGGTGGACAAACCGATTATGATCCTGCCATTCCTATTAGCAACAACCGGGAATGGAGGAAACATGGCAAGGAGGGATATACCGATGAACGAAG
>MVQP01000063.1 GCA_002067235.1 Syntrophorhabdus sp. PtaB.Bin047
ACGCCGGTAACCTTACTTTCATTCTTCTTATCATGGACTGCCTGTGATATTCCATTGGGAGTAACATACAAGGTTTCAGGCAAAAGACAATTGCGGGTTCCGGATTGCGTGTTTCGAGTTGTAAAGGTTCCGGTCCTACAGGAAACTTCTCGTCATTGTTTTTAACTTGAAACCTGAGACTTGAAACCTGAAACGGTCTTTATCCCCTCAGCACCCTCTTGTCCCCCTTCCTGATCGTGAGTTTGATCTGGTCGAGGTATTCGAGGAGGGGTATGAGGAATTTCCTTGAGAGGTTGAGCTCCGACTTGAAGTCCGAGGGGCCCATTTCCTGGTGGTTGCGGAGATAGTTCGTGGCCTTTTCCTTTACCTCTTCGATCATGTCCCGGTGAAAATACATGTCCTGGCCCACCTTCACAATGCCGCCCCTGAAGGCAAGGCGCTCGAGAAGTTCCCGCGTGCTCTTTTCGGTGACCCCTACGATCCCGGCAAGGTCTTTCAGACCGGGAGGAGTGAATCCTGCCGACAGGAGGGCATCAAGGACGCGTTTTTCGAATTCGTCGGTCTGGCTGGTGCCCTGGGCGTGGTCCCGGGACCTGACGCGGTCTTTCTCGACGACGATGAGACCGGAGGTGACACACCCATCGAGCGCCGCCTGGAACACCTGGACGTCGGTCGCGGGAAGGCGCGACCGAAGCTCCTCCTTCGAGATCCCGATCTTCAAGGGATTCGCCTTGTGATACTCCTCCACGAAGGCGATGATCTTTTCCTGGTATGAGTCGAAATAATTCCTGTGCAGATACGTCTTGCCAACGAGGGTCGCCACGGCCCCTTTCCGGAGGACCTCCCCGATCCTCTCGATGGAAGGAATATCCTTGCCGGTAAGCACGGACAGGCTCTGCTGTCTGATACCCTGAAAACAGCCCTTCGACACGTGATAGCCAGCCTTCTCCAGATCCGTCCCTTCGCTGAGGATCCGGTAAATCTTCCCGAGTTCACCTGACTTTCTCTTGTGTCTCGCAGGCATGATGTCGAGCACCGTTCCGCCGCCCACGGTCTGTATGGCATAGGAACCGCGCAGGATGAACCTGTCACCGGGAAGAACGACGATGGGTTTCTTGAAAACGAACTGCACGAACAGTTCCTGGCCCGGCTCTATCTGATCGCTGTCAAGCAGCACGAGGCGCGCCTCCTCCTGCGTCGTCGCGATATGGAAGCGCAGTATGCTGTCGTGGCGTATCGGTTTTATGGGAAGCTTCAAAAGGCGCAGGGAGGCATCGATGCGCGACGTGAGAAGGAGCGTGTCGGGGCGCGCCACCATGCTTCCCCTTTCGACGTCCTGCCTGTCAAGGCCCTGAAGGTTGAGGGCAATCCTCTGGCCGGCACTGGCCTCTTTCACATCCTCGTGATACGCCTGTATGCTGCGTACCCTGGCCTTCCTGCTGAAAGGGAACAACTCCACTTCCTCTCCCGCGGAAAGGGACCCTGAGATGCACGTCCCCGTGACGATGGTCCCCAACCCGCGAAGCGTGAACACCCTGTCGACGGGCAGCCGGAATATGCCTTCTCTCGATTTCTCTTCGATCCCGATCGATACATCGCGGAGCATGCCTTTAAGGAGATCGAGGTTCTCTCCCGTCGTCGCGGACACCGCCACCACGGGGGCTCCCTCCAGCGCCCTGCCCTTGAGGAAATCCCTGATGTCCTCTTCCACCAGCTCGACCATTTCCTGATCGACGAGGTCCTTCTTGGTTATGACGACGATCCCCTTCCTGAGTCCCAGGATCTCGCATATGTCCAGGTGCTCGCGCGTCTGCGGCATGACCCCTTCATCAGCGGCGACAACAAGAAGCACCGTATCTATTCCCCAGGCGCCGGCAACCATGTGACGCACGAATCTCTCATGACCCGGGACGTCGACGATACCGACAAGCAGGTCGTCATCCAGGTGCCAGTGCGCAAAACCGAGTTCCGTCGTGATGCCTCTTTCCTTTTCCTCCTTGAGACGATCACAATCGATACCCGTAAGCGCCCTGATGAGGGTCGTCTTGCCATGGTCGATATGACCGGCAGTGCCTACGATTATTCGTTTCATGACAGGCTAAGACTATACCACGAATGGGACCGCAGGGAAAGGGTTGAGGAAGGGGAAATGGGAGGAGAAAGAGCCCTCGCGAAGAAATAGGACCAATAGGATATAGGACCTATCAAGACCCCTGTCCCCGCCCCGTCCCCCGCTCCCTGTCCCCCGTCTTTTCCCCATTGACTTGCCCTTCGCTTTATGATTCTTATAAAGTCATGATGAAGATAAAGACCATATACAGCCCCAGGTTTCTCACCGACTATCCTACCGTGGACTGCGAGAATCCTGATCGGGTAGAGTTCATTCAATCGAAGATCAAGGATATAGCCGAGTTCATCGAACCCGAGCCCTGCACCCTGTCGGACCTCGAGATGTGTCACAGTGAAAGTCTTATCAAGACCGTTGCCCGCACCAGGGAGGTCTACGATACGGCAATCCTTGCCGCTGGCGGTGCCATGATGGCCGCTGAGACGGCGCTCAGAGAACCCTGTTTTGCCCTCGTCAGACCGCCGGGGCATCATGCCGGTCATGATTTCAACGGGGGTTTCTGTTTCTTCAACAACATGGCGCTTGCGATCAAGAACCTCCTCTCGCACGATACGGTCGAACGTGCCCTCATTGTGGATATCGACCTCCACTACGGTAACGGGACCCACGACATCGTCCGTTCCGACCCGCGGATAACCTTCAGGAATATCGACGCCCGTTCCCGGGAGGCCTTCTTTAAAGACCTTGAGGAGGCGCTTTCCGACGCTTCCAGCTACGATATCCTGGGGTGTTCGGTGGGATTCGACACCTACGTCCGTGATTGGGGCGGGATGCTGTACGGCGAAGATTACCACAAGGTCGGCTCTTCTCTCATGTCGGCAAATCGTCGGCTTTTCTGCGTTCTCGAAGGAGGGTATTACGTGGCCGATCTGGGAACGAACACACAATTCCTTCTCACGGGTATCCTCAAGGCTTGTTCATAGCCTGCGTCCTTGCTTTTGTCGCCGGCGTATATGCTGAGGCCCTCCATCAAATAGCCTTTTTACCTCTGCTGATCGGCCTTGGGGCCGTGCTCGTCGCCATTCCCTTTCTGATCAGAATGGGGTTCCTCCGGGCGGCAGGCACGGCGCTCGTCACCGCCTTCCTCCTGGCCGGAATGCTCAGGCCGGCCCTGATTCTTCTCGATCAGCCTCCCCCCATCGTGGATGCGGGTCCGTCGTTGTACCGGGGCACCGTCGTCGAGTCATCGAAAGGCGCGAAGATCATAGGGATCGAGGAACCTCTTCATCTCTCGGGCCTGCGGGCCCTCATCCGTTCCGACCATCCTTCCGCCATCGGTGACAGTTTGGTCGTACTCGGTGCCCTGAGAGACATTGTTCCCACCTTCAGGAATCCCCATCACCTCTCGTGGAGATGGGTGAAGAGGCTTGAAGGGACCTTTTGCGAGATCCGCGGAGAGATACTCTCCGCCCGGCCGGGAAAGCGACTGATAGACGGTTGGAGAAGGTACCTAGCCGGAAGGGTCGATGACAGCGGCACACGGCATGCCCCGATCGTCAAGGCACTGACCATCGGAGACACGGCAAGCCTTGACGACGGGACGAGGACCCTCTTCCTCGAGACGGGAACATCACACATCCTGTCCATATCGGGGTCGCACTTCGCGGTCGTGGCCGGTTTCTTCTTCTTCATCGCACGGTTTGCCTTCCGTGCATTCTCCCGAATGCGTCAGAGAGGTGCCGATCGCGCATGGGCCGCCCTTGCGACCATACCCTTCACCGTTCTGTTCATGCTTGTCGCCGGTTCCAGCCTCCCCACCATACGTGCAACGATCATGATAGTCATCTACATGGTTGCGCTCTTTTTCGAACGGAGGGGGCACACCGTGAATGCGCTGTTCCTCAGTGTCCTCATCATACTCCTCATATTTCCCCATTCCCTGTTCACCCCTTCCTTCCAGTTAACATTCTGCAGCGTTCTCTTCATCATCCTCACGGGCCGCATTATCCGACCCTTGCTCATAAGGACCAGTCGCCTTGTCCGATGGTTTCTGTCGCTTGTGGCCGTGGGCCTCGCGGCCACGATCGGGACTCTACCCGTGGTCCTCTATCATTTTCACGGATTCAACCCGTTGAGCTTTGTCTACAACCTTGTCGCCGTGCCCCTCATGTGCCTCATCTCCACACCGCTCGCCCTCGCGGGCCTCATCGCGCCCTTCGGTGGATACCTCCTGCGCCTGTCGGGAGAGGTCATCGAGGTCACCATCGGCCTGCTCAACATATTGAACCAGGGGTATATCTACCCCGCGATACGCCCGAACCTTCCCGAAGCACTCCTCTATTTCGCCGCCCTCCTCACGCTCGTCTTCATCAGCCGAAGACCGGTGCGTTTCGTCTTCTTCGTCGTGGTTCTCCCCCTCCTTGTAATCACGGGGTCCGTCACGTGGCAGAAGCGTTTCCACAACAACGACCTGTGCGTCAGCTACATCGACGTAGGGTTGGGCGACGCCATGCTCGTCGAGGCGCCAGGCGGCATGCGCCTCCTCATCGACGGAGGTGGTTTCCACGGCACCGGGTTCGATACGGGAAGGTCCGTCATAGCTCCTGTCCTCCTGGCAAAGAAGATAGTGACCCTGGACTACGTGGTGAACACTCATCCCCATGAAGACCACATCGGTGGACTGCGCTTCATTCTCAGCCATTTCGGAGTCAGAGCCTACATGGCCCTGACCGGTCCCGCAGTTCAACCCTCCACGAAGAACATCGCGGACACCCTGAGGAAGCGGGGTATACCCTCGCTCCACCCTGCGGCCGGCGACGCTTTCTCCTTACCTCTTGGGTCCGGCATGT
This sequence comes from Syntrophorhabdus sp. PtaB.Bin047, assembly GCA_002067235.1. Taxonomy (GTDB): domain Bacteria; phylum Desulfobacterota; class Syntrophorhabdia; order Syntrophorhabdales; family Syntrophorhabdaceae; genus Delta-02. The sequence goes on from MVQP01000063.1 coordinate 4,918, forward strand.
CTGTCCTGACGCCGTCGGACACGACATTCCAGGATAGCCTCAATGACGCCTCTCTCGTGCTGAGAATGACCCTGGGCGACAGGAGCTTTCTCTTCACGGGGGACATCGGGGAGGACATCGAGAAGGCGCTGATCCTGTTGCAGGCACCGCTGAGGTCCTCCGTTCTGAAGGTCCCCCATCACGGAAGCCGCTATTCCAGCACCACCCAATTCATTCGCGCCGTCAGGCCTGATCTGGCCGTGTTGAGCGTCGGTCCGGGTATCCGCGGAATACCGTCTCCCGAGACGATCGCCCGCTATACCGCCCTGTCCGTTCCTCTCTACCGGACCGACCGCGACGGCTGCATCACTGTTTGTACGGATGGAAAAAAATTGACGGTGAACAAGGAGAACTGAAGGTCTTTCACCGACCCCTGCGTTTACCTCTCAATGACCTTCTTCAGTTTCTCGTCGAGCTCACTCGAATCGTAAGGTTTGGTCAGTACGTCCTGAAAACCATACTCCCGATAGCCGGCGACGACCGGGTCGTTGAGATATCCGCTCGAGATGATCGCCTTGACCCCGGGGTCGATCCGCAGGAGCTCCCGCAGGACCTCCTTGCCCCCGAGGCTTCCCGGGACGGCGAGGTCGAGAATCACCGCGTCGAAAGCGCTTTTCAATTCCATTGCCTGCTTGTAGAGAGCCACCGCTTCCTCGCCACTTTGCACGGTGGTCACCGTGTAGCCAAGATACTCCAGAAGCTCCTTGCCGATCTCCAGGACAAGCTCCTCGTCGTCAAGAAGAAGGACCCTGCCTTCGCGGGTACCGGCCGGCCTGCGGGCCCGTGCCGCCTCTTGTGCCGCCTCGTGCTTGTATGCGGGGAGGTTGATATGGAACACCGAGCCCCGTCCCTTTGTTGACTCGATGGAGATGCTGCCGTTGTGTTTTCTGACTATTGCATAGGAAATGGCAAGACCGAGGCCGACCCCTTTCTCCGACCCCATTCCTTTCGTCGTGTAATAGGGGTCGAACACCTTCGGAATGTCCTCGGGAGCGATGCCGGTCCCCTCGTCGGCTACCGATATCCGCACATGGTCCTCGGTCATGAGGGGAAGCCTGTCCTCGGGAGCGATGCTCACGTTCCTGATGGTTATGGTGATCCTGCCGCCCGCCGGCATGGACTCTCTTGCATTTCTAATGATGTTCTCGATGACCTGCCTGATCTGGTCCTCATCGGCTTCTATGGGAAGGAGGTCGGGGGATATGTCGTAGACGCAATCAACGGGAAAACCACGCAGCGCCTGCTCGGCCACGGACCTCACGAGGACGCCCGGCTGGACTATGCTCCGGATGGGATTCCCTCCCCGGGAAAACGTCAGAAGCTGCTGCGTCAGGGCCTTTCCGAGAAAAGCGATCCTCTCCGCCTCGTTAAGGTAGTCCATCAACCGTCCGTTGTCTGGTGTGTGCATCCTTGCAAGAGACAGGTTGCCCACGATGGCCATGAGAAGATTATTGAAATCATGGGCGATGCCACCCGCCAGAGTCCCCAGGGACTGGAGGTTCTTTGCCTTCAGGATGTCCTCTTCCATCCTCTTCTGTTCGCTGATATCGATGATGACGCCGACAATGCCGCCCACACTGCCGTTATCGGCCATGATCGTTGCCTTTTTGTTGAGATCATAGCGCACCGTACCGTCCCGGCGGACAGACCTCATCTCGTAGGATCTTACCCCGGGCCCGGCGAGGAGCTCCTGATCCATCTCGCAATGAATCTTTGCCTCCTCACGCCTCAGGGGCAGTTGGAAGACGTCTTTGCCGATGAACTGCTCGTCGGTGACGCCAAAGTATTCACGAAAGGCCCTGTTGCAAATGAGATAGACCCCCCTTGCGTCCTTGTAATAAACAGGACTGGGGATGTTGTCGATGAGCGCCTGAAACATGTGAGGCGTTTTGGAAAGGATATCTACGAGCGCTTCCAGTGTAAACTCTCAGATTCGGCAGAATCTTTCAATGGCATTGTACGATTATTATCACAAAAGGACCACGACGGTCTATAGAAAAATGGGGCGCGGAAGCTGGAACCGAAGGGCGGCCGACTACACGGCGGACCTGCACCTCTCGTATATCACGCCGTACCTCACGCCTGCCGCGCTGACCTTCACCCGGTCAAATCCGCCATGTTCCATGATCTCCCTCAATATGACCGCCCCCTGCACGATTATATCTTCCCTGCCGGGCTCCATTCCTGTGACGTTTCTTCTCTCATCGCTCGTCAATCCAGCAAGGAATGATATAAGATCCTTCAGCTGACCGAGGCCGATGACAAGACCGTGCACGATCCCCTTGTCGTACATCTTGATCCCGGCCACCATGGCGGCGATGTTCGTCACTGTGCCCCCCGTCCCCACAAGGGTGGTCCCCTCGCGACAGACAACCCGGTAAAGATGTTCCCGTATATACGCAACGACGCGCTCCATTTCTTCCCTGACAGGAGGATCGTGGGAGACAAAGGCATCGGTGAGTCTGACACTTCCCATGGGCAGCGAGACGTATCCCGCAAAATCCCTGTCGGTCCCGCTGATCACCTCCGTGCTCCCTCCCCCGATATCGATTATGGTCATGGCAGAGGCCCGCACAACATGGTCGCCACACACGGAAAGATAGGTGTAGCGCGCCTCGTCCCGGGCGCTTATGATCTCGACGTCGAAACCGAAGGCATCCCTCACGGAAGCGAGGAACTCGCCGCTGTTCGCGGCCTCCCTCAGCGCGGCGGTGCCCACGCAAAAAGGCTGCTCAACACCATGTGACGCAGCGATATCGACATATCGCCTGAGCCCCTCCATCGTCCGGGACATCGCGGGACCGCTCAGGCGACCGGAGTTAGCGAGTCCCTCCCCCAGCCTCACGATGGTCGACATATCGACAACATCGCGGAACGCCCCTGCCCCGCTCTTATCGTCCCTTTCGGTCACGACGAGAAGTATCGTGTTCGTCCCGATATCGATGGCGGCATATTTCATTTGACATCCTCAAGAAAAAACCAATAAGATACGACTCATGGAATCCGGCGCCCTGTCAGGGATCAACGTGAGCGGGTTCGCCGCCTTCGTGTCGGGGCTCCTCTCCTTCTTCACGCCCTGTATCCTTCCCCTGGTCCCCTCATACCTCATCTATATCAGCGGGATAACGGTGGATGATGTCGCCGCCCCCACGAAGGAACACAGGAGGCGGGTACTCTTCCATGCGCTGAGTTTCATACTCGGCTTCTCTTTTGTCTTTGTCGCCCTGGGCGCCTCCACGTCATTACTCGGGGGTTTCTTCGCCGAGCACCAGACCTTCATAACACGCCTCGGGGGGATCATCCTCATCCTCCTCGGCCTCTTTTACCTGGATATCATAAAGATATCCTTCTTCAACCGTCAGTACATGATGCAACTCGAACAAAAGCCCGTCGGGCTCGCAGGCTCCTTCGTCGTGGGCCTGACCTTTTCCCTGGGCTGGACCCCCTGCGTCGGCCCGGCGCTCTCTTCGATCCTCATTGTCGCGTCCATGGCCGGAAAGACCTCGCACGGGACCTATCTGCTTTCGCTCTATTCCCTCGGACTGGCGATACCGTTTGTCATCTCCGCGCTCCTCTTCGACAAACTGTTCGTTCTGCTGAAAAGATTCGGTTTCATCGCCCGGTACGCCGTGAAGGTGCTCGGTGTGCTCCTCGTCCTCCTTGGCCTTCTCATGGTCAGCTCGTACTACAACACGCTGAGTCTCTGGATAGGGGCACTGCTTCCGTCGGGGGTGTAACCCTCGAAACCTGAAATAACGGAGAGGCTAGAGGTCAAGCTCCTGAAACTCATTCTGGAAACGATCCTTGAACTTCTTTATGACCCTGTTCTCGATCTGCCTTGCCCTCTCCCGTGAGATCTTGAACTGCTGGCCGATCTCCTGGAGGGTTAGCGGCTCTTCCGCCATGATCCTGTGTTCGAAAATGAAAACCTCTTTCGGGTTCAGGTCCTTCTTGAACTCCTTGACCCTTTGCGTGAGGATCTCCCGTTTCTCCTTGCCCGAAACGATCTCTTCGACATCATCACCGCCCTTTATCATATCCATGATGGTATCGTCGCTCTCATCGTGGATGGGCGAATCGAGGGAGACGTCGGTAAAGGCCAGTCTCTTTTGCATCTCCTCTATCTCTTCTTCCTTCACATCGAGGTTGCTCGCAAGGAGCGCCGGGGCCGGGAACATCCCGAGGGCCTCCAGCTTCTGCTTTTCCTTGTTCAGGCGGTAGAAGAGCTTCCTCTGGCTCTGCGTCGTCCCCACCTTGACGAGGCTCCAGGAATCCATGATGTACTTCAGTATGTACGCCCGTATCCAGAATGACGCGTACGTGGAGAACTTTGTCCCCTTGTAGGGATTGAACTTCTTCACGGCATGAAGGAGACCGACGTTCCCTTCCTGGATCAGGTCGAGGACATTAAGATAGGTGTTGTAGTATTCCAGAGAGATCTTCACCACCAGCTTGAGGTTCGACATGACAAGCCTCTGGGCGGCATCCCTGTCCTTGTCCTCGTAGACCCTCCTCGCAACCTCGAACTCCTCCTCTCGCGAAAGGACGCTGTACCGCGAGACCTCGGAGAGATACTTCCTTAAGGGGTCGAAGGTGGTGGGGAGTGAACTGTCTTCAGCCTGCTCCCTCACCGGCTGTTTCTCGAGGATACTGTCGTCATCCATTATGGTAATCCTCTATTCGGCCCGCACCTGTATCAACTCACCGACAATACTCACCGCTATCTCCTGCGGCGTTTCGGCATGGATGGAAAGACCGATGGGGGCATGCACCCGGGAGATGACCTCGTCTGAATAGCCCGACTGGCGCATGAGGTCGAAAATCATCTGCACCTTTCTCCTGCTCCCGATCATGCCGACGTACCTCGTGTTCCTCGAGAGGGCCGCCCGAAGGACCTCCGCGTCGTGAGAATGGCCCCGGGTGACGATGACGATGAACTCCTGCCCTGTGAAGCTCAGGGAGTCGAAGGCCTCGACAAAGTTCTGCACCATTATCTCCCCGGCTTCGGGGAACCGTTCAGTATTGGCATATTCTTCCCTGTCGTCGATGACGACCACATTGAAATCGACCATGTCCGCTATCCGCGCGATGTATTGCGACACGTGGCCAGCCCCGAACACGTACAGCCTGGTGCGGTCGAAAAGAGGCTCGACAACAAACCTGCCCTCCCCGACGACGACAGGTCTCCTTTCACCGAAAAGATCCAGGTAACCCGCGGCGCTGTTCTCATCTACGGGGTCCCCCGTGATCATGAGACCCTCTTCGACGAGCGTCTTCGCGAAGGCCTCCGTGGCCAGGGCGGTCACAACAACAGCCCTCCCGCCCTTTTCCCCGAGTTCGGCAAGGCGAGCGTAGAGAGGTCGATGTGCCTGCCTCACAGGTTCCAGGAGGACATCCACGTTCCCTCCGCAGAGCATGCCCTGCTCCGCGACCGTCCTGGAATCCATTTTCATGTGAAAGATGGAGGCACGGTCATCATTCTTCTTCCCTGCCGCCTCTTCCTGCACATAGCGTTCCAGCAAACCTCCGCCGACGGTCCCGAATGACCGTCCCGTCTCGTCGATGTACATCTTGGCACCGACATCACGCGGTGCCGATCCCGAACGCCTGATGACCGTCGCGAGCACTCCCCGACCGCCCGCCTCCAGGTTGTCCCTGATGATCTGGAATATGTTCATCTGCAGTCCCTGTAACTCCCGGGGAGTGATCTCAAGTCTGCCCGGGGGCCCTGTTATACTCGTGGAGGATCGCCTCCAGCACCCCGCCCGCAATCCCGCGGGCCTTGTCGGAAATGGTGTAGCAGTAATCCTTCTTCGCTCGCGGGTCCACATCTCCCACCTTTTCGGCGATCTCGACGTCCATCTCGCGGATGAGACCCCTGAGCAGCCCGTCGAAGGGGGCATAGACCGGCTCATCTCCAACATAGAGCACGAGGTCGCCCTTCTTCACCTCATCCCCTATGCAGTGGACGTGTTTCACCGCGCCCGCCACGGGAGAACGAAGCACCCTTTCCTTCCCTGCGCCTTTCATCTCACCTGGCACACCCGTGTACGGTTCGGCCGTACCGTCATAGATGACCCGTCCGAGGTCATGCCCCCGGTTGCTCTCCACCACGGCATGGACGTCCCGGGGAGCCGTGAAACCCGGGCCCACTCCTATAACGAAAGGCGCCTCATCCTTTCCGGTCCCGAGGTTCCTCTTGGCCATGATGGCGTCAACGACCACGTCAGGAGAGAGCGCCGCGACGCTGTTCCATCCGGGATCCACGACGACGGCGATCCGTCCCGCATCCCAGACGGCATCAACCCGGAATGCATCATCCACGAGCTGACCCACGACACCCTCGACCTCCGCTACACCGTCATGGATAGCTTCGCAGAAGGAGACAAACCGCCGGACACACAGGGGTCTCGGCATATCGAGCATGACGATGCGGCGTATCCCCGCCCGGTGAAGCCTGTGGGCGATACCCGAGGCCATTTCGCCGGCCCCCTTTATGACCACGGACAACCCGGTGACACTCTTTCCCTCAACCGGCACTTCCTTAAACCTCCTCTGGCTCGCAGCCTCAGAACACACCCTTTTCGACCCTGTATCCCCGCCGTCTCAGGGCCTTGAGGTCCTCCTCAGTGTCAATATCGAAAAGGATGCCCTCGTCGCCTTCTATAAATAGCACATCTGCGCTGTGCTTTTCTATAACTTCGCGGAGTCCTTTATCGCCACTGAGAAGGCCCATCTCCTCCCTGTAAGGCCCGTGGCTCACAAGGACCGGGTGACCCTTCATTCCGTCATGGACGGGAACGATGATGCCCGCGCCCGCGTTACGATACCGGCCGACCATGGCGATGAGGAGTTCTTTCCTCACGAACGGTTTGTCTCCGAGGTGAAAGAAGACCGCCGTCGCATCCGTTATCCACGGCAACGCTGACCTGATGGAACTCGACATTCCCTGCATGTGGTCCGCATTCGGTACAACCCTTACGTTCAAGCCGTCGAGGGCCGCCTCAACGGGGGCGACATCGCTCCCGGCAACAACGATCACCTCACCAAGACCAGCCTCCACAAAAGGGATTGCCGTCCTGCGGATGACGGGTTCCGAGTCTATCCTCAAGGTCAGCTTGTTAAAGCCGAGCCTCTTCGACGAACCGGCGGCAAGTATCACGGTGTGGATGCGGGTCATGAGACACAGATTCTGTCAGCGGTCACTGTTCTATCCCTTCCCCCGTTGTCCTCAGGAGGCCTTCGATGAGACTATCAACATCAACACCGTGGACCTGCGCACCCTGTTCAATGCTCTCAAAGAGGGCGGCCTCGCATCCGACACATCCCAGTCCGAACTCCTCGAATACCCTGGCGGTCTGCGGATACCTCGCGAGGACATCCCAAATGGACGTCCTTTTGTCGATCATCCCTTCCCTCCGGCCCCTGTTTCAAAAAACACTCGGATTCCGCTGCTCAAAAAACATCCGCGGAAAAGATATAGATGTCGGTGTCCTTCGACTTCCACGCGTCTTTCGGCAGACCCGCCTTGTAGCAGGTGTACTCCAGGAACTCCGTCCTGTCCCATCTCTGCTCCGTCGCCACCTGGGGCAGCAAGAGCCCCGAATGCACGCCCTTCTCTATGTACAACCCATGGATGCCGACCTCTATCTCGTCCACATCCTCTATCTTCTTCATCGGGGTCAGGACCGAGATCTCAAAATCCATGTCCTTCCACTCGTCGCGAGTGACAGGTTCAAACCTGGGGTCGTTGAAGGCCGCCTGGATCGCCATCTCCTTGACTGTCTCGTGGAGAGGAAGATAACCCCTCACGTAGCCAATGCATCCCCGCAGGTTCCCGCAGCTCTTGATCGTCACAAAGGCCCCGCACTTCTCCTTGAGGGGTTCCGTCAACTCGACGGAGGTCGTTTCCCTGCCGAAGAGAACGCCTTCGATCGCGTCCTTGACAAGTACCTTGAGCTTCCGTTTTTCTTCAGTTGAAAGTGCCATCCATCCGTCCCTGGCGGTCATTCCTCAAAGAACACCGCCGACACATATCCCACGACACCGCTGCGGTCTCCCGACACATCGCCCGAATTGGCGTACTTGAGTACCCTGCCGGCCCCGGCCCCGAGCTTCCTGGCCGTCAGCATGGCGGTAATCATCGGTCCCGCGCCACATGCCTGCGCTTTCTCGGACCGCGTGTCCCTGATCATCGCCGCGATATCGAAGTTCCTGAGATGCTCCACCGTGACGGCATCGATCTTCACGGCCGAACCATAAGGATGATAATGGGAAAGGTCCGTGCTCGCCACGATGAGATAGCGCAACGGGGAAGCCGAGATCATCTCCCTGAGGGCATCGGACGCCTTCTCGTACAGCTCCTCCGTCGCCGCCCCCATGAGCAGGGGCAGGAGAAGAAGGTCCTTGAAGACACACTGGAGGAAGGGCAACTGGACCTCCAGAGAATGTTCTGACCTGTGGACATCCCTGTTGGCCGCAAAGACATCGCTTGTCTCAAGGATCTCCCGGGCCCCCCTCTCGTCGATAGCTATATCTCCCAGCGGCGTTCTGAAGCTGCCCGTCTCCCACAGGGCAACGCCTTCGAAATATGCCCTGTGGCTCGGGGCAATGACGATGACGCTGTCGACCTCGAGTCCGTAAACAGCCTTGTAAGCAAAGGCCGCAACCTGCCCCGAATACACGTACCCCGCATGAGGAGAGATTATTGCGTGGACACGCCCGGAAATGGGTTCGACCTCGGCCCCCTTCAGGTAAGTCTCTACATCCTTTCTCAGGAGGACCGGGTCACCGGGATAGAACATCCCGCTCACTGAAGGTAAGCGTACCGTTGTCATCCTTCCGTCCGTACGAGTTCATTATACCATATGTGGCCGCCGGGAGCGCGGCTTTTTTGTCTATCCCGCGGGGGCTATATGCTATAATACATCCTGTGATCGTCAAGGACATCTTCCGGGAAATGGGCAACCACGCCTCCTGTCTCCTCATCCCGGCACTTCTGTTCCTCACCTGCTCCTTTCCATACCATACCATGGGCGAGCCGGACAGACCCGTCATAGGGGCCGAGGAATACGTCAGGATATTGCCCTACGGATTCACTATCCCGGCCCGCATTGACACGGGAGCCGCAACGACATCCCTCGATGCCAGGAATATGTGCGTGGAAGACTCCATCGTCACCTTCACCCTCCCTCCCAAGTGGGGGGGTGCCACCATCACCGCCCCGATCGTCGACTGGAGGTACATCCGAACCTCCGGGTCGCGGGAGAGAAGGCCCGTCATTGAACTGGAACTATGCATCGCCTCCAGGAAGCTGCGTGCCCGGGTCAACCTCAACGACCGCTCGGGCATGAGATATCCCATGCTCATCGGCAGAAACGTCATCACGGGCAATTTCCTCGTGGATATCTCGCGGTCCTACTCGAATTCGCCGAAAACAGAGGACACAGAGGTCGACAGATGAAACGACCGGCACTGGCCGCCGCGCTGGCGCTGATAGCAATATCTCTTTTCATGGTCGGCTACCGGATCGTTTCGCTCGGTTATCCGGTCACTCCCGCCCGGCCCGATTACGTATGGACCTTTCGGTTCGACGGGGTTCTGCAGGGCACCGGGAAGGACCCGCTTTTTCTCCTGTCATTGCCGTCACAGGGACACGGTCAGATCATACTTGAGGAATCCATCGGCTCGGGATCGATGAACTTCAACCTCCTCAAGGAGTATGATAACCGCATCGGCGTCTGGTCGGGTAAGCCGGCCAGGAACGGTGAATACATATCGTACAGGTCCACGATCGTTTTCCAGCACGAAGGGACGGAACGAACCGTCGTACCCCCCCGCAGTTCCTACCCTTACGGTATCGCAGACGAGCAGATAGGCCTCATCGAGGGACTGACGGGTCACTGGCGCGCCATGCCCCTCTCCACGCGGGTACAGGTGGTCCTCGGGTTTGCCCGGGCCGGCGCCGCTGGTTCCGGCAATGATCCCGACCTGACGAAACTCGATAGAACGTTGGAAGGGTACGACGACATTACAAGGCTTCTCATCCTCCTGGCTGCCGTGAATGTCCCGGCGAGGACCGTGGAGGGCGTGGCCCTCGCCGAAGGAGTCGTGGACACCACATTCCCCTGGGTCGAGGCGTGGACGGGACAGGGCTGGGAACACATAGACCCTGAGGGCATGAAGGTGGTCCCCTCCGCGAAGAAGTTCCTTCGGTTAAGCGTCGGAGGGATGTCGGCAATCAGGACCTCGGCCGGCAGGATCTCGATGAAGCGATTCGAGCTGACCCGGAACATCATGGGCCGATGGCGCATCTTTTTCGAGAGGGTCAGCAGGTCCGACAGGTTTCTCGACGTGTGGTCCCTCTTCAGGATCCCGCCCGAGTTTCAGCAGACCTTCAGAATACTGCTCCTTGTGCCCCTCGGAGCGCTTCTCATCGCCCTGCTCCGCAACATCGTCGGTTTCCAGACCTTCGGCATCTTCATGCCTGTGCTGATGGCTCTCGCCTTCCGGAGCACCGGGCTTGTTTACGGCCTCGGCATCTTCGCGGCGATAATCGCCATCGGGTATGCGGCACGACGATACCTGAACAGGATGCGGTTGCTTCTCGTCCCCAGGATGTCCGTCCTTGTGAGCCTCGTGATATTCTGTTTCATCATCCTCGCCCTCGCGGGCAACAAGTTCGGCCTCAGGCAGTTCATGGCCGTCGGTCTCCTCCCCTTCGTCATTCTCACGATGACGATAGAGCGCTTCTTTGTTGTTGTCGAGGAACATGGCGCGAAGACGGCACTGCAGACGGCTGTCGGAAGCGCCGCGGTCGCGGTGATCACGTACCTCATCATTCAATGGGAGGTCCTCCAGATCACCTTCTTCGTTTACCCCGAACTCATTCTGTTCGTTATGGGGCTGCAGATCCTCGTGGGCCGGTACACCGGGTACCGCCTGTCTGAGCTGGTCCGCTTCCGCTCCTTCCGGAGTCCCGGTCAATGATCCTCCATCCCTTCAGAGAACTTCATGAAGCAGGGATCCTGGGTATGAACAACCGCAATGCCGAAGTCATTATGGCCCGGAACCCCCGTTCACGGTTCCCTCTCGTCGACAATAAAGTTGTCACGAAGGAACTGGCCGCCCTCAGTGACATCCCCACACCCGAACTGTATGGCGTCATAGCGAAACACGGGGAGGTCAGGCAATTTGGTTCCATCATCAACAACAGGGATTCCTTCGCCCTTAAGCCTGCGCGGGGTTCGGGGGGCAGCGGGATCATCCTCGTGAAGGAGAAGAGGGAAACCGATCTCATCACAGAAAGCGGCAGGACGATCGCCATTGCTGACCTTCGATATCACATAACGGACATCCTTTCAGGCGTTTTCTCGCTGGAGGGCCAGGACGATCAGGCGATCATCGAGGCGCTCATCCATCCCGACGATGTCTTCGCCGCCGTCACATACCGGGGCGTGCCGGACATCAGGGTCGTCGTCTATCGCGGAGTCCCCATCATGTCCATGGTGCGTCTGCCCACGGCCGCCTCTGACGGCAAGGCAAACCTGCACGGCGGGGCCATCGGTGCGGGGATAGACCTTCAGAGCGGCCTCACCATCACGGCCGTCCACAGGTCAACCATCGTCGCCCGTCACCCTGATACAGGAAATCCTGTGTGCGGAATAGAGGTGCCCCACTGGGATAAGATACTCCTCATGGCGGCGCGTTCACTCGAAATGACGGGACTCGGCTACATCGGGGCGGACATTGTCATCGATCGCTACAGGGGCCCACTGCTGCTGGAACTCAACGCCCGTCCCGGCCTCGCCATCCAGATGGCAAACAGGACCGGCCTTTTGAGGCGCATCCAAAAGGTGGACCAGGCCCCCGAAAACATCTTCGCCACTCCGGAAAACAGGGTGGAATGGGCGAGGCAGAACCTCTAGAGGCGTTCCAGCAACTGTGTTGAATGTCAATTGATTTCTTTTTCATGAACGGGCCTCCGCCCATGTTGCTTTGTTCTTCATCA
>MVQP01000064.1 GCA_002067235.1 Syntrophorhabdus sp. PtaB.Bin047
TGTATCGAAGAAACCGGAAAAGCCTATCTTGCCTTTGATGCCAGGGGCAGAAATCTCAACGATGATGCTGTTTGCGTGAAGGTCAAAGAGAATTTCGAAGACCATTCCGGCAAAATAGTCTCCGCTTTCAAAGCCTGGTCGACATCCACTGATTCTTCCAAAGAGACCATAAGGATCAGCATTGGCCTTGTCACTGACATAAAGGATGGACGGGAAAGATCCATGCACGTCGATGTGGATGAGGATGGGACATGCCTGTCCGTTCCTCACGACGTGGTTCGCCCCGCGGCCGCCATGGACTGCGTTAAGTTGGCGGCGCTCTGCCTGCATCACACGGAATCATACGTAAAGAAGAACGTTCCCACCCAGAAAACCTCATATCAGGACAAGTTGCTGAACATAAAGGCAAGCACCCTGAAATCAATGGTCGGCAAGACCGATTTCTGGGAGTTTTATGTTGATCAATGCAACAAGGGGGAAACGGACCTGAACAGGGCGATGGTGCTGTACCACGATGCTTACTACCGAAAGAAGAAACAATTTGGGGACAGGTAGGGAACAGCCTTAAACATGTTCCCTACCTGTCCCCGGGTTTCTCATGGGTTCCGCACACACTTCCTCTTACTGTGCGGGGCCATCCTTTTTCAATGGGCGTTGTTTTCCATGACCTCTCTCAACTTGCCCCAGTGAGGCATGAACAGCTCTCGCGGCATTTCCTTGAGGGCCGGAGAGATCCTGGGTCTGAACTCCATGGCCGAGATGATGTCTCTTTCAACATCGAGACCGGGTGCGACTTCGATCAGGGTCAGCCCGTCCGCCTCCAGGGAGAAGACGGCCCGCTCCGTGACATAGAGGATGGGCTTGCCGACCTTGCGGGCGTACGTGCCGCTGAAGGTTATCTGTTCCACTTTCTTGACGAACTTTTTCTTCTTGCCTTCCTGTAGGACAACCAGTTTGCCGTCCTGCACCGCACATTTCGCCCCGACGGTCATGGTGCCTATAAAGACGACCCTGTTCGCGCTGGTTGCGATATTGATGAAACCGCCTGGCCCGACCACCCGAGGGCCGAACTTGCTGACATTGATGTTGCCGTCGGCATCGACTTCGGCCAATCCCAGGATGCCTGTGGCGAGGCCGCCGCCGTCGTAAAAGTCGAACATGAAGGAATGATCGGCAGTGCATTCCGCGTTCCAGGTCGCCGGAAAATCGGAGCCGCTCGTCGGGATCCCGCCGAAGTTGCCCACCTCGGTGGTGAGGGTCACCATTTCGAGGGCGCCTTCCTCGACAGCCACGTTGGCCACGCCCTCGGGCATGCCGATGCCGAGGTTGAGGGTGGAATCGGGCAGCATCTCCATGGCCGCACGGCGAAGGATCACCTTGCGCTCGTCAAGAGGCAGCGGGGGGATCGCGGCAAGGGGCGCGACCGTCTCGCCGCACAGGGCCGGCTCATAGGCGGTAGCCGCCGTCTGAAGATGGTTCTCCGGTTTCGCAACGACGATATAGTCGACAAGTACGCCCGGGACCTTCACTCTCCTGCAATTGAGAGTTCCGGCCTTGGCGATGTATTTTACCTGAGCGATCACGATACCGCCGTTGTTCTTGGCGGCGGTGGCCAGGGACATCGCCTCAAGGTTCAGTGCCTCGTGAGTCATTGTCATGTTGCCTTTTTCGTCCGCCGTGGTGCCCCGAATGATGGCCACATCGATAGGGAAGGGTTTGTAATAGAGATACTCTTCCCCCTCGAATTCGATGAGTTTCACCAGTTCTTCTTTAGTGATCTCGGATATCCGGGCTCCCTGCAGGCGGGGGTCAACATATGTGCCAAGGCCGATCTTGGAGATCACGCCAACTTTCCTGCCGGCCATCTGCCGCCACAGCTGGGTCATGACCCCCTGAGGCAACAGGTGGGTTTCGATCTTGTTCTCTGTGACAAGCCTTCCCAGGCGGGGAGCCTGGCCGATATGACCCGCTATCACCCTTTTCACAAGGCCCTCGTGGCCGAAGTGATTCATTCCTTTTGTATCTCCGAGAGGATAGTCACCGCAACCGGTGCTGTGGGTGACGGTAAGATTCCGGGGAGATCCCGTTTCGAGGAAGCGTTTCTCGATTGCCATGGCCACTTCCTCAGCAAAACCGAGCAGGCTTGACGAGGTCCAGGCTATCGTCACCCCGTCCTTGATCAAGTCAGCCGCACGTTGGGCGCTAATAATTTTAGATTTCATCTGTGTCTCCTTCCACGGCTCCATTGCCATTGAGATTGTTTAGTCTTGAAATGCGTTTCGGATATCTAGCAAAAAATCTTGAGGGTTTGCTTCATCCTTGACTTTTTCCATCGACAACTAAAATGCATCTAATTGTAACACGTTTGCGCATTTACAGCAACAGAAAGTGAGGGCTGGACCGCACTATGCCGCGACAATACAGGCAAAACGCGATGGTGCTAATGTACCGATCACAGGGAAACCGTTAGCGCGGCGTAAAGAGGGTCATCGGGAGTCTCGGTGACATTGAGGGCACAGATCCGACGACCCGGGAACGAAACTGCGGCATACCGTCGTACGTGTCTCGTAGATCTCGCAGAAGGCCGACGGGCCATCCCACTTGAGATAAACGCAGCTCATCCGGCAGGTCGTTATGCTTGACCCGAACCTGTTGGTGAACCCGTCCCGCGACCACGTAACGCCATTGGCACGCACGTGGGCGAGGATATCATGGCGCACTTCCTTCTCCCATCGCTCAATGTCCTTACGAGCGACATAGGCGGCCACGTCGACGTGACAGCAATTGCCACAGCGACGACAGTTATTGTCTTCGTTCCTCTCATCGTTCATTGCTATTTATCATACCGGGACCGTCTCAAGGGCAGACCTCCCTTTCCTTGCCTGACATGAGGATCTCCCACATCATCAGCACGTCTTCGCTGTTCGCGACGCGGGTCTGTATCTTCAGGACCGCCTTCGTGCCAGTTGGCGCGGGCGAAAGCTCCATCGTTCCCATGAGCGTGTTTGCCCTCCCCGCGGTGTGGTTGGTTTGCACATTGCAGAAGACCGCCCCGTCCTTTCCCGGCTGCTTGCAGTCAAGGGAGCCGATATTTGCTGAATCGCAATACCTGAAACCCTGCCGAAGGTTCTCGTAGGTTTTTGTCACCGGCAGGCTTGTCGTAACATGCTTCGTAAGGAAGCCGGTATCTTTCGGCTGTCGTGGCGGTGTGGAGCACCCGGCCAGCATGGCGATGATGGCCAGCAACAGTACTGGTAATTTCACGGTCACCCCGTTCCTATAATCAGGCTTATGATAATTTTGCCCTTCTTTGCCCTGTTTTGCAAGTCATAAGGTGTGCGGCAAGACCGCCGCCGATAATGGCCGCATCCCGTATCCGCTCTTTCCGCGCCCGGTGGTTTTCTGTTGCACGGGACCATGAATTTGATTAACAATAGGGGAATAGCGTAGAACACGGAACACATGTGTCCATGTAACTCAACAAGAGCAAGCGAGGCGGAAGATGGGTAAGGCCGATAATACCACGTATCATTTCGAAGGAGAAGTGCTGCTCGTATACCTGATGAACGCTTCCGAGGGGTTTACGGGGGGCATTGCGATCAAGAGGCCACGAATACGAGAGCTGTTTGGCCGGGTCTTTGTTGTCGGTGAAGTGCCTGCCGACATCAACGATTGGGCATCGGGGTTGAAGACCGCCGTCGCCGTCGACCAGATCGTCCATTTCCTGGAATTTGCGGACGAGAAGGAATACTTTCAGCGGATCTCGTCGATCAGCTGCTCCGGCGGACTTGTATCCTGACCGGAAGTGTAGGGATCCCTATCAAGGTCAACGACGAGCTCGCCGATTTTCTGCCCGGCCTCCGGGGCCTCTCTCATGCGCATATTTTTCCTTGACCCATTTTTCGGTCTCGGATAAGATATCGAAACTATAAGCCAATTCAAAGGTGCACATGAAACAGAAGTCCTTTGATCATGACGAAGAGATCCTGACCCAGATCAACGCGCGTATCAGGAGGGGCGTTGCTGACCCCGACGAGGCGGCGATGGATGTCAACAAGATCGTCAAGACGGCAAGCGACGCCGTCATTGAGGTCAACAAGGAACTCGGCAGCGGCTTTCCGGACAAGGTGTATGAGAACGCGCTCATCCTGGAACTGAGGAAACAGGGACTGAGGGGCAGAAGCCATGTGCCGGTGAAGGTAAAGTACAAGGGTGTCGATGTGGGCGAGTACTTTGCCGATGTCATTGTCGAAGACGAGGTCGTTATCGATATCATGACCGTGGAGAAGATACAGAAACAGCACGAAGTGGACCTTATCGGCATACTCAAGGCAACCAACTACAAGATTGGGCTCATCGTGAATTTCGTCAACCAGAAGGCGGAGATACGCAGAATAGTGGTGTAGATCGATGAAGAGAGTCCTCATTGCATACTTCAGTCTCACCGGCAAAACAAGGGCGATGGCGGAGTATGTCGCTGAAGGCGTCCGTATCAGTGGCCATGACGCCGAGGTCAGAAGGATCGCCGAGATCGGCAGCGAGAAGGACCTGGAGGGCTATGACGGATACATCTTCGGCTGTCCCACCTACCACAGGGACATGACGGACAACATGAAGACCTTTCTTTTTCTGGCCAGGAATGCCGGTCTTGCCGGCAGAGCGGGAGGCGCCTTCGGGTCCCATACCCACAGCGGGGATGCCCCCGGATACATATTCGATACCATGGAGCATGTCTTCAAAATGGACATGGTGAGCCTTGGCCCTTTTCTCCTGAAGGAGCATATCGTCGATACCGATGAAGGGCTGCGCGCCTGCCAGCAGTATGGCAGGGCCGTGGGTGAAATGCTGGGAACCTGAAGGGTGAGTCCCCGGGTCTTATCCGTTCTGCAAGACAGGGTAACCTTGAGACCTCAGGGCGTTCGCCACCGGGTCGGGTGAGAATGTCCAGAACTCGATCCGCTCCTTGACCGCGGGGTCGTTGTGCTTGAAGATGAACCGATGGTTGAGGAAGTGTTTTTGCAGGATGATCGCCTGGATGGACCCGCGTCTTAACCCGACCTCCTGCAGCATGGTCTTCATCGAAATACCGCCTTCGTCTATGGTCAAGGTAACGAAAGGCCACGAATTCTGGACCTTGCCGAATTGTCCTCCCCCTCTGTGTTCGCTCATGATACGCCCCTCCCGGACGCAACGCTAAGGTTCCTCACTCAGTCCCTGGATCGGACCATCAGTATTTCAAAGGCACGGAGAAGACCTCCGAACCTGGTGCGGGCGACACAGAACCCCGAGGCGACACCGATGGCGTTTGCCGTGATATCCGCGTATTCGAAGGTCCGGTAGGCGCCCAGGCCCTGAAGGACCTCAAGCAGTATACCCATCATGACAAGCCCCGACGCAATGAGAAGCATGACAGGCCGTTCATGGTATATCTGGCCGAACCAGAGCATGAGGAACGCATAAACTGAGAAGTGCACGGCCTTGTCGACCTGGGGGAAAGGCAGAACATCGGTGGACGGAGGGGGCGCGAGGGACATGTAAATGACGACGACGACGTAGACCAGCCCGAGAACCATCCAGTATGCCGAAAACCTGAGCCTGTCCTCTTTCATCGCAGGTGATCCCCCGGGTGCGAGACCATGCCGTTGCCGTGACCCCCCAGGTTGCCGCACTCGAAAGATGCAAGCCCTGTTCGCCGGTGGCGGGCCTTACGGTTGTATATAGCGATCAGTGCCCGCCTCTCAGCGTTCCGTTCTCGTTCCAGATGGTCCTGTAACTACCGGCGTTGGGCAAAGATGTCCAGTGCGACGTGTTTTTCCGGGTTATGCAGTAGCAGCTGAGCGTGCTGCCCTCCATCCGGCAGCAAAAACAGGATCTCTTGTAAGAGCCGACGTTGGGAATTCCGACGCCGGTGCATTCGATCTTCCCGTTGCAGTTCTCGATGTCACCACCGTTGTTGCGGCATTGCGTGCAGTTGCTGAACTGCGTGGTGGCCCAACTGCCGTTTATCCTCTTGCAGGATGCCATCAGCCTGTCCGAAGCAGTGTTGTAATTTATGTTTCTGCATGTCCGCTTGTATGTGCCATCGGGCACCGGCGGGCCTGCCGACACGTAAGCCGCTCCGAGGAGAGAGGCGGCAAGAAGGCAAAACAGGGCCATCCAGACCTTCCACGGGTCGAAGAGTTTCCTCTGTGCTCTGTGCATCAGCTCTACCTCCTTTTGTGACTTTCAGTGCCGCTCGCTACTTGCCTTTCAGTTTGCCGTCATCGTTCCAGATGTCCGAATAGTTGCCGGCATTGCTCAGGGTGGTCCATTTCGACGTGCCTTTCTTCGGTTTGCAGTAGCAGCCGAGCGTGGAGCCCACCATCTTGCAGCAGAAGCAGGATCTCTGATAGGAGCCTACGTTGGGAACGTTGACGCCCGTGCATTCGAGCGTCCCGTCGCAGTTCGAGATATCACCGCCGTTGTTGATGCACTGGCTGCAGTTGTTGAACTGCGTGGTGTTTGATTTGCCGTTCATCTTCTTGCAGCTTGCGCTGGTTATCCTGTCCGCGCTGGCATTGTAGTATATGGCCGTGCATGTTTTCTTGTAGCTGCCGTTCGGGGCGGTATCCGCGTATGCGCAAACTGCTCCCAGGAGGGAAACGGCGAGAAAACAGCATATCACAAACGACACCTTCCACATGTCACAGCGGACTGCCCTGGTCTCTCTCATCACTGTTCCTCCCTCAATGTATTTTTTTCAATTGTCGTATTCAAGGCAAGACATGTCAAGTCTTTTGCCCCGGGGCGCAATGCCCGGGCCTGCGAAGCCCCCCGGTCTTTTGAAACCCGCGGTTTTCTCTTGTCATCTCGCCTGTGTTGTCAGAAAATAGGTGAGTTTCCATGACCCTTCTCGTCTCTTTTCTCTTGCATCCGGGTGGTGATTCGGGGAAAATGAATCTACAGTATACATTCAGGGTGGAGAGAAAAGAGGAGGGATCTCAATGAAAAGATATGTCCTGTTCATGATGTGTGTAGTTCTGTCCGGTCTGTGGTCCTGCCAGACCCTCGGGCCCGTCGGGTCGCCCGGCCCGAGCGCACCGCCGCCTCCAGCCTACACCTGCGACAGGAAGGACGTTACGCCTGTGAGGGCCAAGACACAGTACAGCGATGACTACGGGACGATGATGACCAGCGACGCCGCTGCGCTGAGCACCCCCGCAAGGAATTACCGCTGGGGAATCAAGAACTCATCGACCCCCCTGTCCATGGCGTACTTTACCTTCTACGTCAGGCCTGAGGGCAGGTACAGGTACTTCAGGAGTACGATATACATAGACAGAGGCGTGAAGGCCCCCATGACATTCTTCATAAGGAACAACGACAGAAAGGGGGATGTCCTGAAGAGCGTGACGGTCTATCCGGGACAGACGGTGGATGTCGATGTCGAGATCAGGGGAATCAAGAGACTGAACGTGTGGTCGGAACTCAGGATCAACCACGACAAGGCGGAGAAGATCGTCTTCGGCGAACCCGAGTTCTACAACTGCAGATAATTGTCACCGGCGTTGCGGCGTTTCTCAACGAGTTCTGCGAGTCATCCGGCAGACTGCATATCTGCCGAAGGAAGACGGAACTGGTTCGCTGGCGGATGCGCCTTCTTGACACAGCTGGCATTTATGCTATTAACACCATATGACCCAAAGCATCGAAAGGTAGACGGAGGTCATCATGGGAGACAACATAGACAGGGTATACGTCGTCAGTGAGCTCGTCGGTACCAGCACGGTATCCTGGGAAGATGCAGCCAGGAAGGCCGTAGAGACCGCCTCGAAGACTGTCAAGGACCTTCGCATCGGTGAGGTGGTGAAGCAGGATGTGACGGTGGAGGACGGGAAGGTTGCAAACTACCGGGTGAGGCTCAAGGTGTCCTTCAAGTTCCACCGCGAGATCGCCTGGTACGAGGAAATACGCGGCGGGTGTTGACAATCATGTCATCTGAGGTAGGTGGAGGATTGCAGGAGAGACGGATATCACGGTAGCCTCGATGACCGCTGATATCGTGAGATTTCTATTCTTGGGAACGATCAATCCTGTCCGGAAGGCCCGGTTGCATGATGCGGACCGGACTCTTGCATAGCACACAAGCGTGAGGAATATCCATCGCGGAGTTCTTGCCGACCGGGAGTCCGAAGGGTTCCCTGGCCTTCCATGGGCCGATTTCACATGGTCCTCCTGTCCTTTCCGTCGTCAAGCGATGTCTACGAGGACAGCCACGAGGAATACCCGGCAGCGAGGGCAAAGACCGACCACCCCTCTGCCCGGCACGAAGAACACACCCACAGCTTCCTCCTCCCCACACCAGTCACACAAAACACCCTCCTCGCCATCGCATTTCTCCTCTTCGGTCATGACCATCGCTCCTTTTCTCATAGTGTAGCGATGTGATGTGACAGCAGGGTGGCAGAGAGAGAAATTCAGGAAAGGGTACGACGAGAGTGGCGTATCACTTTTTCTTCCCGTGCTTGACCATGACGTTCTCGAGGTCGTCCAGGAAGGCGTCGCGCAGTTCTTTGGGCGTGACGACCTCCACGTGGGGTATCCACTGGTGGATCCAGTTGCCGATCCCCAGGAAGCCGTTCACTCTGAAGGTCATTTCGATACGGCCGTCGGGAAGCTCGCGGTGCTTCTGGCTCGGGTGCCAGGTCTTTCTGAGGACGAGGGGCCTGTAAGTCTCGTCGAATCTCAGGACAACGTCAACGGGGTCGCCATCGATGAAGGCGCCGAAGCCTCCGGAGACCTCCTCTTCCGGGGTGAGATCCGGGGGAACAAAATGCCTGTCCAGCACGGTCAGGGATTGGATGCGGTCGAGAGCAAAGGTCCTTGCCGCCTTGTCCGCGTGGTAATAGCCCCTGAAGTACCAGATGCCGTTCGAGAAGAAAAGGTAGTAAGGATCGACCTCGCTCCGGGTGGCCTTCCTGGCGTAAAAGCCCTTGTACGCCATCTCGATCCTCTGGTGGTTGATGATCGCCCGGTGGATGGGCGTGATATAGTGCTCCGTACCGGGCGGGACCATATCCGGCGAGAGGACGATATGGTTGAGGTCCAGCTTGTGCGCGACGGCAAGCTTTTCTTCGATGCTTCCCAGGTTCTTCTCCATCCCGGGTCCGAAGTTGCCCAGCATCTTCCGGGCGAGCGAAAAGGCCAGTGTTTCCTCGATGGAGAGATTCGGCTTTTTCAGGGTGTACCCTCCGGTAAAGGCGTAGGTTCTCTTCTCGCGGTCATATTCGATGGGGAAGTTCGCGGTTTGCAGGGTGGTGATGTACCTGTGCACCGTCCGCTTGCTTACTTCCAGCTCCTCCATGAGCGAATCGGCTGTGACCCGCACCCCGCTGTCTATCCTGTTCAGGATGATGAGCAGTGAATCGAATTTATACGACATGCATGCCCCCTTTCGCCATCCCCATCTTATAATAGCCGAGCGACAGCATAATGTCACTATCTGAGCTTATTTTTTTTTGCCATCCCCGGGAGCCTTGCGGGAGCGCCGGTTCGAACTGTCAAAAAGGGGAATTACGGGAGGAATCGCCCCGCGCCGCTTGCCATCCTTGCCAGAGAGTGCAATAATCTCAGGAAATTGAGAGGTGTACCGGGTATCAGGGAGGAGACCATGAGAGGAATGAGAGTTGTTGTGATTGTTATGGCGCTGGTTATCGCGTCGGCGGTCGTGCCCGATTGCCTGGCGCAGAAGGAAGGGGCGGTGCCGGATGCCATCAGCGTGATCCACAGCCGCAAGAGCGTCCGGAACTTCACAGGTCAGAGTGTTGAGAAGGAGAAACTCGATAAGATTCTCAGGGCGGCGATGGCGGCTCCCACGGCTGTCAACAAACAGCCCTGGTCTTTTGTGGTCGTCACGGAAAGAAAGACGCTCAACACGCTGAGGGACGGATTGCCCTATGCAAAGATGCTGGGTCAGGCTGGTGCGGCGATCGTGGTCTGCGCGATCCCGGCGAGGGCCTATGACGGGATGGTCGAATTCGCGATAATCGACAGCTCGCTCGCCGGTGAGAACATCCTGCTGGCAGCGGAAGCCCTCGGCCTGGGTGCAACGTGGACGGCTGCCTATCCCTACAAGGACAGGATGGACGTCGTTAGACGGGCCCTCAGTGTTCCGGAGAGCGTGATTCCCCTCAACGTCATTCCCATCGGGTATCCCACGGGAGCCGATAAGCCTAAGAGCAAGTACAAGCCAGAGAATATCCACTGGGAGAAGTGGTGAGAGGGGCGGTGTGCGGACCGCCCGGGGGTTCCGGCCGACCTTGTACCCCCGGACCCTGGCAAATAAGTAGTTGTTTTTTTTTATTATTATGGCGGTATATTAATACAATGAGAGACATTCACGTTATACAAAGACTATGTGTCCTCTGTCTCGTGATGACGCTCTTCGCCCCGTGCCTCGTCATGGGGGAAGGGTTGTCGATAGGGAAAGCCAAGACGGGAAAGGGCGATGTCACTGTCGTGCGGAACGGCCAAAGCACTCCCCTCAAGGTCGGCGACCGGCTTTACCAGAAAGATATCATACGGACGGGAACGGACAGTACCGTCGGGATTATTTTCGAGGACAACACGGTCCTGTCGCTGGGGCCGAATAGCGAGATAGTCATCGACGAATATATCTTTGCCCCCGAGAAAGGTATACTGTCCATGGTTGCCCGTATCCTGAAAGGTACAGCCTCGTATCTGTCAGGCATCATAGGCAAGCAGTCGCCGGAGGCGGTGAAGTTCCACACTCCCGATGCCACGATCGGTATTCGTGGAACGCAGTTCCTGGTCAAGGCGGAAGGCGGGTAAGCGGCGAGCTTCCGAACCGCGACCCGGTGAACCCTGGCGACGCGCCTTACTATCTGGCGGGGGAACGTGAACAAGCTCGTTATCTTCCTTGCAGCTCTGGGTGTTTTCGCGCTTCTGGCGGGTTGCGCTGCCAGGAGCACGGTCGTGTTGATCCCCGATCCCGATGGCAATGTGGGACAGGTGATCGTGGCGAACGAGCGGGGGCAGAAGGTCCTGAACGAAGCGAATCAGTCGGTGACTGTGGCGGGCAGGAATGTTCCGCCCGGTGCGGTGACGACCATGACGGCCGGCGAGATCCAATCCGTCTTTTCGGAGGCCTTGGCCGCTCGGCCCCTGCCGCCGGCGCGATTCATCCTCTATTTCCTCATGGATTCGAATGTGTTGACCCGCGAATCAAAGGCTGTTGTCCCCGAGATCCTCGAGACCATCCGGAAGAGGAGCTCTGTCGACGTAGTCATATCCGGGCACACGGATACGGTCGGCACAGGTGAGTACAACTATAAGCTCGGCCTTGACCGGACGAAGGCGATCTACGACATCCTGGTGGCGAAAGGCGTGGCCGCCTCCAGCATCACCGCCACCTCGCACGGCGAGGGAAACCCTCTTGTCAAGACGGGCGACAACATTCCGGAACCGAGGAACCGGAGGGTCGAGATAGTGGTAAGGTAGTCCCTCATATCGGTACGGCGAAGTGATTGATGAAAATGAGACCCGGTAAACGTCCAGCAGAGGATTCCAGCATGCCCATGTCGGGCGGCGGGTCGGTGAGCCGCCGCGTCCTTGTCTGGGGGCTTCTGAGCACACTGTTCTTTGCCGCCATATATGCGTTCATGCCCAATCTGTTCCGGCAGATCGATCTCATGAACTATGACCTGCTTCTCAGGCATTTCCCCGGGAATCACGCAAGCGCAACGGTGGTGATCGTCGATCTTGACGAGAGGACGCTCAAGCGATACGGTCAATGGCCCTGGCCGAGGTACCGTTTGGCCAGCCTGCTTGACAGGATCGCAGCCGCGAAGCCGGCGGTCGTAGGTCTCGACATGGTTCTTGCCGAACCTGACAGGATGTCCGCGGGAAGAGTGCTTGACGACCTTGGCGCCTTCCACAAACGCGATGTGACCCTTGGCCGTCTTCCCGTGGAACTGAGTGATAACGACCGTGTCCTGGCCGAAACGCTGGCGAGGGGACCTTTTGTCCTGGGCAACCAGTTTCATTTCAACGGCTCCGGGAACAGTTCGGAACAATGTTTTCTGCATTCCCTGAAAGTGTCCTTACTGCACGGCAGCGGGGGGCAGAGAGAGAACCCGGGGATACCCGAGGGTGCGGGTGTCCTGTGCAGCCTGCCGATGTTCTCGGAAAAAGCTGCCGCTACAGGTTTTCTGAATTTCAGTCCCGATGGTGACGGCATGGCAAGACGCCTGCCGTTGCTCATCCGGTACAAGGGGAAAGTTTATCCCAGCCTGGCGCTGGCCACCGTTCTGAAACTGAAAGGGACCGACAGCCTTCTTCTGAAAAAAGATCGGAACGGCCTGGAGTCACTGCGTTTCGGGACAACGTCGATACCTGTCGACGGTCACGGTCAATTGCTCGTCAGGTTCCGGGGCCCGAAGCGGACCCACGCCTACGTGTCGGCGGCGGATATCATGGACGGCGGTGTTCCATCGGTGAAGCTGCAGGGAAAGGTGGTCCTCGTCGGCACCTCGGCCGCGGGCATGGCGGAATGGCTGGTGACGCCTTTCGGCCCTACCTTTCCGGGAATAGA
Source organism: Syntrophorhabdus sp. PtaB.Bin047 (assembly GCA_002067235.1). Lineage (GTDB taxonomy): Bacteria > Desulfobacterota > Syntrophorhabdia > Syntrophorhabdales > Syntrophorhabdaceae > Delta-02. The sequence goes on from MVQP01000064.1 coordinate 12,593, forward strand.
GACTCATGCCGCCGTGGTCGACAATCTGCTGACGGGCGATCTCATCGCCGAGCCCGGTTGGTCGAGGAGCCTCGTCCTCCTGCTTGTCGTAATTCCCGGTGCCGCACTGAGCCTGCTCTTCCGCTTCAGGGGTACTGTCTTCTGCCTTGTCGCCACGATACTTTTCCTTGCTGCCCTGTGGTTGACGATGCAGCAGGTCTTCTTTCACGCCGGCCTGTTCGTGGGAACGACATTTCCCATGGCGTCCACCGTCTGCGGCTGCGCGGTCCTTGCTGCGCTAAAGCACCGCGAGGAGCAGAAACGTGCGGAAGACTCACTAAGAGAGAGCGAGGCGCGTTTTCGCAGCCTTTTCACGATGGCCCCCATTCCCCTTGCGAACGTATCCCGGGATGGAAAGGTCCTGGCAGTGAACAACAGTCTCACGCGGGTAATGGGGTACACCGCGGATGACCTCCCCACCGTGGAACGGGCGTGGGACCTTTGCATGTCCGACCCCGGTATCAGGGACAGGTTTGCGGCACAATGGCGCGCGGCGCTCATCGGCTCGACGGCAAGCGATCCGGCCATGGAGTCCTTGGAGTACCCGGTGGTGTGCAAGGATGGGACGTCGCGCACCATGGTCGTCGCGACGGAATCGGTGAGAGACAGCGTTATCGTGGCTTTCTTTGACGTCACCGAGCGCAAGAGGGCCGAGGAAGATCGTCAGAGGCTGGAACGCCGGTTGCTTCAGGCCCAGAAGATGGACGCCATCGGACAGCTGGCGGGTGGAGTTGCCCACGATTTCAACAACATGCTCAATGTGATCATCGGGAACGCCGAACTGGCGCTCGGCAGGGCGTCTCCCGGCGAGGCCCTCCGTGAAGAGCTTCAGGATATCCTTACCGCGGGGAAACGGTCCGCGGACCTCACGCGCCAGTTGCTGGCGTTTGCCCGGAAGCAGATCGTCAGCCCCAGGGTGCTCAACCTCAATGACGCGGTGGCGGGAATGCTCAGGATGCTCCGTCGGCTCATAGGCGAGAACATCAATCTGGTGTGGCGGCCGGAGCAAGGACTGTGGCGCGTCAGAATGGACCCCTCGCAGGTGGACCAACTCCTCGCCAATCTGACGGTGAACGCCCGCGACGCCATGAACAAGGCGGGAAAGATCATTATCGAGACGTCTAACGCGATCTGTGATGAACTGTTTCAGGCGGCCCACCCCGAGTCCGCTCCCGGTGAGTACGTCCTGCTCACAGTGACTGACGACGGCTGCGGCATGGACAAGGAAACGCTGGCCAACATCTTCGAACCCTTCTTCACCACCAAGGAAGAGGGTATGGGGACGGGCCTCGGTCTGTCGACGGTGTACGGGATCGTCAGGCAGAACGGCGGCTTCATCGCTGTATACAGCGAACCGGGCCGGGGCACGACATTCAGGATCTATCTGCCCCGCTACGGGGCCGATGTCCGGGAATCCGTGGATGACAGGGCGATAACGAAGATGCAGGGGGGCAGCGAGACGGTCCTGGTGGTGGAGGACGAGCAGTCGGTATTGAACCTCACCAGGGCGATGCTCGAGAAACTGGGCTACAGGGTTCTCGCGGTTAAAGGAGCCGTCCACGCGCTCCGCCTGGCCAGAGAGTATGACGGCGACATAGACCTCCTGCTGACCGACGTGGTGATGCCGGGGATGAACGGCAGAGATCTCGCGGAACAGATCATCGGCATAAGACCGGACCTTAAGTGCCTGTACATGTCCGGATATGCGGTGGATGTGATCGCCCACAAGGGGATCCTGGAGGAAGGTGTCCATTTCATTGCGAAGCCGTTTTCCCTGTATGATCTCGCCGGCAGGGTCCGGACGGTGCTGGAGCCGCGGGAACAATAGGCCGCAGAGGCAAGCACCGGGAGAATGGATGAAGGAGAATGAATGATGGACGGACTTTTGCCGGGTTACAAGAAATGTTTTTTCTGCGGTCCTGCCACCGGTGGGCTCGGCCTGGAGTTGCACTATACCGATGACGGGGCGATATGCGAGTTCACGGCCGGTGACAGGTTCCAGGGGTACGACGGGATGCTTCACGGCGGCATCGTGACGGGAATACTCGACGAGGTCATGTGGTGGACCGTTTTTACCCGGACAAAGCGAATGTACGCTACCTCCAGGATCGAAGTTGAATTCAAGAGACCCGTTGAATGCGGCAAGACGTACCGCGCATCGGGAAGCCTTCTTCGGAACACAGGCCGGATATACTACCTCTCGGGCGTCATCGAAGACGAACGCGGCAAGATATGCGCTCGCGGCACCGCCTCTTTCCGGGAGTTCCGATTCACCCTGGAAGAGCTCGCCAGGCACCTCGACTTCAGGGGAGTTTCTCCCGAGATACGGGCTCTTTTCGAGCCGCCTGCCTCCTGAGGCACACCCCCTGCCGTGCCGGGGCCATCAGTACCACGGACGGTACCAGGGGTACGGGGAATAATAGGGCGGGGAGACGTAATAATACACCTTTGGTTCCTTCGGCCACAGATAGACCTCGGTCACCTGGAAGACGGGGAAAGTATACTCCATTTCCCCGAGCTTTCCCGGGCGGGTTTCCATAAATGTTCCCGCAAGAGTGACCCGTCTGCCCGGACTGTAAATGACGGGGTCCAGAACGCCTTCACGATAGAGCGCCAGGAACCTCCGTGAAGGGGTAGGTGTGCCCGCGAGGTCCCCGTACTGATCGACGGGCACGTAGACCGCCTCGAGAAGGGAGCCGTCCCGCGTGACCTTTGTGGAGGCGATGATACCGCCGAACACGAAGAGCTGCCCCATATGGCGTGAAGGGTTGGCGAGAAGTTCGGCCAGGTCCGGGTTCCTCTCTCCCCGTTCCATGACGGACCGCTGCAGCACGGGGGTCACGCAGGAACAGAGGAAGAACCCGGTTAGCAACACAAAACACCATTCTGCCATTCGCATATTAACCTCCATTCCCTATAGATGTAGAGTAAACCCGATGTCGCGGTTGCGCAATCCCTTTGACATCCGGGGGGCCCTTGCGTGGTATAATGAGGCCCGGTGGAGTGATGAAAGATGTGGACTTGGAAAACGCGGGGCATGTTCTGACGGACCTTGCGAATGGGCGGGGGATCCATCTCCTTGAGGCGCCGACGCCTGTGCCCGGGCTGCGGGTCAATGTCTACTTCGCGGAGAGACCCGTCCCCACACTGATCGATGCTCCCATGAAAGATGCCCTGTCTCTCGCCGAGCTGAGCGAACAGCTTCAGCACCTCGGCTATTCCCTGAATGACATCGAGGTCATCATCGTCACACATCCTCATATCGACCACTTCGGGTCGGCCGCGGACATTGCAGAGATGTCGGGCGCAGAGGTCTGGGCCACGGAGAACACCGCCCGGTGGCTCGAGAATTACGACAGCGAGTGCCTCGAAGAAGAACAATTTCTGGGGACGTTCCTTGATAATGCGGGCGTGCCCGCGGACCTCGTTGCCGGCGTCGGCCGATATTTCCAGTTCCTGAAGAAGTTCGCCTGCCCCGTCGGAGTAGCCCGTCGCCTGGAGGTAGGGGAGGTCATCGAGCTTGGCTCGGGCCGCTTCAGGCTGGAGCACGTGCCCGGCCATACGCCGTGGTGCGTCATGATGGTCGATGAGGCGGAGAAGATGGCCTTCACGGGAGATTTCCTGTTGAAGGACATATCGTCGAATCCTCTCGTCCAGAGACCATCGAAGCTTCCCGACGGGTATCGGAGCCTTGAGGCGTACGCCTCATCCCTCAGGCGTGTGGCCGCGATGGGTCTCAGGCTTGCCCTGCCGGGGCACGGAGAAGTGATGAGGGACCCCCGGGCGAGGATATCAGCCTTGCTGGGTTTCATGGCCGCCAGGACGGAACAGGTCACGGACGTCCTCGGGACACGGTCCGATATCACGATATACGAGATCGTCAAAGAGACCTTTCCCCGGCTTCCACGGGACGAGATCTTTCTGGCCGTCTCGGAGGTCTTTGCCTATCTGGACCTTCTCGAAGGGAGGGGCGTTGTGTTGCGCAAGAGCGAGGGCATTCCTTCCCGCTATAAGCTTCGTTGCTGAAAGACAGCGGGGCGTGACGTCGCCGGAGCGTCCCCAACCCGCCGCAACATAAGGGACCAGTCCTTGAAAAGCCGTTGCCGTGTAGGGGGGTGCGATAAACAAGTCCTTGAAAATGTTATAAACGGGTCTTGAATAATCTTACGGTTGCCTTACAAGAGAGGTCTTTGGGGGTTAT
>MVQP01000065.1 GCA_002067235.1 Syntrophorhabdus sp. PtaB.Bin047
AAGCATGTAGTCTGTCTGAAGCCTTCTTTTCTGGACGTGGGTTCGATTCCCACCGCCTCCACCATATATCAACCCTCCGGTACCCCGGGTTGACTCGTCCGTGCTATTCTGATACCCTGAAAGGACCTCATGCAAAGACAATCCGGCTGGAGATCGAAGTCAAAAGAGGACATCAAGGATATATACAGCTTCGCTGAAGGTTACAAGACCTTCCTCGACGAGGCGAAGACCGAACGGGAGGCTGTCCGGTCCATCACCCGGGCCCTCGAAGCCGGGGGCTTCGGCACGGACCCCTCGGGGGATTGCGTCTTTGCCGTCAACAGGGGCAAGGAAGTGATGGCCTTTGTCCGGGGAAGCGCGGATATCTCCGAAGGGCTCAACATCATCGTGGCCCATATCGATGCCCCGCGACTCGACCTCAAACAGAACCCTCTGTACGAGGACGTCGACCTGGCGCTCCTGAGGACCCACTATTACGGCGGCATCAAGAAGTACCAGTGGGTCGCCGTCCCGCTCGCCATCCACGGGGTGGTCGTGAAGGCTGACGGGGGATCAGTCGACATCTGCATCGGTGAGAAGGAGGACGACCCCGTCTTTCTCATCGACGATCTGCTGCCGCACCTGTCCAGAAGGACGCAGGACGAGAAGAAGCTCGGCGATGCCATCGATGGCGAGAAGCTCGTCGTCCTTTTCGGGTCGCTGCCGCTTGCCGGTGCCGAGAAGGAACCCGTGAAGCAATACGTCCTCAGGATGCTGGGCGACGCCTACGGTATGACCGAGGACGATCTCATAAGCGCCGAGATCGAGGTGGTACCTGCCTTCAAGGCTCGGGATGTCGGCATCGACCGCAGCATGGTCGGAGGCTACGGCCAGGATGACCGGGTCTCGGCATATACCCTGCTCAAGGGGCTCTGCGCTGTGAAAGACCCCCGGAGGCATTGCCTCGCGATCTTCACAGACAAGGAGGAGATAGGCTCCGAGGGCTCGACGGGCATAAGGTCGGCCTTTCTGCATGTCTTTCTCGACGATGTGCTGGCCGGGATGGGCACAAAGGCCGACGAGGCCCTGATGAGGAAGATCCTCTTCCGGTCGAAGGCGCTTTCCGCCGATGTGAACGGAGCAGTGGACCCCACCTTCCAGGAGGTCCACGAAAAACAGAACGCCTGCTATCTTGGCCGCGGACCGTGCATAACCAAGTTCACCGGGCACATGGGCAAGATAGGAGCGAGCGACGCCAATGCCGAGTATGTCGCCGAAATAACGAGGCTTTTTGACAGTTCGGGCATCATCTGGCAGACGGGAGAACTGGGGAAGATAGATGAAGGCGGCGGCGGCACGGTGGCAAAGCACCTTGCCGTTTACGGCATGGACATCATCGACTGCGGAGCGCCCATCCTCGTCATGCACTCGCCCTATGAACTTTCGAGCAAGCTCGACGTTTTTGAGACGTACAGGGCTTTTCAGGCCTTTTTCAAGGCGTAACGAAGGGAGGCACCACGGGAATGACGGATTTCGAACATATAGATATACCTGACGTTTTGCCTCTTCTGCCGGTGCGCGACATGGTGATGTACCCCAGTGTCCTGCTCCCCTTGTTCGTGGGGCGTGACATGTCCATCAACGCTGTGGAGAAGTCCCTGTCACAGGACCGTCTCATCCTGGTGGCGGCCCAGAAGGACCTCACCGACGAAGACCCCCTGCCCGACAGGATCTATACCGTGGGTGTCGTGTCCCAGATCATGCGCATGCTGAGGCTCCCCGACGGAAGGGTGAAGGTCCTCATCCAGGGTCTCAGAAAGGCGAAGATCGAAAAATACGTCCAGGAGTCCCCTACCTTCCTCGTCAGGCTGACCACCATCGACGAGCCCATCATAACGGAGATCACCCTGGAGATCGAGGCGCTCATGCGCTATGTCAAGGAGGAGATGGAGAAGGTGGTCTCCATGGGCAGGATGGTCCCGCCCGACATCCTCATGGTCCTCGACACCATCGACGAGCCCGGCCGGCTCGCCGATATCGCCGCCGCCAACCTGGGGCTCAATGTCGACAAGGCCCAGGAGGTCCTGGAGATCGTCGACCCCGTCGAACGCTTAAGGAAGCTCTCCGAGATCCTCGGCAAGGAGATCGAGCTCCTCAACATGCAGGCGAAGATACTATCCCAGGCCAAGGAGGAGATGTCCAAGTCCCAGAGGGAGTATTTCCTGAGGGAGCAGATGCGCGCCATCCGCACCGAGCTCGGCGAAGGCGACGAGCGCACCGAGGAGGTCGAAGAGCTCCGCAAGCGCATCAAGAAGGCGAAGATGCCCAAAGAGGTGGAGAAGGAGGCGAAGAAGCAGCTGGAACGCCTCGACATGATGCACCCCGACGCCGTCGAATCCACGATGGTGCGGACCTACCTGGAGTGGCTCGTCGAGCTCCCCTGGAGCAAGTCGACGAAGGACAACATTGACATAAAGAAGGCGCGGGGCATACTCGACAAGGACCACTACGACCTCGACAAGGTCAAGGACCGCATCCTCGAGTTCTTAAGCGTCATGAAGCTCAAGGCCGACATGAAAGGCCCCATCCTGTGCTTCGTGGGGCCGCCGGGTGTGGGCAAGACGTCACTCGGCAAATCCATCGCCCGGGCCATCGGCCGCAAGTTCTCCCGCATATCGCTGGGCGGCATGAAGGACGAGGCGGAGATCCGCGGCCACAGGCGCACGTACGTCGGCTCCATGCCGGGCAGGATCATCCAGTACATCAAGATCGCCGGAACAAACAACCCCGTCTTCATGATGGACGAGATAGACAAGATCGGGAACGATTTCCGGGGAGACCCCGCGAGCGCGCTCCTCGAGGTCCTTGATCCCGAGCAGAACAACGCCTTCAGCGATCACTACCTGAATGTCCCCTTCGACCTGTCGAAGGTCATGTTCATCACGACTGCCAACCAGATGGACACCATCCCTTCGGCCCTGCGCGACAGGATGGAGGTCATCGACATCCCCGGATACACGGAGAAGGAAAAACTCGAAATAGCCAAGCGCTACCTCATCCCCAAGCAGCTCTCCGAGAACGGTCTCACCGGTGCCCGGCTCGGGATAACCGACAGGGCCCTGGAGAAGATCATCAATGAATACACCCGGGAGGCGGGCCTGAGGAACCTCGAAAGGGAGATTGCGATGGTTGCCCGGAAGGTGGCGAGAAGAGTCGCCGAGGGCGACAGGAAGAAGGTGACCGTCACCCCGAAGAACGTCCATGATTTCCTGGGCCCCGTCAAGTACCTGCCCGACAGCCAGATGGAGCAGGATTACGTGGGTGTGGCGAGCGGGCTCGCCTGGACGGAGTTTGGCGGCGACGTGCTCTACGTCGAGGCCTCCTGCCGCAAGGGCAAGAAGGAGCTGACGCTCACGGGCAACATGGGCGAGGTGATGAAGGAATCGGCGCAGGCGGCTCTCACCTATATCAAGTCGAAGGCGGGAGCGCTCGGTATCGATGAGGCCGTCTTCGACGATCTGGAGATGCACATCCACGTGCCCCAGGGAGCGATCCCCAAGGACGGCCCCTCGGCGGGCATCACCATGGCCGTCGCCATGATAAGCGCCATCACCGGCAGACCCATCAACAGGAAGATAGCGATGACCGGGGAGATCACCCTGACGGGCAGGGTCCTTCCCATAGGCGGCCTCAAGGAAAAGACCCTGGCGGCTCTGCGCAACAGGATGGAAAAGGTCCTCATCCCCCACGAGAACGACCATGAGCTTGTCGAGATACCCCAGTACGTGAAGAAGAAGATCGCCTTCCTTTCCGTCAAGACCATGGACGACGTGGTGGCGGCTGTTTTTGGAAAAAAGGTGTGAGACATGAGGGAAGCCTCCTTCTATGAGAAGAAGGACGGAAAGGCTGCCCGCTGTTCCCTGTGCCGCCACAACTGTGTCATCGCCGACGGTAAGAAAGGTCTGTGCGGTGTCCGCGAGAACAGGGACGGCACACTCTACAGCCTGGTGTGGGGTTTTCCCTGCGCCTACCACGTGGACCCCATAGAGAAGAAGCCTCTTTTTCACTTCTATCCCGGCTCGAAGGCCTTTTCCGTCGCCACGGTGGGCTGCAATTTCCACTGCCTCCACTGTCAGAACCACGATATCTCCCAGGGCCCCCGCGAGAACGGGAGGGTCTTCGGAGAGGCCGTTGGCCCCGGGGAGATCGTCGAGCAGGCGCTTGCGTCACGGTGCGCGAGCATCTCCTACACCTACACCGAACCAACCATCTTCTTCGAGTACGCCTTCGACATAGCCCTCAAGGCCCGGGAGAAGGGCATAGCGAACAACTTCGTGACCAACGGATACATCGGGGAGGCGCCGCTTCGGGCCATCGCCCCCTATCTGGACGCGGCGAACATAGACCTGAAAGGCTTCAACGAGGGTTTTTACAGGGACCTGTGCGGGGCACGGCTCTCAGGTGTTCTCGATTCCATACGCCTTTACAGGGAACTGGGGATCTGGATAGAGCTGACGACGCTCATCATACCGGGGCACAACGACAGCGATGAGGAACTGAGATCCATCGCGCGGTTCATAGCGAAGGAGCTCGGCGTGGAGGTCCCCTGGCACGTCTCCGCCTTTTATCCCACGTACAAGCTCCTCGATGCGGAGCCGACAAGCCCGAGGACCCTTGCACGGGCCCGGCAGATAGGCCTCGACGAGGGGCTGCGCTATGTCTACGAAGGCAATGTCCCCGGCTCCGGAGGAGAGAACACTCCCTGCCACAACTGCGGCAAGACTGTCATAGGGCGCTACGGCTACTCGATCACGGAATACAACCTGAAAGGCGGGGCCTGCAAGTTCTGCGGCACCGTTCTCGACGGCATGGGGTTTTGACTTCCGGGCTAAGGCCCTCTGCGAAGAAATATCTTGAAATAAAATCGCCCGCTTAATTAAATATAGAATACTCACATCTCAATATTGCGACAACAAAGGGGGAGACATGCGTTTCTTCGAGAATATCAGGATAGGCAGACGTCTCGGGATCGGTTTTGCCATTTTTATCATCATCATAGCGCTCATGGCCCTTCTGGGTTTCAAGATCATCGACGACGTGGACAGGAAGGCAGGCCACATCGTCGAGGCCGCCTTCGAGAAGGCCATCCTTGCCAACACGGTCACGGGGGCGATCTACAATGCCTACAATTCCATGGGTGTCATCGCTTTTGCCACGGACGCCGCCGTCATCGAGGCGGAAAAGGAGAACCTCGGCAGGATGCGGCAGACCTATGGCGAGGCCCTGGCGAAGCTCGAGGCGCTCGAGCGGGACCCGAAGGGAAAAGAACTCATAGCCCGATTCAAGGAGACGACAGCGAAGGCGAAGGATTCCAACAACCGGATCATCGAGTACGCGGGGGGCAAGGAACAGGCAAAGGCGATAGAGGCATATGTCAACGAGAACAAGCCTGCCACGAAGGAGATCATCGCGACCCTGCAGTCCATCGTCCGGTACCAGGAGGACAGCGTCCGCAGCCAATTCGCATCCATCCGCGATTCGAACAGGAGCTACACCCTCATCCTCATCGTCTTCGGCGTGGCCGCCATCGTGCTGGGGATCATTCTTTCCATCACGATCACCCGGAGCATCGTGGTACCCATCCGCGGTAACGCCCGGGCCGTGAGGGCCATGGCGAAGGGGAACCTTGCCTTTGAGGTCCCGACGGACAGAAAGGACGAGTTCGGCGACGAGATGAAGGCGGCGAAGGAAATGGTGGAGAGGTGGCGCGAGATACTCGGGAGCCTGAAGTCGGCCGCGGCGAGCATATCTTCCGCCGGTGTGCAGCTGAGCGCCAGCGCCGAGCAGATGTCAAAGGGCTCAGGCGAACAGGCCAACCGGTCGTCCCAGGTGGCGGCGGCCTCTGTGGAGATGTCCCAGACGGTCATCGACATAGCGCGGAACACGAACAACATAGCGAGCTCGGCAGCGAACACCGTGAAGGTAGCGAAGGAAGGCGAAGAGATAGTCAACCAGGCCACGAAGGAAGTTGAGGAGATAGCCCGGACCGTCGGCGATTCCGCCGAGTCGATACGGACCCTTGGCGAGCGTTCGAACCAGATCGGCGAGATCGTCAACGTGATCGACGACATCGCCGACCAGACGAATCTCCTCGCGCTCAACGCGGCGATCGAGGCCGCCCGGGCCGGCGAGCAGGGCAGGGGTTTCGCGGTCGTTGCCGACGAGGTGCGCAAGCTGGCGGAGCGCACGGCGAATTCCACCTCCGAGATCGGCAGCATGATAAACGCGATCCAGAATGATGTCGAACGGGCCGTCATGACCATGAACGCCGTGGCGAAAAAGGTGGAGACGGGCGTCGACCTCTCCGGAAAGGCGGGCCAGTCGCTGAGGGTCATCGTGACGAGCGTCGACGACCTCCTCGGAATGGTGCAGCAGATCGCCTCGGCAACGGATGAGATGAGCGCCACATCGGAGGAGATCAACAGGGACATCGAGCAGATCGCGGCAGTCTCCCGGGAGACGTCGGCGAGTTCGGAACAGACGGCCCAGGCGTCGGTAGAGCTGTCAAAGCTGTCGAACGACCTCGAGGAGATCGTGAGCCGCTTCAGGGTGTGACAGGCACCAGTTCATCACCCCTAACATCTTGTTTTTACGGAAGAAGGTATTTTCCTGCGCCTGGCGGCGTATTGTGAATTTTTTCCTATGTTTGGTTGACAATCGAAAAAGAAAATGTTTAATATAGGAAGCCAATCCATACCGTTCTACAGGTAATTATGGTTATTCATTATTCATCTCAAAGGAGGTCGTAGATGAGTATCAAAAAAGGGTTAAGCACCGCACTATTGTTGTTGATGTTCACTCTCGTCGCTTTGCCGGCGTTTGCCGGTGAGGCGGACATCATTCTGCCGGATCTTTCGACGGTTTCATTTACCCTTTTCGGAAGCGCAGTGAGTGGTGTCAGCATCATGTATTTCGGTATCATCATCTGCTTTGTCGGCTTGATCTTCGCCATCATCCAGGCGAACCAGACGAAGAATATGCCTGCACACAAGTCAATGCTCGACGTGTCGGCCATCATCTGGGAGACCTGTAAGTCCTACCTGGCCCAGCAGGGCAAGTTCCTCGTCATCCTCTGGATATTGATCGCCTGCTGCATGGTCTACTACTTCATGGGTCTTTCCCATGCGCCCTTCGGCAACATGGTCATCATCCTTATTTGCTCCATCCTCGGCATCCTCGGGTCTTACGGTGTCGCCTGGTTCGGCATGAGGATCAACACCTGGGCGAACGCCCGGACGGCCTTCTCATCCTTGAGGGGCAGGCCCGTCGACGTCGTGAACATCCCCCTGACCTCGGGAATGAGCGTTGGACTCCTCCTCGTCAGCGTAGAACTCTTCTTCATGATCTGCATCCTCGTATTCCTCCCGAAGGAACTCGTCGGCCCCAGCTTCATCGGTTTCGCCATCGGTGAGTCCCTCGGCGCCAGCGCCCTCAGGATCGCCGGCGGTATCTTCACGAAGATCGCCGACATCGGCAGCGACCTCATGAAGATCGTTTTCCATCTTCCCGAAGACGACCCGAAGAACCCTGGCGTCATCGCCGACTGCACCGGTGACAACGCCGGCGATAGCGTCGGCCCCACCGCTGACGGTTTCGAGACGTACGGTGTCACAGGTGTTGCCCTCGTGGCTTTCCTTGCCCTTGCCCTCGCCGGCAACATGGCAATGTCGGGCACGCTGATCATCTGGGTATTCGCAATGCGTATCCTCATGATCCTCACCTCACTCGTTTCCTACTTCATCAACAGAGGCATCACCTCTTCCGTGTTCGGCTCCAAGACAAAATTCGATTTCGAGCAGCCCCTCACCAACCTGGTATGGATCACCTCCGCTGTCTCGATCATTGTTACCTTCTGGGCGAGTTACATGCTTCTCGGCGACCTCAACAGCAAATATCCCGGGCTCTGGTGGGCACTGGCGGTCATCATCTCCTGCGGTACCATCGCGGGCGCTCTGATCCCGGAATTCACCAAGGTCTTCACGAGCACCAAGTCACGCCACGTTCAGGAAGTCACCGGCGCGGCCCGTCACGGCGGAGCGTCGCTGGACATTCTCTCCGGTTTTGTTGCCGGTAACTTCTCGGCTTTCTGGGAAGGCCTGACCATTCTCGTCCTCATGTTCATTGCCTACCTCGTTTCACAGCATGCGTCGATCGTCGCCCTCATGCCGGCCAAGTTCGCCTTCGCGGCGCCTGTCTTTGCCTTCGGCCTCGTGGCCTTCGGTTTCCTCGGCATGGGCCCCGTGACGATCGCCGTCGACAGCTACGGTCCTGTTTCGGACAACGCGCAGTCGGTCTATGAGCTATCCAGGATCGAGGCGCTTCCGGACATCAAGGCGGACATCAAGAAGAATTTTGGTTTTGAGCCCAATTTCGATGGAGCGAAAGACTATCTCGAAGAGGCGGATGGCGCCGGCAACACGTTTAAAGCCACGGCCAAGCCGGTTCTCATCGGCACGGCCGTCGTCGGTGCCACCACCATGGTCTTCGGCATCATCATTCTTCTGGAGAACATGTTCGGCAATGTCATATCTCACCTGAGCCTCGTTCAGCCGACGATCGTTCTCGGCCTTCTCATGGGCGGCGCCGTGATCTACTGGTTCACCGGCGCGGCGACGCAGGCGGTCACCACCGGTGCCTACCGTGCCGTCGTCTTCATCAAGAAGAATATCAACCTCGACAAGGAAGAGGCATCGATAGAGGACAGCAAGGAAGTCGTGAAGATATGTACCATGTACGCCCAGAAGGGTATGTGGAACATCTTCATCGTCGTCTTCTTCATGGCCCTCGCGCTTTCCTTCTTCAACCCCTATTTCTTCATCGGTTACCTCGTCGCCATCGCGTTCTTCGGCCTCTATCAGGCGATCTTCATGGCCAACGCGGGCGGCGCCTGGGACAATGCCAAGAAGATCGTTGAAGTCGACCTCAAGGAAAAGGGAACGCCGCTGCACGAAGCGACAGTCGTTGGCGACACCGTCGGCGACCCCTTCAAGGATACCTCTTCGGTCTCCATGAACCCCGTCATCAAGTTCACCACCCTCTTTGGCCTTCTCGCCACGGAGATCGCTGTGACGATCCAGTCGCAGACAGTGAAATACGTGATCGGTGGTATCTTCTTCCTCATCGCAATCATCTTCGTGTACCGTTCATTCTACGGTATGAGGATCGGCGAAGAGAAGCTCGACTAGAAGAAAAGAACAAAAGAATGGAAAGGCGCCCCGCAAAGGGGCGCCTTTTTTGTGGGGTAGGGGTGGGGGGATAGGACGAATAGGATCAATAGGGCTTAAGGGGGGATAGGACCGATAGGAGAATAGGACCGATAGGACATATAGGACCAATAGGACATATAGGACTTATAGGACATTATAGGACGAATAGGACTTTTCTTGGGGTTTGTGGTTGTTGGGGGGTTCCGGGTTTGATTGTGCTGGTTTTGCGGCTGGTGCGGTGGGATCTTCCGGGAATTCTTCCAGAGCTCCTATAGGTCCTATAAATTCCTATAGGTCCTATCCTTCTCCGATCCTCTTCTTCTCAGGATTTGTAGACGGTAAGTGCTGTTTCCGCTTTTGCGAGGGAGCTTTTTTGCCAGTGGGCGCTGCCGGGTCTGCATCTCTTGTGGCGCCAGACGCTGTTGCCGACGCAGAGACCCTCGTTCTCTTTTATGCGCTTGCCGCAGACATAGCAGTAGTCTTTCCTCATCTCTTCAAAAAGGGGTTCCGTATAGTAGAGTGTTTTCTTCGCGGCCACCGGTCGTCCTTTGCTTGCAAGAATACCCGAAGAATGGCGCGATTGCAAGGAATATCAAGGGGGATAGGGGGTAGAGGCGATAGGGGGGATAGGACAAATAGGAAAATAGGACCAATAGGACATATAGGACCCATAGGACACTATAGGACGAATAGGACTTTTCTTGGGGTTTGTGGCCGTTGGGAGGTCCCGGGTGTGACCGTGCTGGTTTTGCGGCTGGTGCCGTGGGATCTTCCGGGAACCCTTCCACAGCTCCCATAGGTCCTATTCCGTCCCATAAGTCTTATATGTCCTATAGGTCTTATTCTCCTACTGGTCCTATTTTCCCACCCCCCGCGTCGCTCTCTGGAAGATTTGGTTTGACACCCCGCCGCGCCGACATTAGGATAATATCCATGTCGGCGAGAAATATCGTGGGCGTCCTTGAAGAGATCGGGACGCTCCTTGAGATCAAGGGGGAGAATCCCTTCAAGTCGCGGGCTTACTTCAATGCCGCGCGGGCCCTGGCCGGGATCGAGGACCTGGAGGGCGTTGTCGCCCAGGGGAAGCTGCGTCAGATCAAGGGAATAGGTGAGGCCATCGCCGCGAAGGTGACGGAATACCTTTCGACGGGAGAGATCGACTATTACGAGGAATTGAAGAGGGAGATCCCCGGGTCCCTCCTTGAGCTCACCGCGGTCCCGAACCTGGGGCCGAAGAAGATAAAGGCTCTCTTCGAAGATCTTCATATCACGAACGTGGGGGAGCTGGAATACGCCTGCCGCGAGAACCGTCTCGTCAACCTTGCCGGCTTCGGCGAGAAGACCCAGGAAAAGATACTCAAGGGCATCGAGTTCATCAAGAAACACAAGGGCGAGCATCTCTTCGGTGACGTCTATCCCGACGCCATGGCGATCCGTGACAGGCTCCAAAGGCTGGTGCCCGGGGGTCTTGTCGAGGTCTGCGGAAGCATCCGCAGGCGCAAGGAGGTCGTCAAGGACATGGATATCCTTGCCGCGGGAGATGACAGGGAGGCCATATCGCTTGCCTTCACGACCCTTCCCGGCATCGAGGAGATCTACCTGACGGGCGAGACCAAGACCTCCTGCCGGCTCATCTCCGGGGTCGACGCCGACCTGCGCGTCGTGAGCGTCGCAGAGTACCCCTCAGCGCTCATGTACTTCACGGGCAGCAAGGAGCACAACGTGCGCTTGAGGGGCATCGCGAAGAGGAAGGGACTCAAGCTCAACGAATACGGGTTGTTCGACGGCGATCGCCCCCTTGCTGTCGGGTCGGAAGAGGACGTGTACCGGGAGCTGGGGCTCGCCTATATCCCGCCGGAGCTGCGCGAGGATATGGGAGAGATCGAAGCCGCCGGGTCGGGGGGTCTGCCCGGGCTCGTCGGCGAGTCCGATATCAGGGGTGTCTTTCACGTCCACACAACCTTCAGCGACGGGTCCGAATCCCTGGAGAGGATGGTGGACGCGGCAAGAAAGCTGGGATTCGCCTGTATCGGCATATCGGACCACAGCAAGAGCGCGTACTACGCGGGGGGTCTCAAGAGGGACGACCTCGAGAGGCAGTGGGAGCTTATCGACGGCCTCAACGAAAGGCTCGATGGCTTCCGCATCTTCAAGGGCATCGAGAGCGACATCCTGCCCGACGGCAGCCTCGACTACGACGAGGATATCCTCAGGCGCTTCGACTTCGTCATCGCCTCCATCCATTCAAGTTTCAAGCTCAAAGGGGATGACCAGGTTGCCCGCGTGATAAGGGCGATGGACAACCCCTATATGACGATGCTCGGCCACCCCACGGGCAGGCTGCTCCTGTCGCGGGAGGGTTATGACATAGACATGAAGACGGTGATCGACGAGGCGGCGAACCGCAACGTGATCATCGAGCTCAACGCGAGCCCCTACCGCTTCGACATCGATTGGCGGCACCTACCCTACGCGAAGCTGAGGGGCGTCATGATCTCCATCAACCCCGACGCCCACAGCGGCGCCGGCCTCGCCGAGGTGTTCTACGGCGTCGGCATCGCCAGAAAGGGCTGGCAGGAGCCAAAGGACGTTCTGAACACCCGCACCACCGACGAAGTGGAGCAGATCTTTCAGCGCCGAAGACGCTGAAAGGCGATTTGAATCGCTTGACAGCCTGTTGACAAACTGATTTCTGAAGGCGGTTCGTGCTCTTTCGTCATTCCGGCCTAAAGCCGGAATGACGGAGAAAATGAGTTTGTCAACAGCCTGTTGAGAGTGAAAGACTAATAAGGGTCTCCAAAGTCGGGAGGGATCAAACGCTGCAAACTGGCCGTGTTTCTAGCCCTCGAGCGATTCAAGCACTCGAGCGATTCAACCCGTCTTCTTTTCCCTTGGACACCCCCCGTCCTAAATGGTATAAATGATACATTCTTATTGTTCTTCATCCTGTGTCATGAAAAAAGATATCGCGTCTATTCTGAATAAACTCCAGGAAATGCACGGCGAGCCCCGGGTGGAGCTTTCCTACACGAACCCGCTGGAGCTCACCATCGCGACGGTCCTGTCGGCCCAGTGCACCGACGAGCGGGTCAACAGGGTGACCAAGGACCTTTTCAAAAAATATACGAAGGTGGAAGACTATTTCAATGCGCCTGAATCCGAACTCGAAGAGGACATTCGGCCCACGGGTTTCTACCGGAACAAGGCAAAGAGCATAAAGAGCATCGCCGGGGAGCTCCTCGAAAGGTTCGGGGGGAAGGTTCCCGATGATATAGACACCTTCGCGACGGTGAAGGGGATAGGCAGGAAATCTGCCAACATGATAGTGGGCCTGGCATACAGCAAGCCGGGCGTCATCGTTGATACCCACGTGGCGCGTGTTTCGGGAAGGCTGGGACTCACTGCCAACAAAGACCCCGACAGGATTGAGGCGGACCTCAGACAGACGGTGCCCATGCCCTGGTGGATGGCATTTTCCCTTCTCGCCATACTCCACGGGAGGTACCTTTGCAAGGCGAAAAAGCCCGATTGTCCCCGGTGCCTCATGCGCGAAGACTGTGATCACTACTCCATGGGAGGAACATAAAGATGTTTGATGCAGACCAGCTGACGGATAAACAGATCGAGGATCTGAAGGCGCTCTCGTTAGTCGCGAAGGGCGATATCCTGACCATGACCCGCCTCGCCGGCACGGGCCACCCCGGTGGTTCCATGTCGTCTCTCGACCTGTACCTTACCGTTTTTTCTCAGGCGGACCTCACGGGACCCGACCCCGACCGGATCGTGATAAGCCACGGTCACACGTCCCCGGGGGCGTACGCGAGCATCGCCCGCCTCGGCCACATGCCCATCGAGGAGGTCGTGGCATTCTTCAGGAAGACGGGCAGCCCCTTCGAGGGCCACGTGGTCAAGGGCCTTCCTTTCATCAGGTGGTCGACGGGCAATCTGGGCCAGGGCCTGTCCGCGGGCGTGGGTTTCGCCATTGCGGCAAAGATGCGCGGCAGCTCCTCCCACACGTACGTCTTCATGGGGGACGGTGAACAGCAGAAGGGCCAGATCTCGGAGGCGCGCCGCCTGGCCGTGAAGTACGGCCTGACGAACATAACCGCGCTCGTGGATTACAATAAGCTCCAGATAAGCGGCAGCATCGACCTCGTCATGCCCCAGAACATCGTCGAGAACTACCTTGCCGACGGATGGGACATCATTGAGATAAACGGCCACGACTACCAGGAGATATACCACGCCCTGAAAAGGGCGCGCGACGTTGACAACCCGGTCTGCATCATCGCGAACACGGTCATGGGCAACGGTGTCCCCTTCATGGAGAACAAGGAGAAGTACCATGGCAGCCCCGTCAGCGAGGCGGAGTACAAGGAGGCCATGGCCGTCCTCGGGCTCGAGGACAGGCTCGACTATTACCGGGAAAAGAGGAAAGGGAAGTGGACCTTCGAGCTCTCCCGCGAGGAACAGGACCTCAAGATCGATGCCGGTTCGCCCTTTACATACCAGGAATCGGACAAGATGGACAACCGCAGCGCCTTTGGACGCGCGCTCAAGGACATAGGCGACAGGAACATCCCCGAGGGCCGGCCGGTGAGCGCTTTCGACTGCGACCTGGCAAGCTCCGTCAAGACGGCCGACTTCGCGAAGGCCTATCCCGACAACTTCTTCCAGGGCGGTATCCAGGAGCACAATACGGCCACCGTCGCGGGGGCGCTCTCCACGGCGGGAGTGCTCACCTTTTTTGCCGATTTCGGCGTCTTCGGGATAGACGAGACCTACAACCAGCAGCGCATAAACGACATCAACGCCACGAACCTGAAGACGGCCATCACTCATGTGGGCCTTGACGTGGGGCCCGACGGCAAGACACACCAGTGCATCGACTACATCGGCCTCGCGCGCAGCCTCTACCGAGCGAAGACGATCGTTCCCTGCGATCCGAACCAGACGGACAGGGTCATCCGCTACGTCGCGGCAGCGAAAGGCAACTTCTTCATCGGCATGGGCCGCAACCGCTGGCCGGTGATGTACAGGAACGAAGGCGAACCTTACTTCGCCGGCGATTACGTCTTCGAATACGGGAAGATGGACCTCATGGCCGACGGCACGGACGGCGCCATCATCACCTACGGAGGGCTTGTCTCGAAGGCCCTCGGTATCAGAGAGAAGCTGGCAGGGAAGGGGAAGTCCTTCGCCGTGGTGAACATGCCCTGCGTGGACGAGGCCGACGAGGCCATGATGGCGAAGCTCGCGTCCCTGCCCTCGGTTGTCACCTACGAGGACCACAACGTCAGGACCGGCATCGTCCCCGTCATAACCGCGTCCCTGCTCAAACTCGGCTTCAAGGGAACCTTCCTCTCCTTCGGCGCCACCTCCTACGGCGCATCGGGCGACACGGACGAGGTCCTGGCGAGCCAGGGACTGGACATAGAAACGGTGACAGAGAAGATAGGTAACAGGTAATAGGTGATAGGTAATAGGGAAGAACCTTTTATTTATCTGAAGTGTAACAAATAAATCGTATGGACAGGGATTGGTGACGCGGAGAAAACGGTCGCACATTGGTTGTGGGTCCTTTCCCATAACCTATGACCCATCACCTATCACCTGCTCCTAAGGAGCCTTCGTGGAAGACATCAAGGGGATGTACAAGAAGATCGTCAAGGACAATTTTCCCGATACCATCAGGATCGATCTCGGCGGACAGGTGCTCGTCTACAGGAAGAAGGTCTGGAACATATTCGACGCCGACGAGAAATGCGACGTCGAGAGGGGCCTCAGGTACGGCGAGAACCCCGACCAGCCGTCGGCGATGTACGAGCTCATAAACGGCAACATCACCCTCGGCGACGCACGGTTCTTCGACATCGAGACGGGCCTTGTGAGCAAGGTCAGCGAAAAGGACATGCTCCAGGTGGGAAAACACCCGGGGAAGATAAACCTGACCGATGTGGACAATGCCCTCAACATCCTCAGGTTCCTTGACCAGAAGCCCGCCTGCGCCATCATGAAGCACAACAACCCCAGCGGGGCGGCATACGGCTCGACGACGGCGGAGGCCTTCGAGAAGGCCTTCTGGTGCGACAGGATAGCGGCCTTCGGCGGGGCGGTCGTCTTCACGAAGACCCTTGACGTGGAAACCGCAAAGGCCATGGTGCCCTATTACTTCGAGGTCGTCTGCGCCCCGGACTTCGACGGCGGCGCCATCGATGTCCTCAAGAAATGGAAGAACCTGCGGCTCATGCAGATAAGGGAGATAGAGCGCTTGAGCGCCTTCAAGACGAGAAGGACGATAGACTTCAAGTCCCTCATGGACGGCGGTTTGATCATCCAGGAATCGCAGCCCTTCAGGATAAGAGGGAAGGATGACCTCAAGCCCGCGGAGGCCCTCTACAAGGGCGAGACGTACAGGATAAAGCGGATGCCCACGGACGATGAGTACCGCGACATGCTCTTCGGCTGGTACGTGGAGTCGGGGGTCAGCTCCAACTCCGCCCTTTTCGTGAAGGACGAGGCGACGGTGGCCATCGGCACGGGAGAACAGGACCGGGTTGGCGTTGTGGAGATCGCCGTCTTCAAGGCCTACAAGAAGTTTGCCGACACCGAGGTCTTCAGGAAGTTCGGTGTTCCCTATGCCGTGTTCAAGCTCGAGGCCGAGCGGGGCCAGCGGGACATGAAGGACCTTGACGCGATAGAAGACTACACGCGGGAGATGAACGCGGGTCTTCAAGGTTCCGTCATCGTCTCCGACGGTTTCTTCCCCTTCAGGGACGGGGTGGACGCGGCCATAAATGAAGGTGCCCGGGGTGTCATCCAGCCGGGTGGCTCGGAACGCGACTACGAGGTCATCGAGGCCTGCAACGAACGGGGTGTCACGATGGTCTTCGCGGGCCAGCGGCTCTTCAAGCACTAGGCCGGCCCGAGGCAGCGGGAAAAGAGGTATATCATATGAAGTATCTCCTGGTAATCGGCGCGATCATCGTGGTGTATTGCATCATCAGGGTGAAGATGAAGGACCGTTTTTAGGGCAGGGGCAAAACGTAGAGACCCCGCCTTTTGTGTTGACAAAGTGCTGGAAAAAAAATTAAAATTGTGAAAACAGTAACAAATTCCTACAGCCAT
>MVQP01000066.1 GCA_002067235.1 Syntrophorhabdus sp. PtaB.Bin047
GAAGGGCAGATCATCAAACACCCCTGCAAGAACTGCAAGGGCAGGGGGACGGTCAGGACAAAGAAGACGTTGAAGGTCCGGATCCCCCCCGGTGTCGACAACAATACCCGCCTCAAAGTGAGGGGCGAGGGGATGCAGCAGCCGGGAGACACAATCCCGGGCGACCTCTTTGTCGTCCTTCAGGTGAAGGAGCACGCCGTGTTCGAGAGGGCCGGCGATGACATTGTCGTCCAGGTGGATGTGGGGTTTCCCCTCCTGTGCCTGGGTGGAGATATCACCATACCCACCATCGAGGGCGAGTCCGTCCTCAGGATACCGGCCGGCACGCAGCAGGGAAAGGTATTCAGGCTGAAGGGTCTGGGCGTCAACAAGTCCAACGGGTACGGCCGGGGCGATCAGCTTGTCTATCTCAACATCGTCATCCCCTCGGATCTCACGGACCGGCAGAAGACCCTCGTCGAAGAACTGGCAACGGAGTTCAAAGACTCGTCGCCAAGACCGCGCAAGGGTTTCAAGGAAAAATTCATGGAGTTCTTCGAATAAAAGGACAGTGACAGGTGATGGGTCATGGGCACTTCGCCTTTCCCATCACCCATCACCCATCACCTATCACCTATAACCTACAACCTGCACCTATCCTCTTTCTGCATTCTCCACCATCAACTTTGCTATCGCCTTTGAAAAAGCAGCCGGGTCTTTCGGTTTCGATCCTTCGAGCACCAGTGCCTGGTCATAGAGAAGCCGGACATAATCCTTCAGCTCCGTTTCCGCCTCTCCTTTCTCGAAGATGGTGTTCATCGCGGCGAAGAGCGGGTGGGAGGGGTTCAGCTCCAGTATCCTCTTCATGGGAGGCAGGTCCTGGCCCATGGCCTTCAGGAGACGCTCCATGGCAGGATCGAGATCGCCCTCATCGGCGACAAGGCAGCATACCGTGTCGGTAAGCCTTCCTGAGAGCCTCACATCCTTCACCTCCTCCGAGAGGGTTTCTTTGATAAGATCGATGAGCTTGGCGTACCTCTTCTTCGTCTCCTCTATCTGGACCGTTTTGTCCTTGTCGAGGGAGATGTCGCCCCTCGTGATGGAGTGCATTGTCTTTCCCTTGTATTCGAAGCCGTTGAAAATGAAGTCGTCTATGTCGTCGGTCATGTAGATGACCTCGAACTCCTTCTGTTTGAAGGCCTCGAGGTAGGGCGAGTTCGCGGCATCCGACAGGGACGAGCCGACGATGTAATATATCTCTTCCTGCCCTTCCTTCATGTTGTCCACATATTCCTTGAGGGTCCGGAGCCTGCCCTCCCCGGATCGCGTGGAGGCGAAAAGGAGAAGGTCGGCGATGGTCTCCCTCCGTGAGAAATCGAAGTGGACCCCTTCCTTCAGGACGCGGCCGAATTGACCGTAGACCTTCAGGTAATCGTCGTAGCTGTTTTCCTTCATTTCCTCGAAGGTGTCGAGGATCTTTTTCGTAAGGGAGTTTTTTATGATCTCGACCTGCCGGTTGTTCTGGAGGATCTCCCGGGAGACATTGAGAGGCAGGTCCGATGAATCGACGACGCCGCTCACGAAACGCAGGTACTGGGGTATGAGGTCCTCGCAATGGTCCATGATCCGGACCCTTTTCACGTAGAGCATGGGCCCGTACTTGAAATCGCGGTAGAGCATGTTCACGGGGGCGATGGAAGGCACGAACATGAGGGCGGCGAATTCCGACGTCCCTTCCGCCTTGTAGTGAATGACTTTTGCCGGGGGGTGGAAGTCGTGGGAGATGTGTTTGTAGAAATCGTTGTATTCCTCGTCGCCGACGTCCGACCGGTCCTTGAGCCAGAGGGCCTTCATGGAGTTGAGCGTCTCCTCTTCGCGGACTTTGACTTTTTCGCCCTTCTTCAGTTCACTGTCCACTTCTTTTTCCACATCCATGACGATGGGGTGTTCGATGAAATCGGAGTACTTCTTGACGACGCTCCTGATCTCCCATTCGGCGAGATAGGCCTTTTCGTCCTCACGCAGGTGAAGGATGACGTCGGTGCCGCGCGAGGTCTTTTCGACCTCGTCAACGGTGAAGGCCCCGTCGCCGGCGGATTCCCACTTCACGCCCTTTGCTCCTTTCAAACCGGCGCGGCGGGAAACGACGGTTATCCTGTCGGCGACCATGAAGGAGGAGTAGAAGCCCACGCCGAACTGGCCGATAAGCTCGGGATTGTCCTTCACCTCCTGGTTTTTCAAGGCCTCCAGGAATTCCTTCGTGCCCGAGCGGGCGATGGTGCCCAGGGATTCTATGACCTCATCGCGGGTCATACCGATGCCGTTGTCGCTTACCGTGAGCGTTCCGGCGTCCCTGTCGACGGTGAGCTTTATCTTCCATCCGCTGCCTTCCTCCAGGATATCGCTGTTCGTCAGCGAGTCATACCGCGCCCTGTCGATGGCATCGGAGGCGTTGGATATAAGCTCCCTGAGGAAGACCTCCTTGTGAGAGTAAAGAGAGTGTATCATTAGGTCGAGAAGCTGCTTGACCTCGGTCTTGAATTCCATCCGTTCGCTTGTCATAACCCGGTCACCTCGCATTCGATTGTTTTTTCGCACAAAAAATAAGACAGGGAAGGGGAGGAGTCAATAGGGAGCAAGAACGGTCTCAGGTTTCAGGTCTCAGGTTTCAGGCAGAAGACAAAAAAACGCACCATGTGCCCCTGGTTCCTTCACGAAACCGGAACTGTCTTTAGGGTCTCTAACCTGAAACCTGAGACCTGAAACCTGAGACCGTCTTTACTCCCTTCTTCTTCTCTTTCTCTTATGCTATAATGTGCCGTGCCTTTGAAGATCATACCGAAGAAGCTCCGCAATATCATTATTATTATCATTGCCGTCATCATGATCGGTACGGCGGGGTTCAAGGTCATCGGCGGTTCCGAGCGCAGTGTGCTCGACGCCCTCTACATGACGGCGATTACGCTCACGACGGTGGGGTACGGGGATGTGATCGGCCTCGACAACAAGCCCCTGGGAAAGCTGTTCACCATCATTTATGTTTTTATCGGGGCCGGCACCATTGCATACCTTTTCACGACCCTTGCGGCGTACATCATCGAAGGCGAGTTGAGGAGGGTTTTCAGGAGGAGGAAGATGGAAAAACGGATCGCAAAGATGAAGGATCACTACATCGTCTGCGGGATCGGAATGGTGGGCCTTTACGTGGTGCACGAGATGTACCTCACCAAGAGGCCCTTTATCGCCATCGACCACGATGAAACGAAGCTCGACGTCTTCAAGGCGAACAACATAGAGGCCGACCTCGTTGTCGGGGACGCGACAGAGAACGAAATACTCTGGAAGGCGATGATAGAGCACGCGAAGGGCCTTTACGCGACGACGGATTCCGACAACGACAACATTGTCATCTCCCTCACCGCCCGCCAGCTCAATCCCTCCCTGAGGATCGTTTCCCGGTGCAACGACACGAAGAACATAGACAAGCTCAAAAGGGCCGGCGCCGACTCGGTCGTGGCCCTCAATTTCATCGGAGGCCTCAGGATGGCGTCCGAGATGATACGGCCCCATGTGACCTCTTTCCTCGACATGATGCTCCGCGACAAGTATTCCCCGATGCGGGTGGAGGAGGTGCACGTTCCCGCCCGTTCACCCTTCGTGGGCAAGCCCGTTAAGGACATCGATTTCAAGACGATCGGCAACATCATGCTCATCTCGGCTAGGAAACCGAGCGGGGAATGGGTCTATAATCCCTATCCCGACACCATCTGCGAAAAGGAGATGAGCCTTATCATCATCGCGACCCCTGAGGAGAAGGAGCTTTTGGTTGAACTTGTGTCCGGCGGCGCCGACAGCGTGCTCTGAGGTCCGTCCCCTGTTATTTGCTCAACATTGACAACACTTTGCAAAGGATGATAGTTTTTCACGAAAGGAAACGATGAAGATAGCTGTTTCAGGAAAGGGCGGTGCGGGGAAGACGACCGTTGCGGGGGTCATGGCGCGGATCCTCGGCGACAGGGGCAGGAAGGTGATCGCCATCGACGCGGACCCGGATTCGAACCTGGCGAGCGCGATCGGCATCGACGAGGAGAGCCTGAGGGACGTGAAACCCCTTGCCGCGATGGATGAGTTCATCGCGGAGCGGACGGGCGCGAAAAAGGGCCGGTATGGCGCCTTCTTCCAGCTGAACCCACGTGTCGACGACATACCGGAGCGTTTTTCCCTCGTGAAAGACGGGGTGAAGCTCCTCGTGCTGGGCAGCATACCCCAGGGAGGCGGAGGCTGTTTCTGTGCCGAGAACGCCCTCTTGAGAAGCCTTCTTTCCTACGTCATGATAGAGCGCGACGAATACGTCATCGTGGATCTCGAGGCCGGGCTCGAGCACCTGGGGAGGGGAACGACGGAGTACATCGATGCCCTCATCGTCGTTGTCGAACCGGGCAAGCGGAGCTTTCAGACGGCCCGTCAGGTCAGGAGGCTTGCGGACGACATCGGTATAAAGAAGGTCTACGTTGTGGGAAACAAGATCGCCGACGGGCAGGACGAGGCCCTCGTCCGCGAGAATCTGGATGGACTGCCGCTCCTGGGATTCCTTTCCCTCAACGACAGGATCATCGAGGCCGACAAAAGGGGTGTGTCGCCCTACGACCTCAGTGAAAAGGTCCGGGAGGAAGTGACGGCGATCCTCGATTCCCTTGAGGACCTCACCGGATGAGAAGGGCCACGGTACTTGTCTGGCTGGTCCTCTCGACGGTAACCCTTTCCCTTGTCGCCCTTCTTGTGGCTCTTTTCGGCGATCGCGAAGAGGCCGTCCACCGCATGGCCCGCCTCTGGGCAAAGATGTATCTCGCGGTGGCGGGAATACACGTCCGTGTCGAAGGGCTCGCACAACTCGGTTCGCCCCCTTATGTTCTCATGGTGAACCACCAGAGCGCCCTCGACATATACGCGCTTTTGGCCGGACTACCGCTGTCCTTCAAATGGATCGCCAAGAGACAACTTTTCAGCATCCCCGTCTTCGGATGGGCGATACGGAAGGCGGGTTACATAAGCATAGACCGGGATAACGCCCGTGAGGCCTTAAAGGCCATAGAAAAGGCTGCGCAGAGGATACGCGAGGGTACCAACATCATCATCTTTCCCGAAGGTACCCGGAGCGCCGACGGAAGGCTTCTTCCCTTCAAGAAAGGGGGGTTCACTCTCGCTCTCAAGGCCATGGTGCCCGTTGTTCCCATCGGTATCTTCGGTTCCAGCGTGCTGCAGCCGAAAGGGTGTTTTATTCCCCGGGGAAAAGGCGTAATATACATTGAGATCGGGAAGCCCATCGTTCTTGAAGGCATGGACAGATCTCAAAAGACGCAGGTGATGGACGATGTGAGGGTCCGCATCGAGGAACTCATCGCGAAAGGTGGGTCCCGGGGCGGGTAAGTGGCTCGGGAGAGACCCGGCGCGTGACAACGGCAGGCGCATGAATCTATCGGCGGAGTTGAAAAAGGAGATGCTGGGGGTTGCCCTTATTGGGGTATTCCTGTTTTTTTTCGTAAGCCTTCTCTCCTACCACCCTCTTGACCCCTCGTTCCATACCGTCACGGACGCTGTGGCGAAAAACCTTTGCGGCAAGGCCGGGTCGTACCTGTCGGACCTCCTCATACAGCTTTTCGGTCTCATGAGCTATCTCCTTGTCTGCTATTCCCTCGTCTTCGGCATCTTTTACGTCAGGAAGAAAGATCCTCCGAGCATCATCGTCTTCTCGTCAGGGCTCGTTCTCTTTTTTCTCTCCACGGGAACGCTCCTCCAGGTCTTTGCGGGAAAGGTTTCCCTGCGGGGGATCGAGGTGGAGTTTGCGGGGTTCATGGGGTCTCTTCTCGAAAAGGCGCTCATGAACTTTCTCGGCAATTTCGGCACCATTCTCGTTGCCGTTATCCTCCTTCTCATCTCCGCCTTCCTCATCATCCAGGCTCCGATCCTCGGGGTGATCGAAGACCGCATAGCGAGACGCAAGAAGGCGGAACGCCGCCGCGAGATAAAGGTGACCCAGGAGAGAAAGGAGGAGGCGCCGGAGAAGAAGGCGCCGGAGAAGAAGGCGCCGGCCGTGCAGGAGACCTTCGAGTTCTTCAAGGAGATCGGCCCCTATAAACTGCCCGACCCATCACTTCTCGACAATCTGGAAAAGAAGGAGATGAAGGTCGATAAGGATTCCATCCAGGCGAACGCCTCCATCCTGGAGAAGAAGCTCAAGGACTACGGGATAGAAGGCAGGGTCACCGAGGTCAGGCCCGGCCCGGTCATCACCATGTACGAGTTCGAGCCCGCTCCGGGGGTCAAGGTGAGCAAGATCGCCAATCTCTCAGACGATCTGGCCATGGCGCTCAGCGCTGTTTCCATCAGGATCATTGCCCCCATACCCGGCAAGGCCGTGGTCGGCATCGAGATCCCGAACAGGGAGCGGGAGACGGTGTACATACGAGAGATCATCGAGTCGAAGGTCTTCACCTCGTCTCCGTCACATCTGACGCTCGTGTTGGGAAAGACGATAAACGGAGACTCCTACGTGGCGGACCTTGCAAAGATGCCCCACCTTCTCGTCGCCGGCGCGACGGGGTCCGGAAAGAGCGTGTCCCTGAACAGCATGATCCTCAGCATTTTATTCAAGGCGACCCCGGCTCACGTGCGTTTTCTCATGATCGACCTCAAGATGCTCGAACTGTCCTTCTATGAGGGAATTCCCCATCTTCTCCTGCCTGTCGTGACGAACGCGAAGAACGCGAAAACAGCGCTGCGCTGGATGACGGACGAGATGGAGAGGCGCTACGCCATGATGGCGCAGAAGGGCGTCCGCAACATAGAGAAATACAACCACAAGGTCGTGCGAGAGGATGGCGGCGAGACCATTCCGTACATCGTCGTCGTGATCGACGAGCTTGCCGACCTCATGATGGTCTCCCCGAAAGAGGTGGAGGAGTACATCGCCCGTCTCGCGCAGATGGCGCGTGCATCGGGTATCCACCTCATCCTTGCCACCCAGAGACCCTCCGTCGATGTCCTGACAGGCATCATCAAGGCAAATTTTCCTGCCCGGGTTGCCTGCAAGGTCTTCTCCAAGGTTGATTCCCGCACCATACTCGACACGAACGGCGCCGAGAGCCTCCTCGGCTACGGTGATATGCTCTTCCTGAGCCCCGGGATAGGGCGGCTCCAGCGCCTCCATGGGTCCTATGTCTCCGAGGGCGAGATCAAGCGCATCGTGGAATTCCTGAAGCAGCAGGGAGCGCCCGCCTATCATCACGAGATCCTCGAGGAGAAGGACGATGAGGAGGACGGCGGCGAGGCGATGGACGACGAGAAATATGAGGAGGCCGTCGAGTTCGTGGCATCGAGGGGCGAGGCGTCGATCAGCATGGTCCAGAGGCGGTTCCGGATAGGCTACAACCGGGCGGCCCGCATCATAGAACGCATGGAACAGGAAGGCGTTGTCGGACCCTCCGATGGTGTCAAACCGAGGGAGGTCCTGAAGAAATGATCCTTTACAGAGGTATGATCGAATGAAAGAAAGAACCCTTCGGGGAACAAGAAACCTGCAATTGCCGGCTTTGTTCTGCGCCCTCGCGGTATTCCTGCTGCTACCCCTCTTTGCCGGCGCCCAGAGTACTGCGGGAACGGGAGAGGACGCGAAACCCGCCGTCAAGGGCGAGGCCGGGTCTCCCTTTGATTCCATAAAGAAGACCTATGCCGGCATCACCTCGCTGGAGGCCTCCTTTCACCAGAAGATCTTTGTCTCGGGCATCAAGAAGATACGTGATTTTGACGGGGATTTCTATTTCAAGCGGCACAAGGGGTTCCTCTGGAAGTACACGAAACCGAAAGCCAAGACCTTTCTCTACGACGGGCATCACATGTGGCAGGACGAGGAGGACAAGACCTTCGTGCTCAAGAGCAAGGTGAGCAGGGAGAAGACGGGAGGTACATTTTTCGACCTCGTCGAGGACATTGCCCGTATCGACAACCTCTTCACCGTCAAGCAGCACAGCATGCTGGCGGGGATGGAGTACTTCGAGCTCATCCCGAAGAAGGATTCCACCGTCAATATGGCCAAGATCTGGATCGACAAGAAGAATCTCCTGAGGAAGATCGAGATCCTCGAATTCACCGGTAACATCAACACGATCGAATTCACCGACATCAAGGTGAACGCCCCCGTCAGCGACTCAAAAGTCATCTACAAGTCCAACGGGGTGAAGGATGTGGTGGAAAGATAGAGGACAGTCCCAGGTTTCAAGCCCCAGGTTTCAGGCAAAAGACAGTTGCGGGTTCCGATCTCTTATGCGTCAGCACCAGCGTGTAAAAAGAGCCGGTCGTCAATGCTTTGTTTTTTAACCTGAAACCTGAGACCTGGAACCTGAAACGGTTTCTCGTCAGAGAAACCTTCTCTTGAGTTCCTTCACCAGCGCGATGTTTTCCACGTGGCCGGTCTGGCGGGCGGTTATCTTGCCCGTTATGGGACGGTTGAGGAGGTAGATGTCGCCGATGAGGTCGAGGACCTTGTGGCGGACGAACTCGTCCTTGAACCTCAGCTTCGTGTTTATGACCTCGTCTTCGCCGAGGATGATGAAATTGTTGATGCGCCCGCCCGTCCCGAGCCCCATCTTGGCGAGCTGCTCGAAGTCCTTGAGAAAACCGAAGGTCCTCGCGGGGGCGATGTTGGCGACATAGTCGTCGCGGCCGGCGGCAAAGCGGTAATGCTGCGTCCCGATGGGCTTCTTCTGTTCCAGGAGATAGTCGATCTCGAAGCGGTCCGACGGCTCCGCCGCGAGGTACTTCCCGTTCTGCAGGTTGGGGAGTTCCAACTTTTCCGTGATGACG
Source organism: Syntrophorhabdus sp. PtaB.Bin047 (assembly GCA_002067235.1). Taxonomy (GTDB): domain Bacteria; phylum Desulfobacterota; class Syntrophorhabdia; order Syntrophorhabdales; family Syntrophorhabdaceae; genus Delta-02. Next base: position 8,839 of record MVQP01000066.1, read on the forward strand.
AGGGGTTCGATGCCGTCGGCCTGTTCGACGATCCCGGCCTCGTCCATCTTCCTGCAGATCTCGATGGCCGAGCCGTCAAAGATGGGTATCTCTTCGCTCACCTTGACGAGAAGATTAGTGATCCCGTACATATGGCAGGCGGACAGGAGATGTTCGATGGTTCGCACGACGCTGTTCTTGCCCTTCACCGACGATGCGTACCCCACGGAGAAGACGTAGTCGATGTACGCGGGTATCCTTTCCCCGTCGGGAATGGTCTCGAAGACTATGCCCGTGTTCTCCGGCATGGGCAGGAGGATCATACCCGTTTTCACCCCCGAGTGGAGTCCCACTCCGTAAACGACGGTGCTCTTTCCTATGGTCTTCTGTTTCTCCCTTGTAAGTCCCGGCGTCACCTCCAGCCGGAAATCCGAAACCGACGGGTCGCGCGTCAGGCCCGCGCCGATGCTGCGGGAAACGACCTCGAGCACCTTGTCGATGGAAAGAGGTTTCTCGAGAAAGTCGTAGGCGCCCATCTTGACAGCCTCCACCGCCGTCGAGATTGTCCCGTGTCCCGATATGACCACCACCTTCGCGTCGTCCTTCCGGGTGCGTATCTCCTTGAGGACCTGTATACCGTCAAGCTCCGGCATCCATACATCGAGGAGTACCACGTCGGGTGCTTCGCGTTCAAAGATGGCAAGGCCTTCCTTGCCGTCCGTGGCTTTGAGCACACTGAAGCCTTCGTCCTCGAGGATCCCCGAGAGGGAGTCCAGAATGCTCCGTTCGTCGTCTATGATGAGAACCTTGTTCATGACGCAATATTCTATACGAAATGCCGGCGACTTACAAACACTTGTGACCGCGGCGGCGTTCGTTAGGGGCAGGCGATCTTTGCCAGCCTGTCGACAATGGTCCCGGCCGGGATGTCCTCCCAGTCCTTCTGGCTCCCCGCCTTTCCGTAATCCAGCGTCCTGCCGTCCTCAGAAACCTCGAAGACCTTGATGATGGCGTATTGCCGGGGCTCTTTGTCGCACCTCAGGTTGTAGAGCGTAAAGCGGCGGGCAAGAGTGTCCATCCCCGTTATGAACATACCGTTCTTTCGCCGCTTGAGGATGTACGCTTCCCTGCCTTCCTTCGAGTACGTCAGCCTCTCCCAGGCGCCGGCACCCTGGTCGGGACCGCCCTGCCTTTTCTCGATGATGTAGTGATGTTCGCCTTCCCCGTCGGCGATGAGCGCCTGCCAGCCTGTCTTCTCTTCCATTCTTGGAAGGGTGCCCTCGATGGAGGCCTTGAGGGTCCTTTTCTGCTGGAGGTGGATGGCTATGACGGCGATGACGATCACCGCTATCCCTATGATGACCCCTATCGTCAATACCGTCTTGAAGGATGCTGTTTTTCTGGGCAAAAGACATTCCTTTCCGAGAGCGTGCCGTTCGCAGGCCCTCCGGCGATTTTTTCCAAACCATACCATCGAACAATGCCCTTTGCAAGAGCGGCCGCCAAAATTCTTGCATCTTTTGCAAATTCCTGTTTTATGATATATTAGGATATAAAATAGAGGAAAGAGAGGATTGTTGGACGAGAAAACTGATGAAGGATTGTTACGGCTGTCCTTCGATGACATAAACGTGGCAAGAAGCCTCTTCGGGCCGCGTGAAGAGAATATCAAGTACCTAAGGAAATACTTCAATATCAAGGCAAGCATCCGGGGCAATCACCTTACCCTCATAGGTGGTAAGAAGGATATTGAAGACACGGGAAAGGTCATAAACGAGCTTCACGGCATTGTGAAGAAGGGTTTTCCCGTGAACGCCTCCGACATCGATCACGCCGTAAGGTTCGTCGTCAACGCGCACGAAACGGCCGGCGATATGGAGAAGGACCAGATCTACATCGCCGGTTCGAAGAAGCTCATCACTCCCAAGAGCACCAACCAGAGACAGTATGTCCACGCGATGAAGAAATATGACGTCGTGATCGGCATCGGCCCGGCCGGCACGGGCAAGACGTACCTTGCAATGGCGATGGCCCTTGCCGCCTATTACAGACGCGAGGTGTCGAGGATCATCCTCACCCGTCCGGCGATAGAGGCGGGCGAGAAGCTGGGATACCTGCCGGGTACGATGTACGAGAAGGTCAACCCGTACCTCAGACCCCTCTACGATGCCCTCTACGACATGGTCGATATGGACAGGGCCACACGGCTCATAGAAAGGGGCGTCATCGAGATCGCCCCGCTGGCGTTCATGCGCGGCAGGACCCTCAACGACGCCTTCATCATCCTCGACGAGGCCCAGAACACCGCCTCGGAACAGATGAAGATGTTCCTGACGAGGCTTGGTTTTTCATCGAAGACGGTGATAACCGGCGATATCACCCAGATCGACCTGGCCGACAAGAAGACAAGCGGTCTCGTGGAGGTCAGGGGCATCCTGAAGGGCGTCCGGGGGATCAGGTTCGTCTATTTTACCGAAAAGGACGTCGTGCGCCATCCCCTGGTGCAGAAGATAATCAAGGCCTACGAGGCGCGGCGCCTGGAGCTGGAGGAGTCGAGGAATGCAGAACGGAAAGGATAAACCTCCCTCGTACCTCCGCTATGGGAAACTGGTCATCCTTGTTGGCCTGGCCCTCATCCTCGCCCTCATCGTCAGCATAAAGAACCCCTTCTTTGTTGCCGAGTATCAGCTGGGCGATATAGCTAGGGAGAACCTGCGGGCTCCCATGGACTTCTCCGTTCCCGGCACCGACGTCACGGTGAAGAAGGGCGAGGTTATCGTGCGCGAGGGCGAGCGGATCAATGCGGACCACTTGGCTAGGATAGCCGTATACAACACCCTCGAGAGGCGCGAGGTCTTTGCCGTCACGAAGTTCGCGGCGGTTTTCATCCTTCTCTTTCTTCTCATAGCGATACTGTACGAGTACTCGGAAAAGAACATCAAGAAGTTCTATCTCTCGAGGAAGGACCTTGTCTTTTGTTCCGTCTTCACCGTTTTCTGCGTGGCCCTGGTGAAGTCCTTCTATCTGATCTTTGAGAGCTATGCCCAGAGCCGTCTCGAGGACCTCTTCTATATCATTCCCGTGTTCGTTTTTGCGATGGTGGTGCGCATCGTTCTCTTCTCGGAGATCGCCATCATCTTTTCCCTCGTCTATTCCGCCGCCCTTGCCTTCTCCTTCGACAACAGCCTGCGCATTTTCCTCTATACCTTTGCGGGGTCCATCCTGGGGGCGTACTTCTCGGGCAAGTGCGAGAACCGCAATACCATCCTCAGGGCTGGCATATTCACTGCCTTCCTGATGTGTCTCTTCATGCTTGCCGGCGACGCCTTCACGGGCCGCTCATCGGGAAGCGTTCCCTTGAGGATGGCCTTCGTGATCGTCAACGGTATTGCCGGCAGCTTCATCGTCCTCGGGCTCCTTCCCGTCATTGAAAGCCTTTTCGACTACACGACGGACATAAAGCTCCTGGAGCTTGCCAACCTCGAGCATCCGTTGCTGGGGGACATGATGCTCAACGCTCCAGGGACGTATCATCACAGCATAGTCGTCGGGAACCTTTCGAAGGCGGCGGCCGAGGCCATCGGCGCCCACCCGCTTCTGACACGGGTCGCGGCGTACTATCACGACATCGGAAAGCTGAAAATGCCCCATTACTACATCGAGAACCGGACCGGTTCCGAGGACGCCCACGCGGGCATTACCCCGAACATGAGCGCACTCATCATCATGTCCCACGTGAAGGAAGGGGTGGAGCTGGCGAAGGAGTACAGGCTCGGGCGGAGACTGACGGGCATCATCCAGGAACACCACGGCACCAGTCTCACGAGTTTCTTCTATACCAAGGCCAAGGGAAAGGAAGATCCGCTTCTCCACGTGATCGAGGAGAAGGACTTCCGATACCCCGGTCCCAGACCCCAGACGAAGGAAGCGGGGATCATCATGCTCGCCGATGCGGTGGAAGCCGCGTCGCGGGTCCTTGAGGACCCCACGCCCAAGAGGATCGAGAACCACGTCCAGCGCATCATAGAAGGCATATTCCTCGACGGTCAGCTCGATGAGTGCGAGCTGACCCTCAAGGACCTCCACGCGATCCAGAAGAGCTTCATCGCTATACTCATCGGGATCTTCCACCATCGTATCGAATACCCGGAAAGGAAACAAAATGGCGGTTCTGATAAGAAACTCCCAAAGACTGATGAAGCTCAACCGAAAGGCGATCGGCAGGATAACAGGGGAATTACTGGCCTCTTTAAGGCTTCAAAATAGGGATCTGAGCGTACTGCTCGTGGATGACAAGAAGATCACCCTGATGAACAGGGACCTTTTTGGCAAAGACCGCCCCACGAACGTGATCTCCTTCTCCTATATCGACGGAATGCCCGGTGAGGCTGTCGGAGACATCGTCATCTCCGTCGAGCGCGCCGCCGCCGAAGCCAGGGAGGCAGGCATCCCCTTCTACGAGAGGTTCTTCGGACTCATCGTTCACGGTCTCGTTCACATCCTGGGTTATGACCACACGAAAGGGGCTTCGGAGGCGAGGAAGATGCGTTACCGGGAAAAGAAGCTCATGGAAGTCGTCCTCGGGCATCCTGCCTACCTGGCACTTACTGATGAATAGCCGGCACTCCACCAGCCGTCCTTCATCCTTTGCGGCGCGGTACGGCCATGCCCTGCTGTCGGGGGTGATGCTTGTCCTCGTACAACCGCCGGTGTCTCTCTTTCCCCTTGCCTTCATCGCCCTGGTGCCCCTTCTGAGAGCCATCGACAGGGACGACATCGTCCTGTCCTTCAAGCGGGGGTTTGCGGCGGGGGTGGTAGCCTGGCTCGGCATCATCTACTGGGTCGTTGTGGCCATGAACAGCTACGGGGGCATCAATGTCCCCTTAAGCGTGCTCATTCTCCTTCTCTTCGCGTCATATCTCTCCCTGTACGTGGCGATCTTCACTGTCTCCTGCGCATATCTGGAGAAGAGGACCTCCGTTCCGGCGTATCTCCTCGCAGCCCCCGTGTGGGTGGTGCTTGAGTACGCGAGGGGAGCGGTCATGACGGGTTTCCCCTGGGCGTTCCTCGGTCACTCGCAATACAGATTTCTTCCGCTGATACAGGTGGCTTCCGTCACGGGGACCTACTTCATCTCCTTCCTGATAGTGGCGGTGAACGGCATCATCTTTTCCCTGTGGGGCCGTAAGAAGGTATCCTTCATATGGACGGCCGTCGTGGCAATACTCATTGCCTCTTCCCTGGTCTACGGTTTCGTGAGGCTTCAGCACAGGGACTCCGAGCCGCTGAGGGCGGCGATCGTGCAGGGCAACATCGGCCAGGACGTGAAATGGGACGACGCCTTCAAGATGATGACCGTCAGCAAGTACTACCGGCTGAGCTTCGGCCTCGCGCAGGGCTCCGACCTCATTATCTGGCCCGAGACGGCGATGCCTTTCATTATAGAACGTGACATTCATGCCCACAAGTACGTCAGAGCGGTACCCGCGATGCTGGGGTCCCGGCTCCTTTTTGGAACGGTGGGGCTCGGAGCGGATAGAAAGCTCTTGAACAGCGTCCACTACGTCGACGGGGATGGGCGGACTGCCGCGATATACAACAAGGTCCACCTCGTTCCTTTCGGAGAATACACCCCGATCGTTTCCTATTTTCCCTTCCTCGCGAAGATCACCGCCATCGGGGCGGACTTCATCCCCGGCGAGGGGCATAGGCCAATTGCAACGGATGCCGGAAAGGTCGGCATCCTCGTCTGTTTCGAGGGAATATTCCCCTATATCACCAATGAAACGGTGAGGGAGGGAGCCCAGGTACTCATCAACGTTACCAACGACGCCTGGTACAACAGGACGTCGGCGCCTTTCCAACACTTCGCCTTCTATGTTTTCCGGGCCATAGAGACGGACAGGTATGTTTTGCGGGCCGCCAACACGGGCATCAGTGCCGTCATCGACCCCAGGGGCCGGGTCCGGGGGAAGACCCCCATTTTCACGGAGGAGGTCCTGAGGGGCACCTATGCCCTCAAGGATACCATGACGTTCTACGTGCGGTATGGAGACTACTTCATCGTCCTCAGCCTTGTCTTCCTGGCCGGCATGGTTGTTGCGGGGATGTACCGGGGGCGTGGAAAGGAAAAGGCCCAATAACCAATGACCAAATCCCAATGACCAATGAAAAAGATAATGACCAATTCACCAATAACCAATTAAACAAAGGCCAGTTCCATACGGACTGTCTGCATGATTTTGGTTATTGGTCATTGTCTATTTATCTGGTCATTGGAATTTGGTCATTGCTCTTTTTCCATTGCCCCATCATCGTTTTCAGATCTCCATTTCCGACAGGCATTCCAGCAGGTTGCGGGCCGCGTTCTGCTCCGCTTCCTTCTTGCTTTTTCCCGTGCCGCGCGCCTTGTGTTCCTTTCCTATGAAGACCATGACGGCAAAGCCGTCCCTGGTCTTGCGGGGGAACTTGTACCGGGGCAGGACTCCCCATTTCTTCTGGGAAAGTTCCTGCAGAATGTTCTTGGGGTTCTTTTCGGTGAGCTTCTCCTCGGTGAAGTAGGCCGAGAAGAGTCTGCGGATGATCTTTGAGGTGTTCCGGATCCCGCTGTCGAGGTAGAGCGCCCCTATCAGTGCTTCGACCATGTTGGACAGCACCTTCGATTCCTCCGGTACGCCGCCTTCCCCGTTGCCGTAGCTCATATGACGGTCAAGGTTGATCTCCTTCGCTATGGCCGTCAGGGTTTCCCGCTTTACGAGGCTCGACCGGGCGTTGCTGAGGAAGCCCTCGTCCCTGCCGCGAAACCGCTTGTAGAGGATGATGCTTATGACGGTGTTGAGGATGGCGTCTCCGAGAAACTCGAGTTTTTCGTTGTCGGAACGGCGAACCTCCTTCTTCTCGTTGAAGCAGGAACTGTGTGTGACGGCCTGATTGTAGAGGTCTCTGTTCCTGAAGGTGTAACCGATGGTTTCTTCGAGGGTGGGCTTTCTGTGAGACACGTTCTAAGGCACCGAATTGCTTTCTTTCGAAGGAAGGCTTTTTAAGGAAAGACCGGGATTTGTCATCCCGGTCTTTCCATGCCTTGCGTTTCCTATTTGATCTTGAATGCCTCTTCCATGCCGGAATACTGCTTTCTCAGTTTCGGTTTCTCTATCTTGCCCGTGGGGTTGCGCGGGACGTCGCCGAAGAACACTTTTCTCGGTCTCTTGTACCGTGGCAGCGGCTCGCAGAACTTGATGACCTCTTCTTCGGTCATGGTCTCGCCGGGCTTGAGCTGGACGACGACGGTGACGATCTCGCCCAGCCGGTCATCGGGGATACCGATGGCTGCCGCATCCTTGATCTTGGTGTTCGTGTAGAGGAAATCCTCCACTTCGACGGGGAAGACGTTCTCGCCGCCGGTGATGATGATGTCCTTCTTCCTGTCGACGAGCCAGATGAAGCCGTCC
>MVQP01000067.1 GCA_002067235.1 Syntrophorhabdus sp. PtaB.Bin047
CTTCACCGAACTTACAAAGATAATGGTCGACTACGACCTCAGGATGGCAGGCCTTCAGGCCCCCTGCGAGGGCATGGAGGCCTGCCGGTCAAAGGGTTTCCTCTACACGGACCACACGTACTCCCTGTATGAGAGGATACGGGAAGGGGCGTGAGGACAGATGAACGGTATAAGACCCGCGGAATTCTGCGACGCTCTAAAGGCCCGGGGCATCAGCTTCTTTACCGGCGTGCCCGATTCGCTCCTTCAGAACCTTTGCACATACCTTACCGAGCACAGGGGACCCGATGAGCACATTATCGCCGCCAACGAGGGCAATGCCGTCGCCATGGCCGCGGGACATTACCTCGCCACGGGCAAAGTGGGTGCCGTGTACATGGAGAATTCGGGGTTGGGCAATACGGTTAACCCTCTTGCATCCCTCACGGACCGTGAGGTCTACCGGATCCCCGTTCTGCTCATCATAGGGTGGCGCGGGGAGCCGGGAGTGAAGGACGAGCCGCAACATGTGAAGCAGGGGCGCATAACAACGGGCCAGCTCGAATTGTTGGAGATCCCTTTTCGCATTCTTGAGGCTAACAGCGTCCTCGGCGCGGTGCTGGAAGACGTGTTCTCGGACCTCGAGCGTGAGAAGGCTCCCGTTGCCATAGTTGTCCGAAAGGACACATTCTCGAACCATGAGTCTAACCGGAAGGTAAGGCAAAGGACGACATTCAAACGCGAAGCGGCTTTGAGAATGGTCCTTTCCCTGGCAGGCGCGAAGGACATAGTGATCGTGACAACGGGCAAGACATCCCGGGAGGTCTTCGAGATCCGCGCCGAGGGCGGTGAGGGGCAACGGGACTTTCTTACCGTGGGGTCCATGGGACATACTTCCTCTCTTGCCCTGGGGGCGGCCCTCGGAAAACCGGAGCGCCGGGTGATCTGCCTCGATGGCGATGGATCCCTGCTCATGCACATGGGCGCCCTTCCCATCATCGGCAGCCTCAAGCCGAAGAACCTTCTCCATGTGCTCCTCAACAACGCTTCACATGAATCGGTGGGCGGGCAACCGACGGTGGCGGATCGCATCGACTTCAGGAACATGGCGTTGGCCTGCGGCTATGCCCACTATCACAAGGCTACCGACGCGGCGAGTCTGTCGAAGTGCTGGCAGCAACTGCAGAATGAAAAAGGCCCGGCGATGCTGGAGATCGTGGTCTCCAAGGGATCCAGGAAAGACCTCGGTCGCCCGACAGCGACTCCGGAGCAGAATAAAAGGGTATTCATGGAGCACATACATGGTTGAGCGGGTCAGGGCCTATCAGTGGTTTCATCATAATCCCGTGCAGGTCTACGCGGGCTCGGGTGCCTTCGAGCAACTGCACCGACTCGTCCCGGAAGGGAGGAGTCTCTTCATAACCTCGAGGGGTTTTACTGACCGTGGTGTGACGACAGGGGTCCTGGCATCGCTGGGTGCGGCCAGAACGATAGTGCACGATGGGGTGAGACCGAACCCCGGTCTTGACGGTCTCGACGAACTGACGACCGAATACAGGGACGCAAAGATTGCCAGTATCGTGGCCCTCGGGGGAGGAAGCGTTCTGGATACCGCGAAGATACTGTCCCTAACCCTTGGGAACAGAAACAGGCGGTCACTGGCAGAGATCTTCCGCGACGGAAAAACCGAAAGATGGCCCGTGAAGATTCCCGTGATAGCCGTTCCCACAACGGCGGGAACGGGCGCGGAGGTCACGTCGTTCGCCACCGTCTGGGACCGGCCTGAAAGACGAAAATTCTCGCTCGACAACGGCCAGTTGTTCCCGCGTTACGCGCTCCTGGATCCCTGTCTCACCCTGACACTCCCCTACAGGGAAACCCTGTACGGTGCTCTCGATACCGTGTCCCATGCCCTGGAGTCCCTTTGGAACAGGAAGAGGACGCCCGTCAGCCAGGCTCTGGCCGTGCAGTCCCTGAGGCACGTCAATGATGCCCTGAGGGATGTTCTCGAAGAGCCTGACAATCTCGGAAAGCGGGCACAGATGCAGTACGCAAGCATGCTTGCCGGCCTGGCGATCAATCAGACAAGGACGGCAATTGCCCACTCGATCTCCTATCCGCTGACGGCACATTTTGATGTTCCACACGGTCTGGCATGCGGCTTTACGCTTTCCTCCATCCTGAAGTTCGTCAAAGCCCTGGGGATCTTGCCCGAATCGGGCCCATTCCTTTCGGCCATAGAGGAACTGCTCGATGACCTCGGCCTGGATGATGAAATGTCCGGGTACACGAGTTACGAGGAAGCGTCGGGACTCATCGGCAAGATGTACACGCCGGAAAGGGCCGGCAACTTCATTGCCAGCGTGGACAGGAACGATATCGCGTGCATCCTGAAGGCGTCTTTCCGATGCCGGTCGTCATGCAGGGACACGGCCTGAAGCGATGACAGTGGCGGGATGGTTGGCTTCGATCTCAGGATGGCCAGCATTCAACTGCCCAGCGAGTACATTGAAACGTGCCGGTGCGGGGACCTGCTGTATGCTGACCATTATTGCTCCACGTGTGAAAAGGTAAAGGACGATGCGCAAGATGGCTGGAATCAGGGAATTAGTGATTGCGGCAAGAAGATACCAGGCCAAGGGGGTATTGAGCAAGGCATTGGTGGTAAGCGGGCTCAACCAGGCGGTGAGCAGTGGCACCAATTTCGTGCTGGGCGTCTGTCTTGTACGAATGCTGTCGCCGTCGGAATTCGGACTTTACGGCATCGGTTTCGCCATCAGCCTTTTTTACGCGGGCATTGGAAATGCTTTGTTCTTGACCCAGATGGTCGTTCATGCTCCTGACAAGTCACCAGAGGAACGAAGGCCATACGCCGGTCGGATACTGCTGTTGGAGTTATCGTTTTGTGCTCTAACTGCATCGCTTGGCGTGGTCATGTTATTGGCGGGCGGTCTGCTTTGGGATTCCATGGCGCGTCACACCATGTTCGCGTTATCCGTTATGGCCGCCTCCGTTGCACATCTCTTGAAGGAGTTTTTTACAGGACATGCGTACAACGTCCGCAAAGAACCGTGGGCGCTGTCGATTCATTGTGTGGTAGCTGTCGTTACCGTGGTTCTCCTCTGGGCACAGTACCGTTTCGTGGGCTCGCCCGACGCCGCAATTGCTCTGCTGGTCTATGCGACAGCACAGGCAAGCGGCGCTTTGCTGGGTTTTGGCGTGAGCAGACTGCCCGTCTTCCACTCTTTGGCCGCACTGATTGAGACTTTGCGGGAAGTGTTCTGCGGTGGAAAATGGGCCGGCATTGCCGGTGTGGTCTGTTTTGCACGAATCCAGGTCTACACGATAGTGGTTGCATCTCTTATGGGACCGGTCGGTGTGGCGAAACTCAATGCATCCAGGCTGCTTGTTGTGCCCGCGACCATGCTCACCCCGGCGCTGGGACAAGTGGCCATGCCTCGCCTGGCAGGTCTTCGACAACGGGGTGAATTCCAGTTGCAGAGACTGGGCCTGGCGGTGGCCTTCGTTCTGCTAACCGTGGCAGTTACCTACAACACAATCTTGCTGTGTGGCTACGACATGATCGTCAACAGGGTCTGGGGGGACAAGTATGGTGGCCTGTTTGCCCTCACTGCGCTATGGAGCCTGTACACCTGCCTGCTGGCATTGAGGAATGGTATGGAAATGATTGGACAGATACTGAAAAAGTTCAAGAACTTGAGCAGGATCAACGCGTACAGCGCTATCATATCCCTGGTTGCGACATACTTGTTAACTATAAACCACGGCCTTCCAGGGGCGTTGGTAGGTCTGATCATCGGGGAGATCACGCAATTATGGCTGATACACAACATGCTCAGACAATCGCCGGCAATGCAGAGGCCCGTTGCAGGTTTTTTCGGAAATCCCGATGAAAATTGAACGAAGATCACTAAGAGTGACAATCCCTGTTCTGTTGGTGTTCGCAAGCCTCATCCTGTTTGAGATGAGAGAGTTTGATCAAGCGATTCAGCGTCCCATCGACGCGGCAAACTTTCACAAGGTCATGGCGCTGGTAGTGGTGTTCCTATACCTGTTCCTCTATCTGTCGATGCGCGGACTTCCCAGGAGGTGGGGAGGTTTCCATATTGGTTACATGCTGTATATTCTGTTGGGCGTTGCATCATCCATCGTGTATTCGCAGTTGCGGGCTTTCTCATTTTGGAAAATCTTCGAAGTGTCATGTGTGTTCCTGCTGTCGTTGTATGTCCTGTCCGCCTGTCAGAGAGATCCATCTCTCCGCGAACGTTTTTACGATCTATGTCTGAGTTTCCTGAAGTTTATCCTGATTGTGACATTGGCGGGGGCAATTGTGAATCCCGCAGAGGCATTTCGGGTGCCCATTTCCGAAGAGAGCATGAGAATGTATGGGACGCCCGTTTTGCCCTATCAATTATTCGGGGTCCTCATTCAGGTCAATTCCAACAGCCTGGGTGCCATGGCCGCGATCCTGTTCTTTACGTACACCTGCAGATTAGCGACTGGCAATAGCAATGTCATTGCCTGGTTGTGGCTGCTGATATCCATTGTCTTTCTCGTATTCAGTCAGAGCCGGACCGCTTTTCTGGGACTGTTCAGTGCCTACGTGTTCACCATAACGGCTAATACAGTGCAGCGGAGGGGCACGAAGATAGTCTTGATGGTTCTTCTGGTCTCGTTTGTTATTCTGGTGACCAGCGTGATAGGCGAATACTTTACTCGCGGCATGCATCTGGAAAGGTTGGCCGTTCTGACTGGCAGGATGGTTTGGTGGGAGACTGCTATCGTGGAGTATCTGCATGCAGGTCCGCTGGCCAAGACCATAGGTCTGGGGTTTATGAGTGCCAACCGTTCGGTGCTTTCCGAGAGACTTGATGCGGGAGGCGCAGCAACTTTGCATTCCGATTACATAGACGCCTTGCTGTCAACCGGGATTGTGGGGACCGGAATCGTTCTCATCGTCATGGCGGTGTTGTTGGTCAAGGTGTATAGACGTGTGAGGCAGACCCGCAGCATTATCTCGGTCGAGATGCTTGGAGTTGTTGTCATCCTCTGTGTGAGGAGTCTCACAGGTACTACGATTGCGAGCCATAACATATTCCTCGTGATGCTCTTCTCAGTCGCCGTATATCTGCAGTTGCCGCCGCCCCATTCTTCAGTTCGGCAATTGTATGTGCGGGATACTACTGGTTTTGCCGCTCCGCTACCTGGCGGGAAGATCGGGTGAACAACGTATGGAAGACATGACCAAGGCCCTAATCCTGTCGGACTCCGAAGCGAACTGCCGGGACGATCACCATCGAGAGTTGGTCGATGGGCACGCGGAATTCTCGGATTTCTCCGAACGGTCTCGTGCCAGGGGAAGTCGATCGGAGCACGTTTTTCTTTCCCGGCTTTTCGCGGAACTCGAACGAGGTAATATCCGTTACGCGGTGATGCGCAACTACGAATCGTTACCCTATGGGGTTGAAGGCAGTGATCTGGATATTCTTGTGGCACCCGATTCAGAACAGAGAAGCAGGGAAGTTTTGCTGCGGGTCATTGAGACTCTGGGTGCAGTAGCCATAGGACTTGCAGCCACCGTCGGATTCTTCAAGGTCTATGTACTGGGCCCGCCATTGTCGCCACATGGAGGATGGTGGGGGCTCAGGGTTGACGTAAATGTTGGTTTGAGTTTCAAAGGCGCGCCACTTGTCGGAAACGCGGTGTTGAATGCATGTCAGAAATATAATGATACATACGTGTTACAGGCATGGCTTGCGGGAGTTCTGGGCGTACTGAAAGATATCCTTCAGAATAACTCTTTACCGGAACGCTATCTGGAAGCGGCTAGGGAGGCTGTCCGGAGTGACTGGGTGGCCGTAAAGCAAGTCCTTGAGCCTATGGGAGCAAAAGCTCTTGCAGCTCTGCGGAAGGTTATCATTGAAGGCCATGCAGGAGCAAATATCAGGCCTCTCTGCAGTGATATTCGCAGGCACGTTACCTGGCACTCGTTGCGCAGACGTCCTCAGCAATTCGTGAGACTTCGCATTTTGTCTGAATGGTCCAAGATTCGACGCTGTTTCAATCCTCCCGGGATAATGGTTGCCATATTGGGTACTGATGGTGTCGGAAAGTCCACGATGATCGATGCAATCCGTCCAGTTCTGGAGGAAGCGACTCACAATGCTTTGTTCACTTACCATTTGAGGCCCTCTCTTCTTCCAGCTCTTGCACGTTTGAAAGGTGTAAAAGGTACCGCGGGAGTACCTGTTCCGAACCCGCATGGCTCGAGACCTTCAGGCAGGATCGGGTCGCTGTTCAGGCTGACTTATCACATTCTGGACTACTTTCTGGGTTACTGGCTGGAGGTTAGGCCCAGGATAGCAAGACAGCCCGCTATCGTCCTCTTCGATCGTTATGCCTACGATATGGCGTTGGATCCACGTCGGTTTCGTATTGGATTGCCCCGTGGCCTGATCTGGTGGTTCACCCGGTTTGCTCCCCGTCCGGATATCATCATCTGCCTGTATGGCGATCCAGCGATTGTTACCTCACGAAAGCGAGAACTGCCGGTGCGAGAAGTCAAAAGGCAAACAATCGAATTGATCAGGTTTGTAGAACACGAACCGCGGGCAGTTGCGGTTTCTACAGAAGGAACGGTGGAACAGGCGCGCGACAGTATATTGACGGTGCTGAAGGCAGCGCTCGCTGCCCGTGAATCAAACGAGAGGTCTGCCACTTGAATAAACTGTACGGGGAATACGCCGCCTCTCGTTTGGTTGGTCATTTTGGAGAGATGTCATCCTGGAGGTTCGTTTATCCCTATCTCAGAGACAAGAGGGTTCTTGATATTGGATGTTCGGACGGTCTGTATCTAAGATATCTGTCGAAAGACTCGCAGGGCATAGAACAAGTGCCGGTATTAGCGGAAGTTGGGAGAAAAAAAGGGTTGAACATTACCAACGGTGATCTTGCGCAGACAATTCGCCAATTAAGGGATGAGGCTTTTGAAGGCGTATTGTGTTCTCATATCATGGAACATATCGACTCCCCGGTACTAATGCTCAGGGAGATCCATCGTTTGCTGGAATCGACAGGCACGCTGGTGTTGGGTCTACCGATTGAGAAAAACATATATCGTGATTTACTCAGGATGGACTACTTCAACGGCACGCATATATATGCATTCAGTGTCCGTAATGCCCGCAAGTTATTAGTCGAGGCTGGTTTCATACCCGTGCGGGTATTCTTCCATCTTCCGAAATGCAGAAACACGGTTGGACGGATTCTCGAGAGCTGCTGGAATCTGACTAGGTGGCCATTCCATGAATATCTTTCAATCGCATACTGGATAGTCGCCGCAAAACCATAGTTGCTATGACCCGATCATGCTGGTGATGGCAAAGGCCCCGCCGCATGACGCTCTAAACTGTTCAGCGAAGGAGGTTTGATCAACATACCATGTTACAGGACAGGTCGATGAAGATTCTTGTTTCCGCATACGCTTGCGAGCCCGGGAAAGGTTCCGAACCTGAAGTGGGATGGCAGCGGGTGCGGCAGATAGCGCGCTTTCATCAAGCATGGGTTATTACCAGGTCGAACAACAGGGCGTCCATTGAGGAAGGACTGAGGAGAAATCCCGTTGCGAACCTGAATTTCGTGTATGTCGACTTGCCGAATTGGGCCAGATTCTGGAAGAGAGGAAACCGGGGCGTACATGCGTACTATTATCTCTGGCAGGTGCTTGTCTACTGCCAGGCCAAAAGACTTCTGAGGCACACCGATTTTGATGCGGTCCAACACATCACATTTGTCAATATGTACGTGGGGCCCTGGTTGGCGTTGATCCAACGGCCATTCATTTGGGGTCCCATAGGTGCCAATCCGGACATTCCCAGGAAGTATTATCCTCTCATAGGACCTTCGGGTATTGCGGATAATCAGCTGCGTTCTATCGTACGAAGGATTGCCCCTATTGTTGATCGAATGATTCACATCGCGCAGAAGAGGGCCACGCGTATATTGACCATCAACCAGGATGTCCGATCACGACTGAAACCCGAGCTGCTTCCGAAGACCGTTGCCCTGCCCCAGAATGCAATAGACAAACAGGTCCTGTCCGGACATCACAAGACGCATCATCGTCCGCTGAAGATTCTCTCCGCAGGTCAACTTGTTTCAATAAAAGGACACCGCCTGTCCTTGATCGCCTTCAAGGACCACTTATTATGCCATCAGGAATCCAGGCTGGAAATAATCGGCGATGGACCCCAGCGCAGTGAATTGGCTCGCCTGGCTGCGAATCTTGGGGTTTCAAGCAAGGTTACGTTCTTGGGACGAATCGATCGCGACAGAGTCTTGCGGGCCATGGAAGGGAATGATGTCTTTCTCTTCCCTTCTTTCGAGGGGGCCGGGATGGTGGTGTTGGAGGCAATGGCGAAGGGGTTGCCTGTGGTTTGCCTGGACTTTGGTGGTCCCGGTGAATACGTGACAGAGGAATGCGGTATCAAGGTTCCGCTGACTGAGCCGGAGGAAGTTATTTCGGGACTGGCCAGCGGTCTGTCCAGGTTGGTTACTGATTCGGAGTTGTACGAACGCCTGTCCATCGGTGCCATAAGAAGAGTGCGGGAAAACTACCTCTGGGACCGTATCGGCGACCGATTGAACACACTCTATCAGGAAATCTATGAAGAAACCAGAAGTGAGGTTGAGTAACTGTATGGCCGGCAATCCTGAGAATGGCTCGCATCTGTTTGTCGGATTGCCTTTGCGGCAACCCAGGCTCCTCATCCCTATGGCCTCCTCCAGAACCCAGTCTCGTTCTTTCGGCCTCTACAATCCGGGCTCCCGCCATGGGAAACTATCCAAGTTCCTGGGGCAGGTGGCTGCCAGGGCGGGGCTAATGAAGGCGGCGGGCCGGTTGGTCGCCGTGCCCATCGAGACGTTCAATACGACCAGCGCCATTCGGTCGATACTTGATCGCCGGATGATCTCAAGCCTCCAGGATCGTTGTCAGAGGGCGATCGGGAAGAGACCGTTCTCGGTAGCCTTATCGTTGGGGGAACCGGGCCGGTATCAGAAAGTCACCGCCATCATGTTTGACAAAAGCTCGACGCCCCTTGCGTTTGCCAAGATTGGTTTTTCGCCGCAGGCCGGGTCGCTTATCGCCAACGAGAGTGTGGCGTTGACAAGGCTTCGTTTCAAGGGTTTTCGAGAAGGTGCTTTTCCCACCCTGCTCGGGTGCGGCAGTGCCGGGTCAGTGGTTTGGCTGCTGCAGTCACCCTTGCTGTCGGGAGTCCCGTCTCCGGCAACTCTGCAGGACGCACACTTTGACTTCCTGGCGGAGCTTGCCGGGAACACCTTTCAGGTGATGCGGCCCGAATTGTGGACCATCTGGAGTCACCTGCGGTATTTGGCTGACAGTCCGACCCTTCCCGTCAAGGCGCAGTTTCGTTCAGAGACTGCCTTTATCATGCATCTTCGCGATGAGTTTCTGGCATCGAGCCGGGAAGGGGGTCAAATGCCGTGGCCTTTTGCGGCTGCGCACGGTGATTTTGCCCCGTGGAACGTTAGAGTTGCCGGCAACAGGTTGCTGGCATTCGACTGGGAATACTATCTGTCACTCGCCCCGGCAGGATGGGATGCTCTTCACTTCATCTTTCGTGTGGAGAATCTGATAAAGAGGAAGTCGCTGGAATCGATATGGGCCGCCTTTGAAGCCGGCGCCTATCGCAACAGCGTGGCGCGTTTCGAGAGACGTTCCGGAGTGGGTATTCCTGATGAGCGCTTCCTGGGATTGCTTGTCATTCTTACCATCGTTCTCGATCTCGTACCCGCGTGTATCTGTGGAGAAGTCAGACTTGAAGGTATTGCTCGTTCATAACTTCTACCGGTCTTCCATGCCAAGCGGAGAAAACGCGGTGTTTCTGGACGAAGCAGCCTTGCTGAGACGGAGAGGGCACGAGGTCATTGAATTCAGAAGACACAGCGATGAGATCGTCGAACGAGGTGCGTTTGGAGCTCTCAAGGGAGCGCTGAGCACGCCCTGGAATCCGTTTGCAGCGGAAAGAATGCGCAAGGTGCTGCTTGGGGAGCAACCAGATGTTATGCACGTGCACAACTTTTTCCCACTGCTGTCACCTGCCGTATTCTATGCCGCGGACAGTCTGGAGACCGCCACGGTCATGACCTTGCACAATTACCGCTTGTTTTGTGCTGCGGGTATTCCGATGAGAAAAGGCCAGCCATGCACGAAGTGTTTGAACGGGAAGACCGTTGCCCCGGCGCTGCGCTATGGTTGTTACCGGGGGAGCCGGGTTGCCACAGTTCCCATGGTGTTGATGATCGAGCTTCATCGGGCCATGAGAACCTGGGCGGATCAGGTGGACGCCTTCGTCGCGCTGAGCGACTTCCAGAGGCGTCTTATGGCTCAAGCGGGTCTACCCGAAGAAGCAATACACGTGAAACCCCAGTTCTATCCGGATCCTCCTGAGGCACAACCGTGGGGATCGCGCGAGAACAAGATCGTCTTCATTGGAAGGTTGAGCGAGGAAAAAGGGGTGCGGATATTGATCGACACCTGGCGGGCCTGGGGTGATGGCGCACCATGTCTGGAGATCATCGGGGATGGACCCCTCAAAGGAACCCTGGCTCAGGCCTCGGCCGATGCGGGACTTACCCGCAAGATCAGCTTTGCGGGGCAGCTTCCGTTCGATGAGGCGCAGCGGCATCTGTTCGGCGCCAAGGCTCTTGTGTTGCCCTCAATTTGCTTTGAGGGTTTCCCCATGGTTATCCGCGAGGCCTTTGCGCTGGCGGTTCCGGTGGTGGCCTCCCGGCTTGGACCGCTGCCGGGTATCATTGCTGAGGGAGTGGCGGGAGACCTGTTCCGACCAGGAGACCCGGGAGACCTTCTGCGCGTGCTGCGTTCCCTGTGGTGCGATCAACATCGCCTGGCAGAATTGGCCGCGGGAGCGCGGAGCCTCTACGAAAACAAATACACGGCTGACAGCAACTACAAGATCCTTATTGAAGTTTACGAGATCGCAATGAGAAGGAGGCGACGGAAAAACCACACAGATGTTCGTTGTGGCTGGAATCACAGGTTTGCGTTCGCGTAGTTATATCCCCCGGGATGCGGTTGGGTGAAAAGAGATCGATGGGAGGACGGTTTTGAACACTTTGCAGAAGACTGAGGTATTGGGCGTGTCGATCCATGCTCTATCGTGGCACGCGGTGCTTGCGAGCATAGCTGACTGGGTTTCCAAAAGAGAATCCAGAGTGGTCTGCCTGTGCAATGTCCATTCGGTCGTGACCGCGGGAAGGAGCGCTGAATTCGCGCGTGCAATATCGGAGGCCGACATAGCTGCCCCTGATGGCGCTCCGATAGCCTGGATGATCACCCGCTTGAGGCATACAAGACAACCACGTATCAATGGGCCTGATCTGATGTTACGCTATTGCCGGGAAGCGAAGGTACGGTCGGAGCCCATATTTCTCTATGGCGCATCGGAGTCGACGCTGGCGCTGTTGAAAGCGAAACTGCTTCAGGCGCATCAAGGTTTGAAGATCGCCGGGGCTGTTTCTCCCCCGTTTCGTCCGTTGACACCGGAAGAAGACTCCTCGATCGTTGAGCAGATCAACGCTTCAGGGGCCAGAGTCGTTTTCGTTGGCCTGGGCTGTCCGAAACAGGAGCTGTGGATGGCTGAGCACCGGACCCGCATCCGCGCGGTGATGATTGGTGTCGGCGCCGCCTTTGACTATCATGCCGGGACTCTCAAACGCGCACCAAGACTGATGCAGGATCTGGGTCTGGAGTGGCTCCACAGGCTCTTGTCGGAACCGCGCCGATTGTGGCGGCGGTATCTTGTAACGAATACGATATTCATGTCGCGGGCATTCGGGCAACTGATAGGGTGCAGGCGAAGTAGAGATCGATCTGCGACCCCCATATGGTCCTCTCATCGTTCAACAACCCTTCCCTGAACAATTCGGCAAGAAGGAATCAGAGGCACATACAACCGCACTGTTGAAGGAGCCACACAATATGATGCGAGGTGGGGTATTATGCTGAGGTCTTCGACGGGATTCATGCGCTCGTATTATTCCAAATTCGGAATGGCATTCCGTTTCACCGACATCTTCTGGATCGCTTTCAGCTTTTATGCGTCGGCCTGGCTCAACGACTGTCCCTGGAACCCGTACTTCAGCTTCTTTACCGTCTGCGCCATGGTTCTCTTCTACTTCATAGCCCGGGCCAACGGGCTCTACAAGTCCTGGCGGGTCACCTCGCTGTGGAAGGAGACGGAGACGGTCATCGTTGTCTGGACCTGCGTGGCGTTCCTCGTCCTCTTCATCGTCTTCCTCATGAAGCTCCCCGACATCCACCTGAGACGGGTCTTCGTGTCCTGGTTCGTCCTTGCCCAGATACTGCTCATCTTCTGGCGGGTCCTGGTGCGTGTCCTATTGAGGGAATACCGCAGCAGGGGAAAGAACTACCGGACCGTGGTTATCGCCGGGGCAGGGGAACTTGGCATGAGACTCGCCCGAACGATACTGGACGCGCCCTGGATGGGATACAGGATAAAGGGTTTCTACGACGACAACAAGGAAGAGGGGAGCATGCCCCTGCCGGGAAGCGGCATCAAAGTTCTCGGGGACCTCGACAGGATGATCGATGACGCCCGCAGGGAGAGGATAGACCTCGTGTACATCGCTCTTCCCATGCGGTTCGAGGGGAAGATACGCAAGGTCCTCAAGGGACTCTCGAACACGGCGGTGTCCGCCTACCTCGCCCCGGACTTCCTCACCTTCGACATCCTCCACGCCCGCATGGTGGACATGAACGGGATACCGACGATAAGCATCTACGAGGACCCCTTCGACAGCGCGAGCGGGTGGGTCAAGCGCCTCGAGGATGTAGTTGTCAGCTCCCTCATCCTCATCATGATCTCCCCCGTCATGGTCGCCATCGCGGCGGCCATAAAGCTCACCTCACCGGGCCCCGTCTTCTTCAAACAGCGCCGGTACGGGGCGCGGGGGGACGAGATCATGGTCTGGAAGTTCCGCACCATGACGGTCCTCGAGGACGGCGACGTGATCCGCCAGGCGAGCAAGAACGACACCCGTGTGACGAAGGTGGGGGCCTTCCTTCGCCGCACGTCGCTGGACGAGCTGCCCCAGTTCATCAACGTCCTCCAGGGGACCATGTCCATCGTGGGTCCCAGGCCCCACGCCACGGCCCACAACGAGTACTACCGGAACCTCATCCCGGGCTACATGCTCCGCCACAAGGTGAAGCCGGGCATCACCGGCTGGGCCCAAATAAACGGCTACCGGGGGGAGACGGACACCCTGGAGAAGATGGAGAAGAGGGTCGAGTACGACCTCAGGTACATCAAGAACTGGTCCTTCTGGTTCGACATCAAGATCATCCTCGCCACCGTCTTCAAGGGGTTCGTGGACAAGAATGCATACTGAGAGGACGGTTGCAGGTCGCAGGTCACAGGTCTCAGGCTAAAGACCACTGCACCCATGACCTATGACCCATAACCAATTACCTTTATCTTGTAAGGATCGTTCATGGATGAGATGAGACAGGAACTGCATAACGATGAGATCAATCTGCTCGATCTCGTGAAGGTGTTATTGAGGCATAAGGGGTTCATCGTGCGCTTCGTGTTCGTTGTCACCGTGGGGACGGCCATTGTGGCTTTTCTCATGACGAAGGTGTACGAGTCGAGGGCGGTCATATCGCCGGTGGAGACGCCTGCCGCCCAGAGCGGGCTTGCTGCCATGGCCGCCCAGTTCGGGATAGCAGCCCCGCAGTCCTCGAACTACTCGGAGATCGTGGGCCTCCTCAAGAGCGACGTCCTCATGCAGAGGGTGATGGAGAAGGGGAAGTTCCGCGACATCCTCTTTGACAAGGACGACCTCGAGGGCTTAAGCGAGAACGAGAAGACCTGGGAGGGGATACGGCTCCTCAAGGAGGACATCCTCGGCGTGAAGGAGCACAAGAAGGAGAACACCATCGACATATCGGCGCGGTACAAGGACCCCGCCATCGCGCAGAGCATTGCCGCCACGACCCTCAGTGAGCTCACGGACTACATGACCGCCGAGGCAAAGCGGGTGGCCGGCGCCAACATGCGGCATTTGGAGACCCAGATCGTGAACGCCGCGGACCCCTTCGTCAGGCAGAAGATCTACTCCCTCATCGCCCAGCAGATAGAGACGGCGATGATGGCGGAGGCGAAGGAGAACTTCGCCTTCAAGGTCATTGACCCTCCGCGGGTCCCGGACAAGAAGGTAAAACCGAAGAGGGCGCTGATGGTGGTCCTTGCCTTCGTCATCTCCCTGTTCCTGGGGATACTCCTTTCCTTCATACGGGAGCACTACCGGAGGAACCGGGAGGAGTGGGGGGAGATAGGGAGGATGAGCGGGCTGAAGGGGCTGTTCTGGAAGAGGTCGCACGCGTAAGGAGAGGGATAGGTTATGCGAAGAGTTGCCGTATTCTACGTTCTGTTGGTTTCTCTCATGATCCTGGTGGGGTTTGCCTGTACGGCCACCGCCCAGGAGGCGGCCGGCGGGCCGTCCGGGGCGACCGGGGGAGGAACCGCTCCCACGGGGGCGCCTGCGGCGGTCCAGACACCGGGCGCCGTGCAGGCTCCGGGCGGGGCCCAGCCCGCGGACATGGGCCGGGTGATGAAGAGCCTCTCGCCGGAGCAGCAGGGTGCCGTCCAGCAGGAGATGGGCAAACAGGGCGGCGTCCTGACACCGGAGGCGGTCAAGGCCCTGAAGGAGAGGCCCGAGTTCCAGTCGCTGACCCCCGAGGAGGTTGCGAAGGGCAAAGGTATGCTCAAACAGAAGGAGGAAGAGGAGAAGAAAGGCAAGGCCGACTCCCTCCAGAAGCAGGTCCCCGGCACACGGGCGGGCACACCGGGCACCCTATTCTACCGCATGAAGAGCCTGAAGGGCTACCAGGACATCTCCACGGACCTTGCGCCCTTCGGGTACGACTTCTTCCAGGAGGCCGCGGCGAAGGTTGTCACGGAGAGGCAGGACATCCCCGTCCCCACCGACTACGTGGTCGGTCCCGGGGACGAGGTGAAGATCCTCCTCTGGGGAAGGGTGAACGCCCAGTACAGCCTCGTGGTGGACAAGGACGGGAACATCACGATACCCCAGATCGGCCCCGTTGCCGTCGCGGGGCTCACCTTCGAGCAGATGTCCGTCAACGTCATCCAGCAGGTGGAGAAGATCATCGGCGCCAGCGTCAACATCACCATGGGAAGGCTGAAGACCATCCCCGTGTTCGTCCTCGGTGACGTGGCGCGCCCCGGGGCCTACACGATCGGCGCCTTCTCGACCATCACCGACGCACTCCTCATCGCGGGCGGACCGTCGGCGATCGGTTCCCTGCGGGGCGTCGAGCTCAAGAGAAAGGGAAGGCTCATCACCACCTTCGACCTCTACGACCTCCTCCTCAAGGGGGACAAGTCCAGGGACGCCATGCTCCAGGCGGGGGACGTCGTCTTCGTACCCGTCACGGGCCCCCTGGTGGGGATAGCGGGGAACGTGAAGAGGCCCGCCATCTACGAGCTCAAGGGCAGGCAGGACCTCCACGCCGTCATCGAGCTCGCCGGCGGCATCCTCCCCACCGCCTACACCCAGCAGATACAGGTGGAGAGGGTCGTGAAGAACGAGCGGCAGGTCGTGATAGACCTCGACGACAGGCGCCTCGCCTCGGCAAAGGACTTCAAGCTCTCCGAGGCGGACCTCGTGAAGGTCTTCAACATCGCGGAGAAGGAGGAGGACGTCGTCTACCTCAACGGCCACGTGAAGCGCCCCGGCAAGTACGAGTACAAAAGCGGCATGCGGATACGGCAGCTCATCAAGGACGTCAACGACCTCCAGTACGAGACGCACCTCGACTATGCGCTCGTCAAGAGGCTCGCGGCCACGGGTTCGAAGTTCGGGCACGAGCTGATACCCATCAGCCTCGGGCGGCTCTTCCTTGAGAACGACGAGTCCCAGAACATCGAGCTCAAGCGGCAGGACAGCGTCTACGTCTTCTCCAAGTGGTTCTTCACGGACAAGCCCGGGATCGTCGTGGAAGGGGCCGTCCGGGATGGCGGGAAGTTCGAGCTCATCGAGAAGATGACCGTGCGGGACGCGGTCCTCCTTGCCGGCGGGGTGACCCGCGACGCCTCCCTCGGGGACGTCGAGCTCTACCGGATGAACCCGGCGACGAACAGG
>MVQP01000068.1 GCA_002067235.1 Syntrophorhabdus sp. PtaB.Bin047
GAGGAGGTGTTGTATGGACTACCCTATGTCGAGCAGGCGGCGGTCGTGGGGGTCCCTGAAGAGGGCAGGGACGATACCATCGTGGCCTGCCTTGTGCTGCGCGACGGAACAGCCGCCACAGAGGAAGAGGTCATCGATTACTGCAAGGGACGGCTTGCGAATTACAAGGTGCCGCGGCGGGTGGAGTTCATGAAGGAACTGCCCGTCACCCTTGCCACGAACAAGGTGAAGAAACTGGAACTGGTGAAAATCCTGAAGGAGGCTCGATGATGTACGAGACGCTTCATTTCGATGTCGACGGGCAGATCGGTACACTGACACTCGATGTTCCCGGCAAGCTGAACGCCCATACGATACAGATGAGGGCGGAACTCCTCCATTTCTGGAGGGAGAGACAAAACAATGAGGAAGAATGCCGGGTGATCATAATGACGGGCAAGGGCAAGGCCTTCTGCGCCGGCGGAGACATCGAGGAGATAGACGATCCGAATACGCCCGTCTACAAGCAGACCCCGGAGCAACGCTACATAGATCAGGACAGGATCTCCGAGGTTATCCTCCTCATGAGACGGGCGCCCCAACCCATCATAGGCGCCGTTCACGGATGGGCGGTGGGAGGCGGTTTCAGCCTTGCGCTGGCCTGTGACCTGCGCGTGGCCGATCCAACGACGAAATTCATAGCCTCTTACATCAACATAGGTCTGACAGGAACGGACATGGGAGGCAGTTTCCATTTTCCCCGGCAGGTCCCGCTCGCCATAGCCAACGAGTACCTCCTCACAGGGGAGACGATGGACGCCGAGACCGCCTACAGGTGGGGGCTCGTCAATTACCTCGTTCCCGAGGGTGAGCTCATGGCAAAGGCGCGCGAAATAGCGGAAAAGATGATTAAGAAGTCCGTTCTGGGCCTCAGGATGACAAAAGAGGTCATCGGACAGAACATAGGGGCGGCGAGCCTTGAGACGGCCATTTATCTCGAGAACCGCAACCAGGTGCTGTGCCTCGGGTCGCAGCCGATCATGAATCCTTTCAAGAAGAACGGGAAGGAATAGACCGCCGCAAGCGCGCCCCGGCCGGGCACGGGGGAGAGCAGGGCCGAAGATATGGTCAGAATAAGGACCGTCGACGGGTTCGGACCTCTTTTTGAACCCGTCAGCATAGGTGGTGTGGAGATCCAGAACCGGATAGCGATGGCCCCCATGAGGACCGGCGGGCTCGTGAATCCTGACGGAAGTCTTACCCAGCGCTGCATCGACTACTACCTGGAAAGGGCACGTGGGGGCGCCGGTCTCATCATTACCGGTTACACCCGCGTGGAGAACACGGTGGAAAGGCTTCCGGGACCGACCCCTCCCGGATTCGAGGCGATGGCATCCTACGGCGAACTTGCCGAGTCGCTCCATCATTACGGTGCGAAGATGTTTGTCCAGCTCACAGCCGGGTTGGGAAGGGTTCTGCCTCCCGATTTCCTCAATGCCGTGGGGACCCCGGTGTCCTCAAGCGTCCTGCCTGTTTTCTGGAAGGAATCGATGATGACGAGGGAACTTACGGCAGGCGAGATCCAGGCGATCGTCGAGGCCTTTGGAGTGGTCGCGGGCCGTCTTGCACGGGTTGGCATTGACGGCATAGAGCTACACGGCCACGAAGGGTATCTCTTCGACCAGTTCGCAACGGCCGTCTGGAACAGGAGGACCGACAGGTACGGCGGGTCCCTCGAGGGCAGGCTCAGGTTTGCCGTGGAGGCCCTCAACGCGGTGAAGAAAGAAGCGGGAGCGGGTTTTCCCGTCGTGTACCAGTTCGGGCTGAAACACTATATGAGCGGCGGCCTCCCCGGTCCCTGGTCGGGCATCCTTCCCGGAGAGAGCGGTGACGAAGCGGGAAGGGACGTGATGGAGGGGCTGGAAATGGCGAGGTATCTGGAGAAGGCCGGTTTCGACGCTGTTCAGATCGATGCCGGTTGTTTCGAGAGCCGTTACTGGGCGCATCCCCCGGTTTACCAGGAGCATGCGTGCACGGTGGATCTGGCGGCGAAGACGAAGGCCGTCGTTTCCATCCCGGTCATAGCCGTCGGCCGGCTGGACATTCCCGAGGTTGCGGAAGAGGTTCTGGCAAAGGGACAGGCGGATATCGTCGCTATCGGGAGAGGCCTTCTCGCGGATCCTCATTGGCCCATGAAAGTGAAAGGCGGAGCCCGCGACAGGATCCGTCCCTGCATCGGATGTCACTATTGTTTGAGGAGGATAAGCCAGGACCGCAAGCCACTGAGCTGTGCGGTGAATCCGGCCTGCGGCAGGGAGCGCCTGGAAGCGGCGGCGTATGTGCCGGGAGCGAAAGATGTCATGGTCATCGGCGGAGGGATCGGCGGTATGGAAGCAGCGAGGGCAGTCGCCTCGAGGGGACATCATGTCGAACTCTACGAGACCGCCCCACGGATCGGCGGGCACCTGCTTCCCGCCGCCGTCCCTGCTTTCAATTGCGATATCGGCAGGCTCCGTGACTGGTACGAAGCTGAGCTTGCGGCCTCGGGGGTAACGGTCGTGTGCGGGGTGGAGGTGACGCTGCAAATGGTGAGGGCGAAGACGCCCGACGCGGTGATCGTCGCCACGGGATCGACGCTGGCGCGACTTGGTATACCGGGGGCCGAAGGAAGGAACGTGATGACATGCACGGACGTTCTGCTGGGCAAAGGAAGGTGCGGAAAGCGTGTCATCGTGGCCGGCGGCGGTCTTATCGGCTGCCAGGTCGCACTATGGCTCGCCGGGCAGGGCAGGAAGGTCACCATCGTGGAGGAGCTCCCCGACATATCGGCGGGAGGGTTTGACGCGAACGAGAGCATGCTTCTCGAGATGCTCGAAAGAGACGATGTCGTGTTCCTCAACGGGATGCATATTCGCGAGGTCACCCCGGAGGGGGTGATTGTTACCGACGATGTGTACAAGACGGTGTCCGTGAGGTGTGACACGCTGGTCCTGGCGATGGGCCTTGTGTCCCGGAGAGGCCTCTACGACGCGCTAAGGATGGAAATACCGGAAATCTACGCCGTGGGCGATGCGAGACGGCCGGGTACCATACAGGAAGCCATATGGGATGGGTTTCATGTCGGGCACGCCGTCTGCGCCCGCGTTTCATGATGCATCGGGAGGCAGCCATGGAGTATGAAACACTGCTGTACGAACTCGACGGCCCCGTGGGGATGTTGACGCTCAACATGCCCGAGAGGCTGAACGCGCACGGCCGCACGATGAGGAAAGAGCTTCTCCACTTCTGGCGGGCAAGGCAGAATGACGAGGAATCGTGCCGCGTCATCATATTCACAGGAGCGGGAAGGGCATTCTGTGCCGGGGCGGATCTCAACGAACTCGGCGATGCCGGTCGTCCCCTTGAGGAGATGTACAGGGCGACGGACGAAATGTCCGAAGTGGTGTTCCTCATGAGAAGGGCCCCGCAGCCGATAATAGGTGCGATCCGGGGCTGGGCGGCGGGCGGCGGGTTCAGCATCGCCGTTTGCGCCGACCTGAGGGTTATCGACCCGTCGGCCCGGTTCCTGCCGTCCTTCATCAATATCGGCCTCTCCGGTGGCGACATGACAAGCAGTTACCACCTTCCCCGGCAGGTGCGCCTCGGCATCGCCAACCAGTATCTTCTGACGGGTGACGTTATGGACGCAGGGGCGGCCTGCAGACACGGCTTCGCCAACCATATGGTCCCCGCGGAGGAGCTTCTGCCGAAGGCACGCGAACTGGCGGCAAAGATGGTCGCGAAGTCCGTCATGGGCCTCAGGATGACGAAGGAGACAATAAACAGGAACCTGTCGGCGAGCCTCGATCAGGCCATACAGCTGGAAAACCGCAACCAGGTCCTGTGCCTCGGTTCCCGACCGATCGTCAACCCCTTGAAGAAACGACGTTGAGTGCATCTGAGTGATGTCGCCGTGGCCGGTGCAGTACCGGACCGGGTCCATGTGACGAGCTGCTGGTTCATAGGATGAAATGAGATGTGTCAATACCGGAAAACTGAATCTCATTCAAATAAAAACTGAATCTGATTCATAATTGGACAGATTGAGAGAGGCTGGAAAAACGTCGCGATATTCATATATAATATTAAATAGTTATAAAAGCAAGTGTGATGCGTGGGAACTTAGTGATATTATTCTCTTGACATCTGGCACAGAATGAAATAAACAATATTCATCTAATTTATGAGCGTAACTCATCATAGAAAAAAAGACGCGACGAGGGAGCAGATAGTCAAGGCCGCCATCCAGGTGTTCGGCGGGAAAAGCTACCTTGAGGCCAGCATCTCGGAGATAGCCCAGAGAGCCGAGGTGGCGGAAGGGACGATCTATCAGCATTTCAAGAACAAGGAAGACCTCCTGTTTTTCATACCAAATGATAGAACCAACGCCTTTTGCGAAGGCTTGGAGCTCCACCTGCAGGGGATCCAGGACGCTCGCAACAAACTGGCGAAGTTCGCGTGGTACTACCTCTATTTTTTTAAAACGAACCCCGCGTATGCGCGCATAGCGATGCTTGAGCTGAGGGTGAACAAGAATTTCCAGAAAACGAACGGTTACCGCCTCTTCAGGGGGTGGTTGAAGATGCTTCGCGATATTATCGAGCAGGGGCAGCGGGAAGGGTCCGTGAGGAACGACATGGACCCGGTCATCATCCAGGAGTTGCTTCTCGGTACTCTTGAGCATTATGTCACACGGTGGCTTCTCAAGGACGAGAGCTGGGACCTTCTGGAGTTCCGCGAGCAGACGATCGAACTGATCATGAACGGGATCCAGTCGGTGAGCGGCGGAGAAACGAAAACGGCGACCGCCGGAAAGAAGAGTCCGTCGGAAAGCCGGCGATTGACAGTGGAGCCGCTCAAGAACAAGCAGATGACATGATCTCGTGGAGTGTGCGCTGAAATGTGGCCTTTGGCACGCAGGTACAAATGGGAGGAACACCGGGCCAGACGGGCGCGGGAAGTCCGGAATCAGCACGGTAGCTGGAAAAGATGGCCGTCGAACCGTGAATTCTGCGGATTGTTGTTAAACTTTTTTCAGGAGGTAGTCTTATGAAACGTTTGCTCGCCGTCGCTTTAATCGTTGTTTCGGCCGTGCTCTTCGCTTTCCAGGCACAGGCCGCCAATGAGATCGTGGTCGGGTGTATCTCCGACCTGACAGGCACGTACGCCGCACTGTCAAAACAGCAGGTTGATGCAGTGAACATGGCTGTTGACGAGCTCAACAAGAAGGGTGGAGTCATCGGAAAGAAACTGAGAGTTGTGGTTGAGGATTCTGCAACGAGCGTCTCGCTGGCGACCCAGAAGCTCGAGCGCCTCATTCTCGATCAGAAAGTGGACTTCGTCATTCCTCCCACCACCTCTTCGGCTGTTCTTGCCATGATGCCCGTCGCACTGAAGTACAACAAGCTCATGATGGTCACGCTGGCCCAGTCCATGAAGATCACCGGTGAGAACAGGAACAAGGTGACCTTCCGCTGCTTCGCCAATGGCGAGATCACCGGGAAGCCCCAGTCGAAGTGGATGGTGAAAAACCTCGGCAAGAAGTACTACATCATCGGTGCCGACTACGCCTGGCCAAGGTCGACAGCGGAAGTGTACACGAAGTTCCTGAAAGAGAATGGAGCTGAGATAATCGGCGAAACCTGGTTCCCGCTGGGAACGAAGGACTTTGCGTCCTATTTCGGCAAGATCAAGGCCGCGAAACCGGAAGTCCTGCTCATGATCTGCGCCGGCAACGATGCCGTGTCGCTTGTCTCCCAGGTCAAGCAGTACGGCCTTGGAAAACAGATGAAGCTCGCCGCCGACGGCTCGCTCGTGTCCGCCGACATCATCAAGGCGCATGGCAGCAACGCCGATGGCATCATCATAGCCGACTTCTACGTCTCATCGATGGACACACCGGAGAACAAGGTTTTCGTCAAGAACTACATGGCCCGCTACAAAGACGCGCCCAGCAAGATGGCACTCAGCTCCTATGAGGGTGTCATGTGGGTCGCGCAGGCGATCAAGCAGGCTGGCTCCACGGATACGGACAAGCTCGTCAAGGCCCTCGAAGGCTCCACATACAAAGGACCGCAGGGGACCAAGAAGATGGGTCCTGACCACCAGGCGGCTCTGGAAGTCTACATGATCCAGATAGCCAATGGAGGGCAGTACAAGATCCTGGAAAGGGCTAACTAGAAAATCAAGGCGTGAAAGAGGAGAGGCGGCGATTGCTTCGCCGCCGCCCCTCCCTTCCACGATCTGCAAACGGTAGAAAGGAATATGCAGTCGGTGCTCACATTTGAATTGGCTCGAGGAGGGAGGTAGCTCTTGATTGATTACCTGATATACGTAATTTTGCCGCAGGTTCTCCATGGTCTCGTGTGGGGTACGGTGATCGCCTTCATAGCGTTGGGGCTCACCATCATATTCGGCCTCATGGATATCGTTAACTTTGCCCACGGCGAGTACTACATGGTGGGAGCCTTCATGGGGTACACGGTCATGAGCGTCATCCCGAATTTCTGGATAGCCGTGCCAGTCGCAGTTGCCTGCGTTGCCGTCCTGGGGTTGTTCACGGAATTCATACTCTTTCGAAGGCTGTACGGACGTGATCCGATCTTTCACCTCCTGCTGACATTCGGCCTCGGGATGATGTTCAGGGAAGCGGCGCAGCTCATCTGGGGCGCGGAGACGAAGAGGATGGAGGTTCCCGTGACCGCGACGGTCGAACTCCTCGGCACTGTCTATCCCGTCTACAGGCTGCTTATCCTGGGTATTGGCATATGTGTGATCCTGTTCATATGGTATCTGCTGCGATATACAAGCGCGGGCGCGAAGATCAGGGCGGTGGCCCAGGATAGGACGATGGCTTGGGCGCTGGGAATCAAGGTCCCGCTGATCTATACGTCGGTCTTCGTAGGCGGTGTCGCTCTTGCCGGGTTCGCGGGGATACTCATGAGCCCCATCAATTTCGTCTACCCCACGATGGGCGTGGACGTTATCCTGCGGGCCTTCATCGTCGTCGTCATCGGAGGACTGGGGAATGTCATGGGGGCGCTGTTTGCGTCTCTCCTGATAGGGGAGGTCGAGGCCCTCGCCTCCATCTGGATTTCGCCGACGATAGCGGAGACGCTTGTGTTTGTGATTCTCATTATAACCATGATTGTCAGGCCTGCGGGATTGTTCGGAAAGGCAGGGGAGAGGTAGCGCTATGGCAAAGCTCAATTCCGTATCCAATTTTAAGAAAACGTTTTTAGTCCACGCAATCATCCTTGCGGCGCTCGCTGTCCTGCCGTTGTTTCTGAACGGCTACCATCAGAAACTGGCAGTTGAGGCCATCATATTATCTGTTTTTGCGATGAGCCTCGACCTCGTCATGGGATACGCCGGTATAGCCACCTTCGGCCACGCGGCGTTCTTCGGGATAGGCGGCTACGCCATGGGCGTTATGCTCAAGTTCCTCTTCCCCTCAATATGGCTGGGACTCATCCTGGCGGGGTTCTGCACGGCCATCCTGGCCTTCTTCATCGGCTTCGTGTCGATCCGGGCCAAGGGCATATACTTTGCCATCCTGACCCTCGCCTTCGCGGAGGTTGTGTACAGGATCATCTTTCATTCCTACAACACTCCCCTCGGCGGGTCGGACGGGCTTGTCGGCGTTCCGACACCGATGTTGCATCTGGGCTTGGTTGATATTGACCTGAGGAAGACGGTGAACTTCTACTGGGTGGCGGTGGCGTTCGCATACCTGTCCTACCTCACCTGCAAGTTGATCGTTGGCTCGCCTTTCGGAAGTATCCTGTCGGGAATAAGAGAGAATGAGAACCGTGTACCCTTTCTCGGCTTCAATGTGAAGTGGAGCAAGGTGACGGCTTTTGTCCTCGCGGGCATCTTCGCCGGGTTCAGCGGAGCGATGTTCACGGCCTTCAAGACCTACGCGGACACGGAGCAGCTCAACTTCCTGCTTTCCGGGAAGGTCATCGTCATGGCCCTCATAGGCGGCATAGGCACGCTGATCGGGCCCATGGTAGGGGCAGTTGTCATCACGATCTTCGAATCCATCATCTCCACGTACTTTCGTGCCCATCATCTTATCATAGGGGCGCTCTTTGTCATCGTCGTCATATTCATGCCGAAAGGGCTTTTCGGGTTGTTTGCGAGAAAAGACAGAAATAATAATGGGAGTTGATAATGTTCTTTGAGGTCAAGGAGCTGTGCAGGTCTTTCGGAGCGCTTCAGGCGGTCAATAATGTCTCGTTCACGCTGGACGAGGGTACCACTCTTTCCATCATCGGGCCGAACGGGGCCGGAAAGACGACCCTGTTCAACGTGATCACCGGCGTGTTCCCACCCGACAAAGGCGAGGTGATGTTCAAGGGCACGCATGTGACGGGGATGCCCCCCGACAAGTTGTGTCACAGGGGTATTGCGAGATCGTTCCAGATAACGAACATCTTCCAGGGACTCTCAGTTTTCGAGAATATTCGCCTGGCGTGTCAGGGAAGGAAAGCGACGAAGCGCATGTTCTCCCATGTATCGAAGCTGAAGGAGCCCATGGAAGAGGCGGAGAGGATACTCGATCTCCTCGGGCTTCTCGACCTTCGCGACTGGAGAGCGGGGACGCTGTCTCATGGGGACCAGAGATATCTGGAGATCGGCATGACCCTCGCGGCGAAGCCGTCGCTCGTTCTTTTCGACGAACCGACCGCAGGCATGACGCCGATGGAGACAAAGGCCACGATCGAACTGATCCATAAGCTGAAGGGAATGGTCACGATAATTATCATCGAGCATGATATCAACATGGTCTTTGCTGTCTCCGACAGGATCCTCGTTATGGACCAGGGAAACGTCCTGGCGGATGGTCTTCCCGAGGAAGTCAAGGCGAACGAGGCTGTTAAGGCCGCGTATTTCGGGGAGGAGATATAATGCTCGAGGTCAAGGATCTGAACACGTTCTACGGGAAAAGCCATATACTCCAGGGTGTCAACCTCGACGTTGGGGAGGGCGAGATCGTATGCCTTCTTGGACGGAACGGGGTCGGGAAGAGTACCACGTTGAAGTCGATCATGGGACTCGTCACCCCCAGCCGGGGTACCGTGACCTTCGAAGGGAAACAGATACAGAAGATGAGGCCCGACGTCATCGCGCGGATGAGGATAAGTTACATCCCCGAGGACAGAAGGATCTTCTCCCGCCTTTCGGTGAAGGAAAACCTCCTGATAGGCACCAGCAACGCTCCCGACATGACAAAGGCCCGGAAAGAGGAGATGCTGGAGAAGGCATACATGTATTTTCCCATCCTGAAAGAAAAGGAGTCCCAGGGAGGAGGGTACCTTTCCGGAGGCCAGCAGCAGATGCTTGCCATCGCCAGGGGCCTCATGTGCGATCCCAAGCTCGTGCTCCTCGACGAGCCCTTCGAGGGGTTGGCTCCGGTCATCATATGGGAGCTCATAGACATCATCAAGAAGCTTTGCGAGACGGAGAAGATGACCCTTCTGCTCGTCGAACAGAAGGCCGCCCTTGCGCTGAAGATGTCCGACAGGGGATATGTGCTGGAAAAGGGACTCGTGAAGTGCGAAGGGACATGCCAGTTCCTTTCCGAGAGCGAAGAGGTACGAGAGAGATGCGGGCTCTAGAACGCGGCCCCGTCATCCTCCAGAACAGGGTTTCCCGGGCGTTATACGAGTGGTGTTGACAGAGAGCGGCTATGCAGGGGCGACACAACATTTATTGCGATTCGATGGGGAAGCCGGGAAAGCCGCGTGTGTTAACCTCTCTTATCGCGGGGTTATCCGACTGGCCCGGCCACTTCGCTCCCCGTCGCGCCAGGTCCGCCCGTGAGTCAGCGTTCGATCGTCTTATTATCTTGTTTCTCAACCGTGTGCTGTCCATCGGTGTTGTAAGACTGTCAAGAAAGAACCGGCGTATGCCGAATTGTCTGCTTAGCAGAGCATTCCGGGGGGGATGCGTGTCGGGCAGGGCCGAAGAAGTGCCATGTCTATCGGACGGATTGGATGTGCTGATGAGACCTGAGATCACACTAATAAAGGAGTGGTAGAGCCATGAAAGAAGAGACTGGGAAGACTATCGACTACGGCAAATACGAAGGGCAGACCTTTGGCCAGATACTTGATGGCCTCGCACGCGATGTCCCTGACAAGGAAATGATCGTTTTCAACGGCGAGCGAATGACATACGGAGAGTTCTACCAGCGGGTGATGCAGGTCGCGATGGCCCTCAAGAAGCTGGGTATCAAGAAGGGCGATCGTGTTGCTGCTCTTTTCCCCAATTGCCCCGATTTCTTCGTGGTCCAGCAGGCCGTTCTCTATATCGGAGCTGTCTTTGTCCTCCTGTCGACCCGGTACCGCGAGTACGAGTTGAGCTATATGCTCAAGCATTCCGAGGCGCGGGTCCTCTTCACGATCGACGAGTACCTGAAAACGAGTTTTACCGACATAATCGACAAGATCCGCCCGGAATTGCCGAACCTGGAGTTCTGCTACGTCATGGGCCCCAAGGTCCCGTCGTGGGGCCGCCCGTTTGAAGAAGCCCTTAACATTGGCAAGGACCTTGATGAGAAGCTGCTCAGGGAGGACCTTCCGAAATACAACGATACGGCCTCGATACTCTACACTTCGGGCAGCACGGGTCTTCCGAAGGGTGTCAAGATGACCCACCGGGCCTTTGTCTTCGGCGCCCTCCAGGTCGCCCGCCGGCTCAGGATCACCCCGGATGACGTGAGCCTGATGGTCGTGCCATGCTCGCATACGCTCTGCGCTTTCATCCAGTTCCCGAACGCCCTGATGGGGCGGTGCCGGATCGTCATGATGGAGACCTTCGAAGCGGGGCAGGCGCTGGAAATGTACAACAAGGAGAAGATATCCCTCATCTACGGTGTTCCCACGATGTTCGTCCTCATGCTGGAACACCCGAACTTCGCGAAGACGGACTTTTCGAGCAGCCGGGCGGGTTATACCGGCGGGGCCATCATCCCCGAAGAGCTCATGTCCGGTGTTCGGCACAAGATGAACTGCAAGCTTGTGTCCGTCTACGGCCTGAGCGAGTGCGGGGCCTGCTCGATGAATGATGTGGAAGATGACGAGTCCCTCAAGATCGGGACCGTCGGCCGGCCGCTGGACGGAGTGGACATTGTCATCACAAATGAGAAGCAGGAGAAGGTTCCTGACGGAGAGGTGGGTGAAGTCTGCCTGAAGGGCCCGATCCTCTTCACCGAGTACTATCAGCAGCCCGAGCTGACGAAGGCTGCGTACGACAAGAACGGTTACTTCTGCACGGGAGACCTGGGGAAGTATCTGGAGAACGGCATGCTCGCCATCGTGGGACGCAAGAAAGAGATGATCATCAGGGGAGGCTTCAACGTATACCCCGCGGAGCTTGAAGAGCAGATAGGACTCATTGACGGCGTGCAGTCTGTTGCCGTGGTCGGCCTGCCGGACAAGGTGATGGGCGAGAAGATAGTGGCCTGCATAATCCCCAGTCCCGGGAGCAGCATAACGGACAAGGACATCGTCGCATACTGCAAGGCGCGCTTCGCAAACTACAAGGTTCCGAACGTGGTCATCATAATGAGCGAGTTTCCCGTGACGGCCCTTGGCAAGGTTCAGAAATTCAAGTTGATAGAGACTCTCCAGGCGAAGGGCATATAGAAGATCACAACGGGGAGTGCCATGAAAGCAAGATACCAGGACCTTGAGTTTGTACTGAAAGACGGACTGGGCATTCTGACCCTCAACGTCCCGCAGAAGCTGAATGCCTGCGGGAGGCGTACGAGATCGGAGCTCCATTCATTCTGGAGCGCCATGCAGTCCGAGGACAGATGCAGGGTGATAATCATGACCGGAGCGGGCACCTCCTTTTGCGCCGGTCAGGATGTCGATGAGATGGACGACCCGGAACACCCTTTCTACAAGTGGACCACCGACGAGATATACTCGTTCCAGCATGAGATGTCCGATGTTATCCTTCTCATGAGAAGGGCACCCCAGCCCATAATTGCGGCCGTGCGTGGCTACGCCGCCGGCGGCGGTTTCAGCATGGCGGTGGCGGCTGACCTGAGGGTCGCCGACCCGACGGCTAAGTTTGTGGCGTCATATATCAATATCGGGCTTTCCGCAGCGGACATGGGAAGCAGTTACCACTTCCCGAGGCAGGTGACCCTCGCCCGCGCCCTGGAGTACCTGTACACGGGAGACGTCATCGACGCGAAGAGGGCGCTGGAGATAGGCCTTGTCAACTACGTGGTCCCGGCGGCGAAGCTGATGGGCAAGGCCAGGGAGATCGCGGACAAGATGCTCGCGAAGTCTCCTCTGGGGCTCAAGCTCACCAAGGAGGTCGCGAACCAGAACATCGGGGCCGCGAGCCTTGAATCAGCGCTCTACATGGAGGACCGCAATCAGGTCCTGTGCCTTGCGGCGGCGCCCATACGGAACCCGCTGAAGGGAAAGAAGAAGAAATGACCGAAAGGAGAGAACCATGAGTGCACCGAAGAAGCTGTTTGAACCTATCAAGGTAGGTAATGTGGAGCTGAAGAACCGCGTGATGATGCTTGGGGTCACCACGGGTTTTCTCGACAACTATTACGTTACGGACAAGTACGCCAACTTCATGGGGGCAAGGGCCAGGGGAGGGACAGGCCTCGTGGTTATCGGTTCGGCTTATCCCTTCGACTTGAGCGGCGTTACCCCCCGTTATATCAATATCGCCTCGGGTGTCGGAATATGGACCGACGACCAGATACCGGGCCTCAGCAAGGTGGCGAAGAACATTCACGACAACGGCGGCAAGGCGGCCTGCCAGCTCGTTATCTGCTCCGAGTGGAGAGCGAACAAGGACAATCCGCTGGAAGGGGTCGGGCCCTCGGCGGGAGCGGGCGGACCCAGCGTCAAGGAAGTCAGGGAATTGACCGTTGACGAGATCCGGCTCATAGTCGACCAGTACGCCGAAGGAGCACGCAGGGCCAGGGAGGCCGGTTTCGACATGGTCGAGTTCCACGCCGGCATAGGCTACTTCATCAACAGGTTCCTGTCGCCCTATTCGAACAGAAGGACCGATGAGTACGGCGGAACCCCGGAGAAGAGGATGCGCTTTTTCCTCGAGGTCATCGAGGCCTGCAAGGCGAAGGCGGGTGCGGATTTCACCCTTGCCGCCAGGATCTCCGGGGACGAGCTGCTGGAAGGCGGCAACAAGATAGAGGACGTCCAGAAGATGATCCCTGTCCTGGAAAAGGCCGGTCTTGCCTACTTCAACGTCCAGGCCGGGTGGCATGAAAGCCCGATCCCCCTCGTTCAGCAGTGGGTTCCGGAAGGCGCCTTCGTGTATCTGGGCGAGGCCATCAAGAAAGTGGCAACGGTCCCCGTCGCCGTGGGCTACAGACTTAAAGACCCGATCATGGCGGAAGAGATCGTGGCCGCGGGCAAGGTCGACATGATCGCCATGGCGCGTCAGCTCATCGCCGATGCCGACTGGGCCAACAAGGCTCAGGCCGGTAAGCTCGACGACATCAGGAAATGCATCACCTGCTGCCGCTGCATGGACGACAACTTTGTCGGCGTGCCCATCACCTGCAGTGTCAATACGAACCTCGAGGGCCTTCCCGAGACACCTGCCGAGAAACCGAAGAAGGTCATGGTGATCGGAGGCGGTCCTTCCGGTCTGGAGGCCGCACGGGTGGCTACCATGCGCGGCCACAAGGTGACGGTGTTCGAGAAGGGAAAACGGCTCGGCGGACTCACGACACTGGCCTCGGTGCTCAACTCGGAGATCGAGCCTTTTCATGACTGGCTGGTGAAGCAGGTAAAGGATCTCAATATTGAGGTGAAACTGGGAACAGAAGTGAAGCCCGACACAGTCGACAGTTTCAAGCCCGACGTGGTCATTCTGGCGGCCGGTGGGTCCCCTGCCGAGCTGAACGTACCCGGTATAGATAGTGACAACGTTATCTCAAGCCACGACATCGAGGCCTTCGTAAGCGGTCAGAGCACGAAGAAGGGTCTCATGTGGACCCTCGCGGCAAAAGTGGGAAAAGACGTCGCCGGCAGCCCTGCGCTCATGCGGAAGATGCTGGGCCTCAATTTCCCGATAAAGAAACGGGTCGCCATCATCGGCGGACAGTTCTCCGGTTGCGAGCTCGCGCTCACCCTCATGGAGAAGGGCAAGCAGGTGCGGATCATAGAAGAGACGAAACGTCTCGGTGCGGACATCGGCCCCGTCACCCGGTGGGTGGAAATGGACATGATGAAGAAGGGCGGCGTCGCCATGGAGCCTCTCACAAAGGTAAAGGAGATCACGGACAAGGGCGTGAAGGCGGTCAGGGAAGACGGGACGGAGGTCTTCTTCGAAGCGGATACGATCCTTCTGGCCCTTGGACTGAAAGAGAACATGGAACTCGCCGAGAAGCTGAAGGGCAAGGTTGGCGAGGTGTACGTTGTTGGTGAAAGTGCCGGCGGAGGAGGGAAGAAGAGGCTGAGAGAAGCCATGAACTCCGGCCGCGACGCAGGCGCGAAGATATAGAGGTCAACGGCCCCTCCGGGGTGCCGGGATCGCTGGCACGCCGGAGGGTGGTCTTTCAAAAAGGAGCACACCGTGAAGATCAAGAAAGTTGGAGTGGTAGGCTGCGGGTTCATGGGCGGAGGCATCGTCCAGGTCTGCGCCGTGGCTGGATACGATGTGGTGACCACGGACATCTCTGATGACGCGGTCACGAGAGGAATAGCCGCCGTGAAGGACAGGCTGGCGAAGAAGGTGAAGAAGTCCGAGATGACGCAGCAGCAGATGGATGACGCGATGGGCCGCATCAAGGGGTTCACCGACCTCAACGTTTACAGGGACTGCGATCTCGTCATAGAGTCCGTTTTCGAGGACATGGAGCTCAAGAAGAAGCTTTTCGCGGAGCTGGACAAGGTGTGCGAGCCGAAGACGTATTTCGGGACCAACACCTCCTGCCTTCCCGTGATCGATATGGCGATGGCCACCTCAAGGCCGGAGAAGGTTGTGGGCATACACTTCTTTACCCCTCCGCCCCTTATGCCCCTTGTGGAGATCATGGAAAGCGTCAAAACGAGCAAAGAAACGATGGATATGGC
Source organism: Syntrophorhabdus sp. PtaB.Bin047 (assembly GCA_002067235.1). Lineage (GTDB taxonomy): Bacteria > Desulfobacterota > Syntrophorhabdia > Syntrophorhabdales > Syntrophorhabdaceae > Delta-02. Next base: position 15,108 of record MVQP01000068.1, read on the forward strand.
CGTTGAATTTGGCAAGAGCGTGGACAAGAGCGTGATCATCGCCAAGGATACCCCTGGTTTCATTGTCAACGCCCAGATGATACCGAACGTGCTCAACGCCGTGCGCATGGTCGAGAGCGGAATAGCGACGGCGGAAGACATCGACCTTGGGGCCGTAAAGGGTCTTTCCCACCCGATCGGGCCCATAGCACTGGCGGATTTCTTCGGTCTCGATGTGCTCTATGCGATCAGCACGCACATGTATGAAGAGACCAAAGACCCCATGCTGAAGCCCCCGCTCATACTCAAACGCATGGTCATGGCGAGGATGCTCGGCCGCAAGACGGGAAAAGGTTTCTACGACTATACTTCGAAGGGATGAAAAATGGCCCCGCGGCGGTGACACATGACGACCGCCGGGTCGGAAGAATACAAAAAAGCATTCAAATAGCGAGAGATAAAATGAGCCGGTCCGTGACCCCGAAAAAACCTTCCTACTCCCACCTTAACGGGCCGGCTTCGCTATTTCTCATGACAGGTCCCGGAGATTGATGGAAGACGGCAATGATGTTGTGGACATCAGAAGATCTGCCTATAGAAAGGAAAGAAACACCGATGGAGGCGTTCCATGGGGAACGCCGTGTATGACATAGCCTCCCGGCGACAGCATGGGCGGCAACCAACATCGAGGAGGATGACATGAGTGACAAGGGTCCATACAAGGCTTACAGCGGATGCGCACTGTGCTACCACAGCTGCGGCGTCGAGGTGACGATAGAGGACGGCAAGGCCATAAAGGTCGAGGGCCAGAAGGGCCACCCGCTCAATGACGGCAAGCTCTGTCCCAAGGGGCAGGCGATGATCGAGCACCTCTACCACCCGGACAGGCTGAAGTACCCCCTGAAGAAGGTGAACGGCGAGTTCGTGCGGGTCTCCTGGGACCAGGCCCTGTCGGAGATAGCGGAGAAGCTCGACAAACTGAGGAAGGAGCACGGCCCCGCGGCCCTTGCCTTCTTCTGCGGCTCCATCGGCGTCGAGAACCTGGAGATGATATCACTCACCCACCGGTTCAAGGCCGCCTTCGGCTCCCCGAACTTCTTCTCCGTCGAGTCCATCTGCTACCGCATGCGGATCAGGGCCC
>MVQP01000069.1 GCA_002067235.1 Syntrophorhabdus sp. PtaB.Bin047
TATGACGGAGTTCTACAGCGCCCTCAAGACAACGAACAAGCAGGAGGCCTTGAGGCGCGCACAGCTGAAGACAAAGGATAAATACGGCCACCCCTTCTTCTGGGCCGCCTTCGAACTGACCGGCTCCGCCAGATAGCCTCTTTTTCAGATCCCCTTCCGGAGCAGGACCCTCTCAACGGCCTCACATTTCACGTCCAGGTGGAACACCCGCTGCATTTTCCCAGGGTCCATGACATTTCACCCGGTGTCTGCCCACCGTCGCGGTCGATGCCGAGATCGCGGGTCAGTTCCGACAACACCGGGGGCTCCCGGTAGTATCCCGATTCCTGCAGTTCCACCAGGGCATCTTCCCGGGAAAGAAGCCCGAAATAGACTCCGGCACCGAGTTCGACGATGGCCTGGGGCAAAAATGTGCTCCCTGCGCTCTGAAAGCGTTTGAACTGACAATAGTCTTTTACCTTTTCGATGCGGCAACTGGTGTGCAGGAGCCCTTTCTGTCCCGGCGGCATCTGCCAGTCCATTTCCTGCTTCATACGTTCGACGGCCTTCGCCCATGAGCCATAGGCCTCGTTGGAGGTGAGGCGGCGCAAGATGGGAATCGGCATGTCCGGATCGTTCTCCGCCCTGGTCAGAATATCATTGAGGGGCTTGAAGACAGGGGACAGGAGGTCACTGACGGAAGACATGTGCCGAGCGAGGTCGGCGGTCAGGGAATAAGGCTGCTGGGGTTCAGAGACCGTCGCGACCATCCGCAGGAAGTTCAATGTGTCGGCGCGATGATCGGGGACCCGATCCTTGTGTGCCTGTCCGGATCTGATCTCGGTCATCACGTAGTTCATGACCGCCAACTGCACCTCTTCGACCCCGTGCATGATAAGGGGGATATTCTCCTGCACCGCAAGGGGGTAGAACAGGGCGTGGGCCACCGTCGGGCGAAGGCAGGGCCAGCCGACACGCTCGAACTGGTCACGCATGGCCTGCCGGATCATGTTCCAGGGCAGTGTCCTGTCGACGAATTCCACATCAGGAAGGATGCGCATGGCCCGACGCATATTCTCCCTGCTCGTTTCGTTGGTGTAGGGCATGTTCCAAGAGGCGACGAGGACACGGAGCTTGAGCTTTTTCGCCAGGTACCAGAGCAGGTACGTGGAGTCCTTGCCGCCTGTGTACAGTACCATGGCGTCAAAGCGTGAGCCGGTGTTCTCGGAGGAGATCCGGATGAGGTCCTCATCCGTGACGCCGTCCTGCATTATCGCGCCCTGCCCCGACCTTTCCGCCAGTTCATAGCACTGGCAAAAGGCGCACAGCCCCTTTTCATCGAATTCCAGCCCCGGGAGAACATAGTCGTTGGTGACACAGCGGACGCACTGCCGGAAGTTGTCCCTGGTGGACGGCTGACGGACCTCATGTGCATCCACCACAATCCCTTCCTCGATGAACCGGGCATACATCTCATGACCGGTGAGGTCTGACGGCAGATCCTTCGCGGCGGTCCGGCCGTCAAGCAACCGCAGACAATCCGCCAGTTCGCGGGACAAAGGGATGATGTTCCTTGTGTGGTTAGGGGGGTTGCGCAAGCCGAAATACACAAGCTGTGTTCCCGCTTTCGTCTCTTTGACCTGCCATCGGTACTGCAAAACCGGGTGTTGAAGTGTTCTCATGGTTCACTCCCTGTCACGTTGATGTTTGGGTCGAGTTTATCGCTTTCGGGAACCGGGGTCAAATGATATTGGATACTGCTGACAGATACGTTCACCAGTCGGCCGCACCCGCATCCCCTTCCAGTGACAAGGGTCCGGCCCCCCGAGAAACCTGGTGAAAGACCATACTCTTCCAGGAACGACAAGACTTCGGCTATCGTCCGGTGCCGATCACTACCTGTTCATGATACCGCGGATCAGCCTTATCAGCCCCTTTGTCCCCCCGTGTGCTTTGGTGTCACCTTCGGAGGCCGCAACCCGCTCCTGGTCACGCCCTGCCATGATCTCAAGGAGCGTTTCATGACAGACGGCTGCAGGTACTCCGTGGCATTGTGCGTCCAGTGCTCCATCCATTCCTTCCTCGCCTTGATACCCCGCACGTCCATTTTCGTCGTCGGTGACTTTTTCGCTTCTTTCATGATCACCTCCCACAAAGACAGTATACACCACAACCCCGCAGATGTTCCCGCCCTCTTTCGGTGATCGGAGTCTTTCCCGGAAAACCCTCAAGAAACTGGCACAATTGATCTGTAACTATCCATATCTGGTGAAGAATCATGGGGATCGGCTTCTGAAGGCGTCACTCCTGTCCTTTCCGCTTGAACCGACCGGGATCGATCCCGTACCGGGCCACCCTGAGCCCCATCATCCGTTCCGTTATGCCAAGCTCCCGGGCCGCCTTCGCCATGTTGCCGCCCGTTCTCTCCAGTTCTTCCATGATGATCTCCCGCTCCATGCTGGCCATGATGCCCTTGAAACCGCCAGCCGCCTCGCCCGGTCCGTCCGGACCTCCGCCCTGGAGGTTGGGGGGAAGGTGGTAGCTGTGGATGACGCCATCCGTGCAGAGGATGATCGCCCTTTCGATGCAATTCTCCAGTTCCCGAACGTTGCCCGGCCAGTGGTAGCTCATAAGCATGTCGGTCGAGGTCGCGGACACCCTCGTGATCTCCTTTCCGTGCTCCTTGCCGTATTTTTGAATGAAATGGTCGGCCAGCAGCATGATGTCCGTCTTTCGGTCCCGAAGCGGCGGGACGAGGATGGGAAAAACGTTGAACCTGTAGTAGAGGTCCTCTCTGAACTTCCCTTCCCGGACAAGGGTCTGAAGGTCCCTGTTCGTCGCCGTGATGATCCTCGCTTCCAGTTTTATGGGCGCGTTGCCTCCCACACGTTCGAACTCCTTTTCCTGGAGGACGCGGAGCAGCTTCACCTGAACCACCGGCGGCAGGTCACCCACCTCGTCGAGAAAGATGGTGCCGTTCTCCGCCGCCTCGAACCGTCCCTTGCGCGCCATGGTCGCGCCGGTGAAGGAGCCCCTTTCGTGGCCGAAGAGTTCGCTCTCGATCAGGGATTCCGGCAGGGCCGCGCAGTTCACCTTCACAAAGGGTCGGGAGGCCCTGTTCGAACTGTAATGAATGGTCTGGGCCACACGCTCCTTGCCGACACCGCTCTCCCCCAGGATAAGCACCGTCGCGTTGGTACCGCACACCTTGTCGATGAGGGAGTACACGGTCTGCATCCCCTTGGAATTGCCGACAATGGTCTTCATGTCGTACCGCGTCTTCAACTGGTCCTTAAGGCGCCGGTTCTCCTCCCTCATCTTCTCCAGTTCCTCCTCGGCGAGCTGGCGAAGGCGGACGGCCTGGGAGATGGTGGATGCGATGATGGTCAGGAGGCGCACGTCGTTGTCAAGGGACATGCTTTCGTTGTGCGGACGATCCGCGGACAGGGCGCCGATCACTTCGCTTCCCGTCTTGATGGGCACACAGATGAAGGCAAAATCTCTTTTGTTGACGTTTTTCCTCGACCCGGTCCTGTCGAGGAAAAGGGGTTCATCGGCGATATTGGGGACTACAACGGGCTGGCCCGTATCGATCACCTTACCCGTGATGCCTTCACCCATGCGGTACCTGCCCCTCGCCTGTTCATCGGGACGAAGGCCGTAGGCCTCCTCTATCGCTATCTCTCCCCTCGCCCGGTTGAGAATGGTGAGGGTGCCCCGGGGTATCTCCATATGCCCGGCAATGAGGTGAAGGATTGGTTTCAGCACCGTCTTGAGATCAAGGCTACCGCTCAGTCTGGTGCTGATAGCGAAAAGAAGTGAAAGCTCCTTTACCTCGCGATTTCCCAGGTCGCCCATGTAAGGCCCCCTTTTCCGGCCAGCCCGGCTCATGCCTTCAATAGAAAAAGGCGTCTTCGCGCCCTCCATCGGGCTAACAAAGACGCCTTCGTCCGAAAACAGAAATGGCGTTCCCTGTGAACGCCATTGTCCGTCACATCACCGTGATGGGAGTATTCTACAGAACATTAAGACTATTGTCAACAAACCTGTGCTCACGTTGTTATTGTCGACCCGCGGGGCGCTGGCGGCACGGTCCTTTCTGAGCTGTCAGAACGGGACCGCGCTTCTCGCGCCTCGTGGAAGCGCCGGCTTGCGGACGGGGAACGGGGGGCCGGGACCGGTCGGCCCCCCTATCCGCCCCGGTGGACTAAAGGGCCTGTTCTCCGGATTCTCCTGTCCTTATCCGGTAGACCGCGGAGACGGGCGAGACGAATATCTTCCCGTCCCCGGCCGAACCCGTGCGCGCCGCCTCCATGATCGTCGTCACGATCGCCTCCACATCGCTGTCCTTGACAACGATTGACAACTCGTACTTCGGGAGCATCTCTATCGTATACTCGCGTCCCCTGAACTGCTGCCTCAGGCCTCTTTGCTTTCCGTGGCCTTCTATCCTCTTGAGGGAAAGACCGGGGTATCCTCTCTTCTCGAGCGAGGCCCTCACATCGTCGAATTTCTCTATCCTTATTATTGCCGTTATCTTCTGCATTTCGCCACCTCCCTCTACTTGTTCTGGGTATAGAAGTCAGGATAGGCCGAGCCGCCATGTTCGACCACGTCAAGGCCCCCGATCTCCTCCTGGGGCGAGACCCGGATACCCATAATGGCGTCCAGTATCTTGAAAACGATGTATCCGCACAGGAACGCCCACAGGGCAGCTACGGCGGCACCTATCACCTGGGCAATGAGCTGACCCGCTCCGCCCCCGTAGAGAAGCCCTTTTACGAAAGGCGCCTCTGTCAGGTAGTTTCCATACGTACCGTCGGCAAATATACCAACGCTTATGAGGCCCCAGATGCCGTTGACGCCATGGACGGACACCGCGCCCACCGGGTCGTCGACCTTCAGTCTTTCAAGCGTGTACACGCCGATGACCACGAGTATTCCGGCAATCAATCCTATGACCACCGCGGCCCATGCCTCTATCCAGGCGCACGGGGCGGTCACGGCGACAAGGCCTGCAAGCACACCGTTCAGCATCATGCCGACGTCATATATCTTCGTCTTCACGAGAACGATGAGCAACGCGGCAAACCCGCCCGCCGAAGCCGCGAGCAGGGTGTTGACGGCTATGACCGATATCCTGAGATGATGCGCGTTGAACGTGGAGCCCGGGTTGAACCCGAACCAGCCGAACCAGAGTATGAAGACCCCCAGTGCCGCCAGCGTGATACTGTGGCCCGGGATGGCGTTCGGCTTCTCCTCCTTCGTGAATTTCCCGAATCTCGGTCCGAGGACCATGGCCCCAGCAAGCCCGAACATACCGCCTATTGTGTGCACAACACCTGATCCGGCAAAGTCAAGATGCCCGAGGCCGAAGGGGAGTTTGGACAGCCATCCGCCTCCCCATACCCAGTGACCGTAGAGCGGATATACGAGCACACTGATGATGATACTGTAGAGAAGGTAGGCGGAGAATTTCAACCGTTCCGCCACGGCGCCCGATACTATAGTCGCTGCAGTGGCACAGAAGACAAGCTGCCAGAAGAAATCAAGGTATTTGCCGACGTCATACTGGCCTCCCGTCAGGAACAGGGGTCCTACGCCGATGAATCCTCCCACGTCGGTGCCTTTGAGAAAGACATACCCCACCACGAAGAAACCGAGGGATCCGGCGACGAAATCTATCGTGTTCTTCGCCATCAGGTTCGTCGCATTCTTTGCCCGGCAGAAGCCGGTCTCGACCATCGCGAAACCCGCCTGCATGAACATCACCAGAAATCCGCAGACCAGCACCCAGACATAATCCACGGGCGCCTTCGGATTGTCCGCCAGAGTCTTTATGCCGAAGGGGTCAGGCGCCGTATCCGCGAAGGCCGTCCCTGCCAATCCCAGGATCAGTAAAGCCAACAGAAGAAACACCCAGGGTCTTTTCATTATGAAACCTCCTTTATCCGTTCACTGCTCTCAACTCACGGCCTTTCGCCAAGCTTGGACGTCACCGCGAGGAACCTTTCTCGTCCGGCGATCTTAACCTGACCGATCAGGTCTTCTCCGCTTCACTGCAAAGGCCATGGAGGCGTATCCTGCTTCCATCGAACCGGCCGGCCTGACCGATCAGGGCTCCACATGGCCGCGTCGTCGCGGACCGTGGAATACTGGTATTCTTTCTAAAAGGCATACGTGAACCCGATCCCGTAAACGAAGTTGTTGTTCACCGGCCCGTTGGGGTTGTACGAATCCTTTATGTCCCCCGCTGTGGGATACTCCTTGCCGGCGTCTCCCGAAAGCGGGAACCAGTACTGGACCATGGGCTGTATCGTGAAGGCCTTTGTAACGGGGATAGTAAGGCCCGCTTTGACCATGCCGTCATGGAAGCCTTTGTACTTGCTTCCCGTGTAAGCACCTGTCGACCTGTCATAGGTCTTCCAGTAGTCGCTCTCCCCGACGAAGTACCCGAATGAAGCGCCGAGGTCGAGGGTTATCTCCCTGTGCACCGGGAAAGAGTGCCCGAAGGAAAGGTTGATATAGGTGCCCTTATAGCTTGTGATGTCCCGGTAGATGGAAAGCGTCGGTTTCGATATGATGTCATATGCTATCGTGCCGAAGAGTTCCTCCGTCTGATCGCAATAGTTCGTCCCGTAGTAGATGTATCCGCCCGTGAGGGAGAGCTTGTCGATGGCGTGGGTATAGCTTAAGGTGAGATCCGTTTCATTCCATCCCTTCTTGAAAGCCTTGCTCTCCGCGGAAAAGTCAGCCGTCTTCGTACTTCTCTGGTTCGTGTCCACGTTGCCCCAGAAGGTTGCGGAAAAACCCTTGTAGGACGCGGTGAGCGACGGCTGGATGACAAGGCCGCTCTTTCCTATCTCATAGCCCCGGAATATGTACTGGTTGTAGACCCCCAGGGAACCTGAGCCCGTCACCTTTGCTTCCTCTTTCTTCCCCCCTTCCTCACCGAGAACAGGGATAATCGGGAAACATATGAGGACAACCAACATCAGGAAGATCTTCTTGTAGCCGTTCATGATATACCTCCGTAGATTTCGTTCCCATGCCTTCGCATGCGATCGTTGCTCATTCTTGCCGCCCGCGGCTTCACACACCCACCTCCTTCCCTCAAGAGACGACAGAGGCGCCTTCAAACCCACGCTGGTCGAAGACGCCTCTGTCTTGTACCTTAACCTCTGCATGGATAAGAGCAATAGGTGTGCCAGAGGTCGCGGCCAACCGGCTCCTGTTTGCAATGCGCTGGTTTGGGCTAATTATATCGGAGTGTTACGTTCACAGGCCGACTGGAAGGACAGACTGACCACCCCGGTCGGAGTGATTGGTGAAAGGGACATAACCTACATAAACGTGGCTTGCAGCGGTGGTATCCTACGCGATTGTACGACGCGGGGTTGATCGGGAGAAATGTGCCGCGGCATGAACCCGCGGCACATTTCTCCCCCGCAACGCCCCCGACGCAGTCCGGAGGCACCCGTAAGACGCCCGGTTCCGCGAGACGGGCACTTGATTATTTGTCGAGCACGAAGATCACGTCAAGGGTGACGCGGAATTTCAGGATCGCCCCGTTCTCCACCTGGGCGTACTGTTCCTTCACGCGCACTCCCGTAATGCCCCGCAGGGTCTTGGAGGCCCTGCGAAAACCGTTCAGTATGGCATCCTCAAAACTCTTTCTGGAATCGGCAATGATCTCTGTTACGCGCGCCACTCGGCCATCACTCTCCATGTCGTCTCCTTGGTGGTTTTCCCGGAACTGCTCGAGATGCAGTTCCTCCGTACGTTGATTGCAGTATATCATCAGCTCCACGTAAACGGAAGTATACGATCATCTGAGATCCCAATCATCCAGCATAAAGGGGCTTTTCATCACTGTTCCAACCGCCAGGTGCCTCTGAAATGGCCTGTATCTCACCCAGGCCTTCGCTGCCATGAGCCCGAAACAGGGAAGGGAGGAATACGTATGCCCCTGGGGACAAGAACCCTGCCCGGCGATCTCCCTTTTCCCTTTCTCTTCACCTCTCTTCACCTGTTTGCCGTTGACTGCGTGAAACCGCTCTGTTATAGTCAACAAGCATCCCAAAAATCAGCCAGGAGAGGTCATGAACATTCTCGGTCTTCACGTATTCGGCCACGACACCGGGGCGGCGCTCATATCGGAAGGTAGGTTGATGGCCATTGCTGAGGAGAGGGTCGACAGGCTCAAGCACTCCGGGAATTTCCCCGTAATGTCCGTCAACTATCTCCTGAAAGCAATGGGACTCAAGAACATCAACGATGTCGACCTCGTCGTGGGCGTCACCCGTTACGGCAGGGACGGCAGGGACAAGACTGACGACAGCATCCGGGAAAGACTGGGCTATTCAGGAAGGATTCATACGATCTCCCACCACGAGGCCCATGCCGCCAGCGCCTTCTTCGCTTCGCCCTTCGACGAAGCGGCGGTGATGGTCGTCGACGGCCTGGGAAGCAGCGCCCTGGAGATCGAGACAGGCAAGCCCCTGCCTTTCATGCTTCGCGGCATCCCCTTCAAGGACGTCAAGAACTACGAAGAGGTCCAGTCCTTCTACAGGGCCCGTGGGAACGAGATAGCGGGCATCAGAAAGGATTACACGGTCCCCGGTTACATGAACGGCATCGGGCTTGTCTACATGGGCACGTCGGTGTTCCTCAACTTCGGCGACTTTGGCTCTGGCAAGGTGATGGGCCTCGCCCCCTACGGCGGACAGCCCGGAAAGGTGATCGACGAGCCCTTTGTCGAGATCGTCGACGGTGTCGCCCTGGCTAAGAGCGAGAAGAATTTCGTCCGTCACAACGATCTGTACCGCAAACGCTTCTTCCCGGACATACCCCCGAGACAGCAGGAAAAGCTACCCGACGACATCTATACCGAAATCTCATACGCCGTCCAGAAGGCGACGGAAGACGCCCTCATCGAAATGGCCCGCCATCTCTACCGCGTAAGCCCTTCGAGGAACCTGTGCTACGCGGGCGGTGTCGGTCTCAACAGCGTCGCCAACAAGAAGATCCTGGACAACACGCCTTTTGAAAGGATATTCATCCAGCCAGGGGCCTGTGACTCGGGGATCGCCCTGGGCTGCGTCCTTCACGGTGCCCACATCATCCACCGGGAGCCGCCCGGGAAGTATCGCCTCCGGAATGCCTATCTGGGCCGGACATACAGCGAGGAGGAGATCCTCGCCGACCTCGCCCAGGTAAAGAACATCAGCTTCAGGAAAGAGCACGATGTGGCATTGAAGGCTGCGGAACTCCTGGCCGGGGGCAAGATCCTCGGCTGGTTCGAGGGGGGCAGCGAGATAGGCCCCCGCGCCCTGGGTCACAGGAGTATCATCTGCGACCCGAGGAAACCGGAGATGAAGGACACACTCAACGCCAGGGTAAAGCACCGGGAGGGCTTCCGGCCCTTCGCGCCGTCGGTCCTCCTTGAAAACGTCTCCGAGTATTTCGACCTCAATTGCGAAAGCCCGTACATGCTCCTCATCGCGGACGTTAAAGAAGACAAGCGTCACCTCGTGCCCGCCATCACTCACGTGGACGGTACCGCCAGGGTCCAGACGGTCACACGAGAAGATAACGGCAGGTACTACGACCTTATCAAAGAGTTCGGAAGGATCACGAACGTTCCCGTCATCCTGAACACATCGTACAACATCGCCGGGGAGCCCATCGTCGAAACACCCGGAGATGCCCTGAAATGCTTCATGTCCACAGAGATGGACTACCTTATCATAGAGGACTACGTGATCGAGGCGACAGGTCCCAAGGAACTCGTTCACGGCCCCGTCATCGACGAAAATAAGCTCAAGGCGGTCGATATCCGGCAGAACCAGTGGTTAGGCAAGCTCTTTTCAAAGAAGAAAGGGGCTGCGTGACCGCGGACCGTGGGGATCCCTGTCGGCCTGTCCCCGATGATGCACCTGGCGGCGGGATGGTTCAACTCTTTCTTTCAAGATAATCCACGAGGACACCCGTCGTCTGCCGCAGCCTCTGGCTCATTGAGTATGCGATCTTCTTGAGCAGTTTCAGGCCGACGTGGGGTTTTTCCTTGAAAAGGCGGTCCATGCTTTCCTTCGAGAGGATGACGAGCGTCGTGTCGGCGGCCGCAGTCGCCGTGGCAGAGCGGGGGCTGCCGTCTATCATCGACATCTCGCCCATGACCTTCCCCACACCTATCACGGTCACACGCTTGGGGTCCATACGCTCGTCCTTCTTCAGGATGGTGACGCCGCCCTTCACGACAACGCACATGAAGATCTCCCTGTCCCCCTCCTCAAAGACCGTCGTCCCCTTTCTGTACATCATGGTGCCCATGTAACCGGCAAGAGTGACAAGCTCCTCCCAGGAGAAGTCCATGCTGAGCGACGTGTTCTCCAGCATCTCCGCCCTCTCCCTTATAGCTCGACCGATCTCCATCCCTCTTTCTCCTCAATACAGTATTATCGCCGTTTCCGGCCCGTCCTCAAGTCTGCGTTCCTTGACACGCCTTTCATTTGTGCTATTAAGACCTTATAACGCTCACCGGCAGCAAGGAGGTTGTCATGGGAGGAAGCGTCTACGTCGTCAACGAGATCGTGGGCACCAGCACGACGTCATGGGAAGATGCGGCAAAGTCAGCCATAGAGACCGCCGCGCAAAGCGTCCATGACCTGCGCATCGGAGAGGTGGTGACCCAGGATGTGACCCTGGAGAACGGGAAGGTGGTGAGCTACCGCGTCAGGCTCAACATCTCCTTCAAGTACCACCCGGACAAAGTCTGGCACGAGGAGATCAGGAAACACTGAGGCACGTCTACTGCTTCTCATGTTTCCGGGAATGCCCTGCCACGTGCAACCCGACAAGACGGGCTACGAAGACAGCCACATAAAGCTGCCCCACCAGGGCCTGTATCATGGAACACATCTTCGCGGGGTAGGACCTGGGCAGGATGTCGCCGAACCCCAGGCATGTCATCGTGCTGAAGCTGTAATAGAGGAGATCCCCCTCCAAATAGACGTTTCCGGGGAACAGGAACGACCGGGGGTCAAGCAGCCAGAGTAACTGGTAGACCATCTGCCACCACGTGCCCATCATTATGTACACGGAAATGCCGCCCTTTATGGTGTCGCCGGTGACCAGTTTCTCCGAGAACATCCGGCGGATCATAAACACGATGAGTATGCCTATCATCACAATATAGACAATGAGGGCAACGATCACCAGGGTCTTGCTGCGAATGACGAAAACCGCCAGGTAGTGTAGAAGGAGGGCCACGAAAGAGAGGATTATGTATGCCCCAAAAAGAACGCGGGAGGCCTTCAATATCTTCAGCATGATAACGAAAACCACGATGGCGAAGAGGGAACCGACAGTGAAGTGCAGCACATTATGATGAACGGTCAAAAGAGAGGCCAGAAGCAACGTGACCAGGAAGAAAAGAAGAAGGGAATACTTGTTCTCGACAATGCGCTCGATGCGCTCTTTATCCAACGTGGGCCCCCTGGAACGATCAATTTCCGATTTTTCTTTATTGTGCAGCAAATTGCATCAATTTACAAGGCGCAATCCTGTCCAACAACGTTGAGCAAAGCGTTCGCCCTTCCCTGGAATTCTTGATTCCTTCCCTTATCCTGGTGTATAGTGACGGTGCGTTGTTGAAGGGGAGTAGCTAGACAGGCAGGATCAACATACTGGGGCAACCCTGGTCCTGCCGTTGGCAGGCACAGGCCAATTAGCGAGACCTTCGGTATGCGATCGTACCGCGTACTGAGGAGTCTCGCTTTTTTTTGATCCTCTGGAGGTTCGAATGAGCGTATATCTGGCATCGGTCATCTTCGTGGTTCTCGCGGAAATGGGGGACAAGACGCAACTTCTGGCAATGGCGTTCGCTTCACGGTATCGCTGGCAAACGGTACTGTGGGGAGTGTTCGTCGCGACCCTTGTCAATCACTTCCTCGCGGTAGTGGCCGGAAGCTATCTCACGCGGTTCGTCCCGATGCAGTACATTCAGATAGCGGCCTCCGCCTCCTTCATCCTCTTCGGCCTCTGGACCATCCGGGGGGACACGCTGGAGGGTGAGGACAAGCGGTTCAACTTCAGTCCCTTCTGGACCGTTGCCGTGGCCTTCTTCTTCGCCGAAATGGGGGACAAGACGCAACTCGCTACCGTGGCCCTCGCGACGAAGTACAGCAATATCATCGTGGTCTGGTTCGGAACCACGACGGCAATGATCATCGCCGATGCCATAGGCATCATCATCGGGATCGTCATGGGCAAGAGGATCCCCGAGCGTTTCGTCAAATGGTTCGCCGCCATCATCTTCATGCTCTTCGGCGCCATCGGCCTCTATCAGTACCTGCCGAAGAACCTGCTCACGCCACCTGCAATAGCGGCCGGCCTCGCTCTCATCGTCCTTCTGACCGTTATGGTAGCCCGGATGAACCACGGCAAGGAAGCGAGAGCCCCAAGGGAGTGAACGTGCCTGCACGAGAACCAGCGATCGGGCGCAAGGAACCGATCCTTTTTCGTAAAAGCCGGAACAGTCTTCTTCTGGAATCGCCAAGTAATCTCTTGACACCCTCCACACCTGTGTGTTACAAACTCGCCATGTTGAAAAGAACGGAACACTTCATCATGAATACAAAATGGGCTTGGTGGTGGCGGACACAGCAGGTGTGAGACCGTAAATGTTCGGCCATGGACGGTTTCGCACCGTCCATGGCCTTCAAGTTTTTAAGGCCATGGGTTTTCAATACCCATGGCCTTTTTGTTTGCCAAACAACAACATCGATACCTAAAGGAGGTTGCATAATGAAAAGAAGGATTTCTCCGTTGATCGCCGCTGTCTTCGCCGTCGCCGTTCTCCTGGCCTGTGCCCCGGGGCACGCGGCATCGATCGTCCTCACGTACGCCAATTTCCCGCCAGCCACCACCTTCCCCTCGATCCAGATGGAAAGATGGGCGAAGGAGGTCGAAAAAAGGACGGGGGGCAGGGTCAAGGTCCAAACCTTTCCCGGAGGCACCCTCCTGCCGGCGAAGAATATCTTTGACGGAGTGGTGGCGGGTATGGCCGATATCGGCAACTTCGCTATGAGTTACCAGCCGGGAAGGTTCCCTCTCTCCGAAGCCATCGACCTTCCCGTCGGTTTCAGGAACGCCCGTGCCGCCAGCATGGCCCTCTTCGACCTTATTGAGAAGTATCAGCCAAAGGAGTTCGCGAAGGTGAAACTCATCACCGTTTTCACCTGTCCTCCCGCGGACATCATGACAAGGATACCCGTGCGTTCTCTGAAGGAGATCAAGGGGATGGAATTGCGGACCTCCGGCACGGGCACGGACGTTCTCAGGCGGATCGGGGCCATACCCATCGGCATGCCCCAGTCCGAGGCGCCCGAGGCGATACAGAAGGGGATCGTCAAGGGCAACGTCTCCTCAATGGAGATCCTGAAGGATTTCAACTTCGCCGCATACCTTCCCTACGCCGCGGAGGCAAACCTCTTCGTCGTCTCCTTCGCCGTCGTGATGAACAAGGACAGGTGGGATTCCCTTCCCGCGGACGTGAAGAAGGTCATCGACGGCCTCAGTCGGGAACAGGCGGAATGGACCGGGGCATACGTGGATGACCACGTGAGAGAGGCCCTTGAATGGTCGAAGAAGAAATACGGCCACCAGGTCATCCGGCTCTCCGACGCCGATCAGAGCGAGATATCGCGCCTCACCAGGCCGATGATCGACGATTACGTCAGGAAGGTCACCGCCCAGGGGCTCCCCGGCAGGGAGATTATGAAGGACGTCTACGCGCTGAAACAGAAGCACGAGAAGAAGTACAGGTGAAAGGGGTCATGGGTTATGGGTCATAGGTTATGGGTTATGGGTTATGGGTACGAGGAGGTCTGAATGAAGTATCTCGAACGGGTCAATATTGCTCTCAATGGATTTCTTATGGTCATAGGTGGTTTCGCCGTCCTTGGCATCATGACGGTCGCAACGGCGAATGTGGTGCTCAGGATGGTCCATGCCCCCTATCGAGGGGCCTATGAGGTCGTTTCGTTCCTCGGGGCCGTGGTGATAGCCTTCGCCCTGGGGTACACGGAAAAGAAGAAAGGGAACATAATCGTCGAGATCCTGACGGAGAGGTTCCCGAAACGTCTGCGGAAAACCCTGGAAGGGGTCAGTTGCATGATCAGCGGCGCTTTCTTCTCCCTCGTCTCCTGGCAGATCTACGAATACGGCATGAAAATACTGGAGTCGGGCGAGCTTTCAGAGACCCTGAAGATCGCCTTCCACCCCTTTGTTTTCGCCGTCTCCTCCGGCTTCGCCGTCCTCGCCCTGACCCTTTTTGTCGACCTTGCGGGGCTCTTCGTGAACAGGGAGGAGGGCTAGCATGGAGGGCCCGATCGTCGGAGTCATCGGCATCATCGTCATGTTCGCGGTCCTTTTCCTCCTCAGGATTCCCGCCGCTTTCACCATGGCCATCGTGGGGTTCGCGGGAGTGGTCTATGTCACCTCCTTCAAGGCGGCGCTGGGTATGATCGGTGCCGACATGTGGAACATCTTCTCCAGTTACGGCCTTACGGTCATCCCCATGTTCATTCTCGTCGGGGAGTTCGCACACTGGGGCGGCTACAATAACAGCCTCTACAACGCCACTTACAGGTGGTTCGGCCATTATCGCGGCGGACTTGCGATAACCACCATCATGGCATGCGCGATCTTCTCGGCCATCAGCGGCTCCAATTCTGCCACGGCGGCCACGATGAGCACCGTCGCCATACCGGAGATGAAGAAGTACAACTACCGGCCGGAGCTCAACGCCGGAGCAGTCGCGGCAGGGGCCACTCTCGGCGTCCTCATCCCGCCGAGCATCGTCCTCGTCATCTACGGGCTCTACACCGGGCAGTCCATAGGCAAGCTCTTTTTCGGGAACGTCATACCCAGCATCATCCTGACGGTCCTTATCGCCGCCACCGTCTTCTACATCTGCTGGCGCCATCCCGACTGGGGCCCCAAGGGACCGAAGAGCACATGGCGGGAACGCTTCGGGGCCCTTCCCGACCTCATCGAGATCTCGCTTCTCTTCGGCATCATTATGTTCGCCCTTTTCACGGGCTGTGTCACCGCCACGGAGGCCGCCGCTGCAAGCTGCGCCCTGGGGCTCATAATGTGTCTTATGCGGCGCAAGCTGTCCTGGAAGGGCTTCATCGCCTCCGTCACGGACACTCTGCACATATCCGCCATGGTCTTCATTATTGTCGCGGGCGCGGTCATCTTCGGGAGGTTCCTGGCCGTCACGCGCCTGCCCTTCGAGGCGGCGTCGTGGATATCTACCCTCGCACTGCCCGGCTGGGCCCTCTTCTGGATCATCATGCTCTGCTACATCATAGGCGGCTGCGTCATGGACGCCCTTGCCTTCCTCCTCGTCTCCCTGCCCATTTTCTATCCCATCGTCATGGAGATGGGCTACGATCCCATCTGGTTCGGCCAGGTCATCACGATCGTCACCACCATGGGGGCCATCATGCCGCCCGTCGGCCTGTGCTGTTACGTGGTGGCCGGAATGGCAAAGGACATACCTCTGTCAACAGTCTTCAAAGGCAGCCTCTACTACATCCCGTCCTACATCATAGCCATCCTCCTGCTCATGCTCTTCCCCTACGGAACGGTGATGGTGCTGTCTAATCTGGTGAGGTAGAGGCGGTTCCAGGTTTCAGGTCTCAAGTTTCAGGAAAAACAGAAAAAGGCCTTTCAAGAAGGCCTTTTCTTATTCTTGTTCTTATCCTGAAACCTTGTATGTTACTCCCAATGGAATATCACAGGCAGTCCATGATAAGAAGAATGAAAGTAAGGTTACCGGCGT
>MVQP01000070.1 GCA_002067235.1 Syntrophorhabdus sp. PtaB.Bin047
CGACCATCATGATCACCCACAGCATGCAGCAGGCCCTCGCGCTGGGATCGCGCACCATCCTCATGCACAAGGGCCAGGTCATTGAAGAGATTTCAGGAAAAGACAAACAGTATCTTACCGCCGCCGACCTTCTCGACCGCTTTGCTGATCTCAGGAAACAGGAAAAGCTCACCGCCGAGATGATAGAGGAGATGAGGAGGGAGTATTTGTAGAGGCGGATTGAATCGCTTGATTGGCTTGAATCGCTTGACTCCTCTTTGCCGTCATCCCGGACTTGATCCGGGATCCAGAAGTTTGTCTATCCCAGCGCATTTCCTGGATTCCAACCTTCGCCGGAATGACGAGAGAACATGAGCTAGACTCAGAAACGACTTCATTAACAATCTGTTGAGAGTCAAAGGCAGAAGACAGAGGAAAGGCGGCCTGAACCGCTTGAGGAATGGGACCGTGAACCGTTGGAACGGTTTTTCTGCTTTACTCTTTGCCGTGCGGGAATTACGATAATAGCAGTAATGACAAGGTGGTGCTGAGGAGGTGTGGTATGGGTTGTCGGGTTCTTGCTCTTATCGTGATAGCAGTGGCCCTCTTGTTCCCGGTGGCAGAGGGTGTCTCGTTTGCACAGTCAAAGGTGCCGTGCACCGATGCCGTGTGCGGTCCGGGTTACAGGGCATACCTGCAGCCGAACGGGTCATGCATGTGCATCCTGGCTGATTGCGAAAGCATCGAGGGTTGCCCGGAACCTGCGAAGATCCCCGAAGATTGCCCCAGCATCGAGGGCTGTAACCCGCCTCAGACAATCAAGTCCTAGGGCGCGGCAGGCGCGGGGCCCATCCCGGCAGGTCCTGAAATGGCTCACATACTCGTCACATTCCACTCACAGACGGGCAACACGGAAAGGATGGCCCAGGCGGTCGCCGCAGGGGTAGCGCAGGCCCGGAACGCACGCGCAAGCCTCAAAAAGGCCCTTGAAACCACCGCCAGGGATATCCGCGATTGCGACGCCGTCGTCTTCTGCTCCCCCGAATATTTCGGCTACATGTCCGGCGCGATGAAGGACCTCTTCGACAGAACCTACGAAGAACTGAAAGACGACCCGAGGACGGTGAAAAAACCCTACTGCATTGTCATCAGCGCGGGCAATGACGGCAGCGGCGCGGTCAGGCACATAGAACGTATCTGCAAGGGCTATCGTTTCAGAAAGGTGCAAAACCCCGTCATATGCAAGGGCCCCGTCACCGCGGACATGCTCGCACACTGCCGTGAACTCGGTGAAACCATCGCCGAGGGCATCAACGCAAGGATATTCTGAGACCGTTTCAGGTTTCAAGTTCCAGGTTCCAGGAAAAGAGCAAGCAACGATACCGCAACACCCCTGCTACCCCGTCGGACCTCTTGTTGTCTTTAGCTTGAAACCTGAAACCTGAAACGGTCTTTCTGTCTTCCCGGCTTTGTGGCTTGACAAACCCTTCAAATCACGTCATAATCCATATCTGCATGTTCACACGACCGATTTCTTCCCGGGCAGGTCACCAGAGGCGTTGCATTGAGAGCACGGGAGACACATCGGGAAGAAGAAAGGAGCCTGAATGGCGAAACGCAATCCAAACAGTTTCTTAAAAAGGCAGAAGGAGATCAAGCGTCAACAAAAAGCACAGGAAAAGATGCTGAGAAGGCAGGGCCACAAGAAACAGGAGCCTGAAGAAGAGTTCAACGAAGCGACAGCCCCCGACGAAGTGGAGACTGAAGGCGAAGACCAGTCCGTCGGGGAAAAGGAAGAGGAAGAGACCGTCTAGGGCCGGGAATCCACGTTTCAGCGGTGTCAGGAACAGGGGCGGGCTCCATTGACGCCCCGCGCAAACAACGACCAGCTAACGAATCAACAACAAGATCATTGTGGGAAAAAGGGCACCGCCTGTTGAAGGTGGGTGCGCTTGAGGACCGGATGGACGCGCCCTCCCCGGCATCCCCCCTACCGTCCCGGAATGGACCCGGTGTCGAAGCCAAGCTTCTCCCCGAGCTCAATGAAAGTCTTTACCCATCGAACCGCCTCCGGTCTGTTCCTGGAAACCTCTTTCACCATATCCTGATAGACGGACCTCGCCATGGAGTAGTAGATGTTCTGGGTCTCCCAGAGATTCACCTCGACGGGTAACAGCCGGGAAAGTTCGGTACTCGTCTTCACAGCCTCGATGAGTGAGATATCCGATGGGTTAGCCTGCAGGAGAGACATCTGCTCCTTCAACCTCTTCCTGATGATCGTCTCTATCTGAACCTTATCATAACCGAGACCCCACTTCTCTATCTCCTTCACGAGCCCGCGAATATTATTCCCATCGGGAACATCCTGGGAGAAGGCCTTCTTGAGGTCAAGATTGAGAATGAATTCGGCGGCTGCCCTGAAAACATTGGGAACCACCATGCCGGCCTCTCGAAATAAGTTCATGAGGATCCGTTCGCCCTCAAAAAGGTCCCTGTAGACCACCTCGTACTTGTCGTAAGTATCCTTCAGGAGCAGGTTCATGACCGAGTGCTGCCGGTCCCTGAAAAGACTGGTGAAGGAATAATTGTGCATTCCGAAATGCTGGTCCATCAGACGGAAGACCTCGGCGAAGTCCGCCTTTTCGAAGGCGGAAGTCATCTCCGTTCTCATTGTCTGAAAGCCCTCTTCCCCAAGGTATTCCCGCGCCCCTCCGTTGAAGGCGTGCCCGCCCAGGTGAAGCAGCGCGAAGCTGATCCTCTCGGAATCGCCGGTGATGCGGGAGGCAACGAGGACCCTGCCGATGGCAAGCGTCGTTCTGCCTGCCGCTATCCTGAAATAGTTCTCCCTGTCCACCGCGAAGCTGTATATCTCCGTGCGATCGCCGAAATCCTCGATCACGGAGGAGACGGCGTAATGCATCGCGACCTTCTTGAGGTCTATCACAGCGGGTGTGACGAACCTGTCGAATATCCGGGCGCCATCCCCCTGTTCCGGGACGTTGCTCTTCGCATCCTCGAGGAGGGACCGGAAGATCTTCTCCCTGTCATCGCCGCTCACCTCCGAGACAAGCTGAATGGCCCTTCCCGCGTACTCGATTATCTGGACCGTCTCTATCCCTGAGACGTCATCGAAGAACCATCCACAGCTCGTGTACATGAGCAGCGCGTGGCGCTGCGATTCGAGAAGTTTCAGGACAGCGGTCCTCTCGCCTTGTGTCAAAGCCCCTCGGCCGTGCTTCTCAAAAAAGGCGTCAACGGTCTTCTCGCCCCGGTCGAGGATGACGTCGATGTAGTCATTCCTGGCCGCCCAGGGGTCGTGAAGATACCGGGCGGCATTTTCAGCATATGCCCGGGCCAGTTCATCGCGCAACCAGTCCAGGGCCCTGCGCAAGGGGCGCCTCCATTCCTGGTTCCAACCGCCGTGCCCACCCGAGTTGCACCCGCAGTCTCTACGCCAGCGCTCGATACCGTGAGCACAGCTCCAGGAGGTGTTCTCATGGATCTTCACCTCGTGCGTCGGCGGGAACCTCTCGAGGAATTCCCCATAGTTGGTCAATCGCGCAAGCCCCTCTTTTTCGACATGATGCAGGGCGAAGGCGAGGGCCATGTCACCGAACCGGTGGTGGTGCCCGTACGTCTCACCGTCGGTTGCCACATGCATGAGTTGGACCCAGCCCCTGTCGCCGCGGAAACCCGAGACGAGCCTCATCGCCAGGTCCTCGCCGCTTTTAAGGAGACCCTCGAAGGCGATCGCGTTCGATATTGGCCCGTCATAGAAGAAGACGGTGATCCTCCGACCCGAGGGAAGCCGCACGACGTAGGGGCGTGTGGGGTCGATGCGCCCCCCGGTCACATCCTTCCATTTCCTGGCACCCATCTTTCTGACACCCGCCGCCTGGTGGGGAGCGAGGATGGTAAAAAGGATACCACCGGTAGCCAGGTGCTCCAGCGTCTCCAGGTCCACCGCCGTCTCGGCCAGCCACATCCCCTCCGGTTCGCGTCCGAACCTCTTCCGGAAATCCCTGATCCCCCAGATAACCTGCGTCCGCCTGTCACGGGAATTGGCGAGCGGCATGATGATATGGTTGTAGACCTGGGCCAGGGCGTTGCCATGGCCCGACCTCTCGGATACGCTCAACCTGTCCGCATCGAGGATGCCTTCGTACACGGCGGGCGCGAAAGCCTTCATCCATGCGAGCAGTGTCGGGCCGAAGTTGAAGCTTATCCTGGAATAGTTGCTGACAATATCGGTGATGCGGCCATCGCTGTTTACCATTCGGGATGCCAGGTTGGGTGCGTAGCATTCCGAGGTGATACGCTCGTTCCAGTCATGGAAGGGGTAGGCCGAGTCCTGTATCTCGACGGACTCGAGCCAGGGATTCTCGCGCGGCGGCTGGTAGAAATGACAATGGATGCAGATGTATCTTTCCGCCTCGGACGAGCGTCCCCTCTCTTCCATCACTTCATCCCCTTTGCCGCCGGTATTGATGTGCCGTTCACAGGCACCGTCTCTCCTCGCGTTCTCGTTCCACAACCTACCCTGATCGTGCCCGGGCTTCCGTAAACCATTTTACACGATTCTGTGACTTTCAGCGGAGAATTGCGACCAACACCTTGAAATTACCGGGAACGGATCTCAACAAAGAGGAAGGGACAATCTCCATTGCCCCCCTCTTGCCATCAAGGAGGGGGGGTAGGTCCCCCTTGCATGGCAAAGCAAGAGAAATTGTCCCTTTCTTGAGTCTTTGCAGCCTTGAAGCCACTTCTGTCCTGAAACCTGAAACTGTGAAACTAAGGGTTTTGTTTGAAACGGTTCTCTTTCCTTTACCTCCTCTTTTCCTTTTCGAGCTTGCGTTTCTCTTCGTCCCGTATCTCACGCCTGAGGAGTTTGCCGACCTTCGACTTCGGCAGCATGTCACGGAACTCTATATAGCCCGGGACCTTGTAAGGGGCCAGCCGGTCCCTGCACCACTTGAGAAGCTCGGTGCTTCCAATCCCTTTGGCGTCCTCTTTCAGAACGACGATCGCCTTGATCCTCTCGCCGACCTTGGGGTCGGGCACTCCGATGACGCAGGCGCCGATGACCGTCGGATGGTCCTGAAGGGCTGCTTCCACCTCGGATGCGGACACCCGGTACGCCTTGTACTTGATGATGTCGGCGGTCCTCTCGACGAACTCCAGTTCCCCTCTCTCGTTCATCTTGACGTAGTCGCCCATGCGGTAATAGATGTCACCATTCAATCTCACGTAGGAATACTCGGTCTCCTCCGGCTTGTTGAGATACTCCTTCAGCGTGTACGGAGATGTCACGAGCAGTTCTCCCAGCTCGCCGGGAGGCAGTTTTTCCAGGGTGTCCCTGTCGACGACTATGGACTTCCTCGTCTTCAGGGGAGTCCCGATGACGGTGGGCGAAGGCTCCTGGCTGAGCAGGCTATAGGTCACGTGGCCTATCTCCGTCGAACCGTAGACCTGATACAATGGTACGGAGTACTTTTCCTGCCAGGACTTGAAGACCTCCACGGGAAGAACGTCTCCACCGCAGTAACAATACCTCAGCGAACTCAGGTCGTACTGGTCGACGCGATCGCTCTCGAGGATCATCCTGTAGAGCGCCGGGACACCCAGCATCCACTTGATCCTGTACCTCTCTATCGCGGAAAGCGTGGGGTCCACCTCCGGGATGGGCATGAGAACCACCGTGTTGGCATAGTTGAAACCGAAGGCGATGGAAAAACCCTTCGCCATGATATGGAAGAGAGGGTTGATCATGAGGACGGTATCGTTACCGGGGTTGACGTAGTCCTTGATGACGTCTTCCATGATGTCATTTATGTAGGTGACCTCCCCGATGTGGTTGCCCGGGACGCCCTTCGGAAAGCCTGTAGTGCCCCCGGTGTACATGATGTAGGAGAGGTCCGTCTTCGGGTCGATCGTGATGTCCGGCGGTATGTTCGGGGACCGGTACGTAACGTCCTTGAAAAAGTGTATCCTGTCTCCCTTTTCCACCTTGCCCGTTGGGATCTTGTCGAAGAGATGGCCGACCACCCGTTTGAAGGGGGAGATGAAATCGACGAGGTTCGTGACAATGACCCTTTTCAGGTTTGTCCTCTCCATGACCTCCTTCACGTACACGAAGTTCGTGTCCAGGCAGATCACCGTCTCTATGCCGGCGTCCTTGATCATATACTCGATCTCGAAGGCGGTATAGATGGGCGACACCGGCACAGTGACCGCTCCGATGCGGTTTATGGCGAAATTCGCTATGATCCATTGCGGACAGTTCGATATATAGAGCATCACCCTGTCCTGCTGTTTCACGCCCATGTCGGAAAGACCCCGCGCGAACTTGTGCACGAGGGTCTCCAGTCGTCCATACGTGAAGGTTTCGCCAAGATAGATCAGGGCGGTCTTGGAGGGGTGTTCCTTGCACACCTCCTCAAAACGTGTGAATGTATACTGATTTTCTAAGGATGCCATTGCCTCACCCCTTATACTCCGAAATATGCCGACTTCACGTCAGGGTTGTCGAGCAGCTCTTCCCTCGTCCCCGTCAGCACGCTGGAGCCGTTCTCAAGTATGTATCCATAATCGATTATGGGCATTACCGGCCGCGCGTACTGTTCCGTGATGATGATCGAGATGCCTTTCGAGTCGCGAATGGCCTTTGTCCCGTTGACCACGATCTCCTGGTACGCCGGGCTCAGACCCAGGAGAGGTTCGTCGAGGAGGAGCAGCTTCGGAGATGCCATGAGCGCCCTGCCGATGGCGAGCATCTGCTGTTCTCCGCCGCTCAGGAAACCTCCCTGTCTGTGCAGATGGTCCTTCAGACGTGGGAAGAGGTCGAGGACGTAGTCGATGTTCTGTTTCGTCTCGCGGCTTCCCGTCAGGTAGGAACCTATCTTCAGGTTCTCGAGCACCGAGCTTTCGGGAAATATCCTTCTCCGTTCCGGGCACAGGACTATTCCGTCTTTCGCCCGGATGTGGGGCTTCACCGCCGATATGTCCTTTCCGTTGAAGAACACGCGCCCAAACACCGATATCCGTTCCCCGCCCCGCATCTCCTCCTTCTTCTTGATGTCCAGGATGATCCCGGAGATGGCGTGCATGAAGGTGCTCTTCCCCGCACTGTTGGAACCGAATATCCCGATGATCTTGCCCTCGCCACAGGTCAAGCTCACGTTGTTGAGGGCTATCATGTTCTCGAAAAACACCATTAGTTCAAAGGCTTCGAACATGGGCTACACTCCTTCGCTTCCCAGGTAGGCCTCTCTTACTCTCTTGTCCTCGATGACGTCCAGCGGTTCGCCTTCCGTTATCTTCTCTCCGAAATTGAGCGCCATTACCCTGTTTGCCACTTTGAAGAGCTCTCTTAAGCGATGCTCGACCATAATGAGCGTTATCCCTTCCATCTTCATCTTTTCGATGAGAGGGACCATGCCGGCGATCTCGCTCATGCTCAATCCCGAAAAGACCTCATCGCAGAATATTATCTCCGGGCGTAACGCCATGCATCTCGCCAGCTCCAGCCGTTTCTGATAGCCTGTCGGCAGGGTCGATGCCAGTTTATAGGGTACCCGGGAATCCCGCTCGAAACCGATCTCCTCGAGAATATCGACGGCCACCGTGTCCCTGTCGCCGTGCTTTCCTCCCCCGCGCCATCCGCCGGTCTTGCGGGCCCGCGGCGACCACAGGGGAATGATGAGGTTCTTGTACGCGGGCAGCGAATGGTAAGGCCTCATTATCTGGAACGTCCGGGCGATCCCCATATCCGCTATCTTGTGGGGTTGCCAGCCCGTGATGTCCTTCCCCTTGAACCTCACCTTACCCGCTTCCGTCCTGATGAACCCCGTGATGCAGTTTATCAGCGTCGTCTTTCCCGACCCGTTCGGCCCGATTATGCCGAAGACGTCTCCTTCATTGATATCGAAGCTCACGTCCATGAGCGCCTTGAGGCCGCCGAAGGATTTAGTTATTCCCTGTACGGACAGTACCGGTTGCGCGCTCATACCTTCACCCACCTTTCAAACTGGTGATATTTCCTCTGAAGGAAGATCATGATCCCCTCGCTCTTGAAAACGATAAACCCCGTGAGAATGATACAATAGATGACGATCCTGAAGGTCCCGAAGGCCCTGAGGACCTCCGACAGAGGCACAAGGATGAAGGCTCCGATCAAGGCCCCCACCAGGGTCCCGCCGCCCCCTATGACGACGGCCGCGATGGGGATTATCGAGAAATCGAGAGCGAATAGCGAGATGCCCGCCCACATGTACAGGTGAGCGATGTAGGCCCCCGCAAAACACCCGAGCAGGGCGGCCACGAAAACCCCGATGATCCTCATGCGTGTGACGCTTATCCCCGACGCCCTGACCGACTGGTCGTTGTCCTTGACCGCCCGAAGGACGAGACCCACGTCCTCGTTCACGAACCTGCGCATGGCAAAAAGAAAGGCGAGGGCCACAACGATGATCAGGTAGTTCTCCGCGTAGGCGTTCGGGAGCGCGTCGAGGCCCGTCATGCCGTTCGTGCCGCCAAGTATGTTCAGCGCCTCTATGATCCTCGTGAACAATAAGGGGTACATGAGGGTCACTATGGCGAAGTAAACACCCCTAAGCGGAAGGCAGGGCAACAGGAACAGCGTGCAGAGAACTGCTCCTGTCACCGTGGCCAGCGGCATGGAAATCCATACGGGCATCCCCAGTTCCACATTGAATATGGCCGCGAAATACCCCCCGACTCCCGTGAAGAACGCGCCTCCAAGACACACAAGGCCGACGTAGTTCGCCAGGAAGTCGAAGGATAACGCGAGGAGCGCATACGCGCACATAATATTGATGACCTTTTTCCAGTATGGAGCAAGCTCGAATATCAGGGGAAGCGCGAGAAGCCCGACAATGAGCAGGATCCTCGGCCCCATCAGATAGAGGATCTCCCGCGCGGAGGTTATTGCGTAGATGCCCTCCGTCCTGACCTTGAGCCCCCGGTCGATCCTCTCTTTTCGCATCATCGTATCCATGATTACACCCGCTCTTCCAGTTCTTTCTGTTTGCCGAATATCCCTGACGGCTTGACGAGAAGTGTGATAATGATAGCGAGAAGGGCAACGACCATCTGGTAATGGGCGGAGATGAAATACTCCGTCATGATCTGGGCAAAGCCGATTATGAAGGAGGCTACGATCACCCCTCCCCAGCTCCCCAGTCCCCCGATGACGCAGACGGCGACGGCAAAGACGAGGACGTTGTATCCTCCTTCCACGACTATATTGCCCAGGGGCAGAAGGAGTACTGCGGCAAGACCGGCAAGCGCCGATCCTATGGCCAGCGAGAGAACGGCGGTCATATCGGAATTGATACCGAGCATCATGGCCGCCCTCTCATCCTGGGCTATGCCGCGAAAGGCAAGGCCGACCTTGGTCAGGCGCGTGAACAGATAGAGAATGATAAAGGTCAGTATGCCCGCCCCGACGATGATGAGACGCTGGTAATCCACGCTCACGCCTAATATGCTGACGGAGCCGGGAAAGAAAGCGGGAAGGACGAATGTTCCGCCCCTCAGGCCTCCCCACCTCAAACCCTCCAGGATCGCAAGCCCGATCGCGTATGTCGCGATTATCTCCGATATCTCCATGCCCCTGATACGCACGAGTATGAACTGGTAGATGGCCGCCCCCACGAGGCTCGTGATGATCACTCCCAACAGGATCGCCAGAAGATAAGGAAATCCCATAAACTCGTTGAGAAAGAGCCACGTAAGGTATCCCGAGGCAACATACAGGGCCCCGTGAGCAAAGTTCGGGACCCTGCTTATGCTGTACACGAGAGTGAAACCCAAGGATACCAGGGAGAGGGTGATGCTGTTTATTATCCCGTATACGAGAAGCTCCATGTGTCCCCTCTTTCTTGATTTACTTCATCCACGGCGGAAGCACGATCTTCGCATCTGCCACCTTGGGAGGGAATATCTGCACCCTCTTGCCTTTCTGCCACTGGATAATACCCGTCACGGCGCCTTCCTTCGGGTCGAGGGAAGGGATTATCTGGTGCGTCTTTTTGTCGAACCTCATCCTCCCGTAGACGCCCATGATGTCCCCGTTCTCCAGGGCGGTGACCACCTTGTCCGAGTCCGTGCTTCCCGCCTTCTCGATGGCGTCCTTCAGTTGATAGACCGCCATGTAGCTCGATGATGTGCCGTAACCCTCGGGCTCGAGTCCCCATTTTTTCTTGTAGGCGTCGACAAACTTCATCGTCCAGGGGGTGATCTTCGCGGGCGCATTGCCGCCGTTGACGAGATTCACTATCAGATACTCGCCCTTACCACCCGATGCCTTCATGAAACCGGGCTGTTCGGCGGCGTTCACAAAGCCGATGGGAATGCATTTGAGCTTCATGTCCGCCCACTGTTTGAGGAGGATGGTGCTCTCAGGCATGTCCATCCACAGGAAGAGGATCTGGGCGCCGTTCTTGCCGGCATCGGTGAGTCCGACGGAGTAGTCCGTGGTCCCGGTGGGGTAGATCTTGGGCGCCAGCACGGTCCAGCCTTTGCCTTTCAGGGCCTTCTCCATCGCCTCTCCACCCGCGCGGGCATGCGCGACGTCCTGCACCATGATGGCGGCCGTCTTGAACCCGTAGGCCTTCCTCATGTCCTCGAGGAGGGTGAGGAACTCGGGCATCATGACGCCGACGTGGCTCGTGTTCCTGAAACAGTATTTGTACTTGTTGTAATTCTCGGCCACCTTCTTGTGGTACGCGGGAGTCAGGACCCCCGTGGTAAGGATGCTGACCTTCTTATATCTGTTCAGAAGGTCCATTGCGGCAAGGGCCGCTTCCGACCGTACCGGGCCCCCGATGATGAAATCCGCCTTCTTTTCGAGTATGAGCTTTTCCAGACCCAGGAGTGCCTCGCTGACCGGCACGCCCGGTTCGAGGTCCCTGGTGTCGATGACCTCCACCTTGAACGGCCTCTTTGTGTTGCCCACCTTTACTCCGCCCGCGGCATTGATCTCGTCCGCCGCAAGTTTGATACCCCTCTCCGCGTCCCATCCATACAGGAATGCGGTCGCGAGCGGTGCGCCGATCACGATGGGATCCGCCGCGGTCACAGCACCGGGCAGGAAAAACCCCATCGCGAATAAAGCGATGATGATGCACACCAGCTTCCTCATGCTAACCTCCCCCTTTGGATATATTTGATGCCCCTTTTACCCTTTCCCACGAAGTGAGCAATATTTATGCCATGTCTGCCGGCCCTCGTCCCCCCCCACCGGTTCAAAATACCGTGTGCGGGGGGTTGCGCGTAGATCGGTCCAAAAGGTGTAGAACAATGCGCCGGGCAGGATGTCATAGTGGATTGCAGAAAACTTTCAATTCGCCCTCAGGACAAATTGAAAGGAACTTTTACTTTTGGTGGGGGATCTTCACTTTCACGATGCCCGTGCTGTTGATCTCTTTCACAAGAACATCTTCGGGAATTTCGAGGATGGCACTGGCCTTCTTCAAGTTCCAATGTGTCTTTTCGAGCACTTTGCAGATGTGCTCCTTTCGTATTTCCTGCAGCGTCTTCATTGAAGGGGTCACGGGGATGCTAATTGCAATTAGGATGCCAACAACGGGGTCCGATCAGGAGGGCAGGGCGATGTCGTATTCCTTCAGCTTCTGCCGGAGAGTGGGCCTCGATATGCCCAGGATGCCGCAGGTCTTGCCGAAATGCCATCCCGTGTGCTGCAGGACTTTCAGGATGTGGACCTTCTCCACGTCCTGCAGGGTCGTCATGGCACCCACCGCGTCCTTCACCTCCTCCTCGGCGGCGTCAGCCTTTTCAAGGAGGGTCACGATGAACTCGTCGAGGATCACCTCACCCGGGGTGGAGATCACACCCCTCGTCAGGACGTTCTCCAGTTCACGGACGTTGCCGGGCCAGTGATATTCGAGGAGTCTCTCCATTGCCCTTCCTTCCACCCTCTTGATGCTGTGGCGCAGATCGGCGTTGATCTTCTTCAGCAGGTACTGAATGAGAAGTGGTATGTCGGAGCGCCGGTCACGAAGCGGGGGCACCCTGATCATGGCGACGCTCAGCCTGTAGAAGAGATCCTCCCTGAAATGCCCCTCGCGCACCATCTGCCAGAGGTCCCTGTTCGTCGCGGCTATGACCCGGGCGTTGGACTTGAGGCTCCTCTCGCCGCCGACGTGCTCAAACTCTTTTTCCTGGAGGAAGCGAAGGAGTTTCGCCTGCAGCTCGAAGGGTATTTCGCCCACCTCATCGAGGAAGATCGTGCCCTCGCCGGCAAGCTCGAACTTCCCTTTCTTCGTCGCGATGGCGCCCGTAAAGGACCCCTTCTCATGCCCGAAGAGCTCGCTTTCAAGGAGGGTCCCCACGATGGAGGAACAGTTGATCCCGATGAACGGGGCGTCCTTCGCCGGGCTGTGATAGTGGATGGCCCGGGCTATCATCTCCTTGCCCGTACCCGTTTCCCCCTCTATCAGGACAGTCACCTTGTTCTCCGACAGTATCCCTATCGCCTTGAATATTTCCTTCATCTCCCGGCTCTTGCCGATGATCTTCCCCTTTTCGTAAATAAGAGAGGGATCGAGGGATATGGCGTTCGTGGCCGGCCCGGGCGCTCCGGCCCGTGCCGCGCGCTCGACGGCGCTCTCCAGTTCCTCGATATCGATGGGTTTCGGGATGTATTCGCAGGCGCCGAACTTCATCGCCTTGATCGTCGTGTCCATGTCGTGAAAGGCGGTTATTATGATGACGTTGCTCTTTTTCGTGGTTTCCCTGAATTCCTTCAGCACCTCGAGACCGTCCTTGTCGGGAAGGCGGATGTCGAGGACGATCACGTCCGGCTTGAAGGAGCTGTTCTTCTCGATGGCATCGACGGCCGTCATGGCGCAGGCGACATCGTACCCCTTTTCGCTGAGGAACATCTCAAGAGATTCCAGAAGCGACTTCTCATCGTCAACGATGAGTATCCTTTTTTTCATTGTTCCGCCTCCTGACGGGCACCGTCATGGAGAGATGAACGCCCCCCGTTCGTTTCGTGGTAATACCCACCGTTCCCCCGTGTGCCTCGATGACCTTCTTCACATTCCATAATCCCAGCCCGGTGCCCTTCTTCTTGTTGCTGAAGAAAGGATCGAACACATAGGGAAGGTCTCCGTCCGCTATTCCCGGCCCGTTGTCATCGACGTCTATACTGACGAACCGGCCGTTCCCGGCGGCGTACTTCGTCCTTATCCCGATCCTTCCCCCTTCGGGAAGCACGTCGATGGAGTTTTGCAGGACATTGATGATGGCCTGTTCGATCTTGTCGCGGTCTATGAATATCCTCGGGGTCTCCCTCGAGAACGACTTGCGCACCTCGATGCCCCTTTCCTGAATCCTCACCGTCATCATTTCGAGGCAGGAGAGGATGATGGACCTGATCGACGCAGGTTTGAGGTCCAGCCTCAGGGGTTTCGCGAAATCCAGCATCTCCGTGAGGATCCTCTCGAGGCGGGATATCTCCTCCGTCATGATCTCCATCCGCCGTTTGTCGTTCCCCTTGAACTCGATCTTTTTGAGGAGTATCTGGATGTTCATCTTGACGGAGGACAGGGGGTTGCGGATCTCGTGGGCGAGAGAGGTCGTGAGCTGTCCGATATGCGCAAGGCTCTCAGATTCGCGGACCTTCCTCTCCATCTCGACACGTTCCGTTATGTCCCTGCATATGCCGACGGCGGCCTTTTCCCCCCGGTAGATGATGAGCTTCACCTTGTTCTCGGTGGGAAGGGAGCGCCCGTCCCGGGTGCGGCGGAAATACATGTACAGGTCCTGGGCCGCCCCCCTCTGCACGCGGGTCTCGTAGATCTTCCTCACCTCTCCGCGGGACTCGGGGGCGATGAAATCAAGGTAGGGCCTGCCGACGACCTCGGCCACGCTGTAATCGTGGAGGTCGCAAAAGGCCTTGTTGGCAAAGACGATGATCCCGTTCTGGTTGACAAAATAACCGTCATTTATGTCCTCAACGAGCACCCTGTACTGCGCCTCCGATTCGGCAAGCTCGCTCGTCCTTTCTTCCACCTGTTTCTTCAGGTCCCGGGCATGGTCCCTTATCTGCTTTTCATGGAGCTGCTGGAAATAGTCGCTGAACCTCGTGATCGTGTAATAGAGGCACTCGTTGACTCGCTCCAGGGCATTCTGCAGCTCACGCCCTTTCAGCTTGCTGGTCAGGACAGGGGTCACGAGCTTCCTGAACATCTCGTACGCGCCCTGGACCTCGGAGAGGGTGAACCCGCCAAGGAGCCTCAACCTCGTGATCCACCGGATATGACAATCGATCATCCGGTAGTCGTGGTCGACGAGCACAGCGTAGCTTGCGTCGTAAGCCGCCGCGCAGGTGATCTTCAGCTCTTCCGAAGGCCTGCGCCCGTAGTGCGGACCCATCTCGGCATGAAGCCGGTCGACCCACGCGGCAACGGCCTCATCTCTGTGGCTCCGAAGGATATCTGCGACATGCATTGCATAGATTCTAAGCGCAACCGAAAAAAAAGGTCAAGCCCCCACCACGAAAGACGGCTTGATCCGCTTGAACCGTTTGAACCGCCTGAACGTGAAAGAACGAAGGCCCAGCCCTGTCGTTACCTCTGACCGGGCCCGTGAATCCGCAAACCAACCATGCCAGGAATAGGTCACCTCGGAAGAAGCGCGTGGATCAATCGAATGACTTGAACCGCTTGAACGGGAAAGAGTAACCTTTTGGCCGGCCAGGCGTCCCGTTCCCGTCATCCCAACCCTCACTCACCCTCATCCCAACCCTCATTAGCCTTCACCGGGCCTCACTCGCCGTCATTCCGGCGAAGGCCGGAATCCAGGAAAAATGGGCACGGAGAACTCTCTCCGCATCTCGCCTCGAATCAGGGTTCCCCCGGTCACAGCATGTCTTTCCAGACTCACCCGGCCAAGCTGTAGTAGAGATCCCTCCATTCGGGATTGCTTCCCTCTATGAGGCTAAGTTTCCAGCGCCTTTTCCATTCCTTTATGGCCTTCTCGCGCCCAATCGCCGATTCCATCGTTTCGTGGATTTCGTACCAGACCAGAACGTGCACACCGTATTGTCTCGTAAAACCCTCGACGATATCGTTCTTGTGCTGCCAGACTCTCTTGATCAGGTCGGATGTTACCCCCACATAGAGGGTTCCGTTCTTTCGACTTGCCAGCATATACACGCATGGTTGTCTATCCACTGCTCAGTCCTCCTGGATTCCGGCCTTCGCCGGAATGACGAACGAGAGATGGGTCTTCCGGACGAACGAGAGATAGGTCTTTTACGTGACACACCAGCAGCCTTCCCCACGGTATGAGAGTTATCGCACTACCTTCTTTCTAGCTGGTGTGATCGCGGAAAACTGTCAGAAAGACCCGGGGCGGACAGAATGCATGACGAAACATGTTCTCAGTCCCTCTCCCTCACGTCGCTTCCTGCCCTCTCTGCCCCTCATACCACTGCTCAATCACCGTCGCTCCATCCCTTCAGCTCCCATCGACCCGCTTCCCGAATCACCGTCATTCCGGCGAAGGCCGGAATCCAGGAAAAGCAATGGGACAGGGAAGCTTTTCTGGGCTCGGCCCCGGTCCGGGTCGGCGAATGACGACTGTCGCGTACCCGGGGAGCCGGGGTCAGTATCCTGACATGAGCACTTTGAGAAGATGGA
>MVQP01000071.1 GCA_002067235.1 Syntrophorhabdus sp. PtaB.Bin047
ATGATTTCGGGTTATAATTGGGAATAATTAACCCAACGGTCACGCTCTATAAGTATCCTATATGTTAGCCTTAATGATGTCAAGTTATTTCAGATTAAAGAGGTTAAAAAGGTATCAAAACGGGCTCATAACCCGAAGGTCACTGGTTCAAATCCGGTCCCCGCAACCAAAAACAACAGGGCCCCGAGGAGTCTCGGGGTTCTTTTTTTGGCGAGGGGGGTTTATTGGGGATAGACCCTGAAACACTCGTTCCGGGACTGCATGAGGCGCTGTTCCAGTACGCTTGCCGTGGAATAGGGGAGCCTGCACTGTGAACCGAGATTCATCGATTTGCAGGAATCGTTCCATGCTGTCTGATAATGGTGGTTCGCGGTCTGGAGGCACTCGGAGAGAGCCTTGCGCTTTGCCTCCATCTGGTCGCGCATCCGTGACCTGTGCTGTTCGGCCTCGTCCGTAATCCGGCGTTCCTCCTTTTCCTTCTGCTCCCTCAGGTTTCGGTTGGCCTCCTCGACACGCTCAGCGAACTCTCTTGTCCGACGCTCACGCTCCCACTGCTCCTCGACGATCCTGTCCCGAACCCCCTTCTCCTGACTGCCGGATGACTGGTCGCGCCACTGCCTCATCTCCTCCATCTTCTCCTCAACGCGGGCCAGCCCGCGCGACAATTCGGACTCGCTCATCTGCCGCCTGCCCGAGATATGGTGTTTCACGTCGTTGATGGCCACCGCGAACCCCATGCCTTCGACGCTTGACCCGGAGATCTTCAGGGAATTGATACCGATGACAGCACCCGAGAGGTTGATGAGCGGTCCTCCACTGTTCCCCGGGCTCAGCGCCGCATCGGTCTGGATGAAGGATGCCTTGTAGGCCGGGAACGACCGCTTCGCTGAACTGATGATACCCCGGGTAAAGGTGGTCTCGAAGGAGAGGGGCGTACCGGCCGCTATCACCGTGTCGCCTTCCGAGCAAGCCGAACTGTCGCCTAGGTTCAGGAAGGGATACTGCCTCCCCTCGCGGGTCTTGAGGAGTGCAAAATCTCTCTCCGGATCGACGATGATGAGGTCGACGTCGACGACCGAGCCGTCAGAGAAACTGGCCTTGCCCGCTATGTCCCGGATCACATGAGCATTTGTGACGATATACCCGTCTTTGCTCACCACGAATCCCGAACCGCGGGCCGCTCCATCGGTAACAACGGTGACAATGGACGGCTTCACCGCCTTGACGATCGCCGACAGGTCTCCCGTACCACGTGTCCGGAATGGATCGATCACTTTGAACGCAAAGAGGGCCGCAAGAACCGCCAGGATGGCCCCTATCGATAATGCTGCCATCACGGCGATCCTTCGCCCGGAACCGCTCGCCCGACGATGCGAAGGGGAGGGGGGGTGAGACTCTTCCGACGGGAGAGAGGCCTCGGGTGCGCCATCAGCGCCCTTCGAAGAGAAATAGTCCTTGACGCATTCGTAGGCCCAGTTGATCTCCTTGACCTCTCTCCAGTCGGTCTTTTCCGCAGCGAGGAGGCGATATGCCCTGTGGGTCTCTTCGGGCGACGCGTCCTCTCGGAGGCCAAGTATTTCGAAGGATCGTTTCGTGTTCGGGTCCATCCGGCTGCCTTGCAAGGATATAATAACGGATTGACCGTTTTTGTCAATACGATCGGGGCGGGCCACTGGTACGAGAACGACGCCTACGGCAAGGCTGCCAGTCACCGCCCCGCCGGAGCGTCTCCTCCTTCACCTCAATAGTGTGACTTCCTCATCCGAAAGGACTACAATAATAATGTTCGGTTGTACGACAGACAGGCGCGGCCGGGCAGTATACCATTCCTGTCAACACAGTAGGCCCATGCCCGTTATGGCACAGGAGGACGTCGCTATATGTCACGGAAGCCGAAGATCACGTTTGTTGCAGTCCTGTTGATGGTTGTTTCTCTTACATGCCTTTCCTTTGCCAGGAATAATGAGGATGTACCGGTAAGCTGTTACCTTGGCACCCACGAACAGTATGAGGAGGTCGGCACCCTGGAAGTGTTCGATCCCTCCAGGAACGCGGTCGGTTTGTGCAACGCCATCTACAATGACTGCAATGGCCGGTGTTGGGCGTGCTGGACTGACAGCGAGGGCAGGCGGTCTGCAGAGACCTCTCGGGCGCACAATTCTTAAGATGACATGAGGACGCCATTCTCCGCCGGGGAGGTCCGATTCACGGAGCCAGCCGGATAAGAAGCTCGAGTATCGGAGCAGACGCTATCTCGGGGATCCCCCTCCGCAGAGCCCGGCAGAAACTTTGAAGGTTTTGTGGCAAAACTTCGCCGGCGTGCTACAATTGACGTATAGAAAGAAGAACATAGAAGCCGAGAGGCAAAACCACAAGATGAGGAGGTAGATCATGAGAAAGAGGTATTTTTTCCTGGCCCTGACCGTGCTCCTGGCCGTAGTCTCCCTCAACGGCTGCGGCTGCTTCTACCAGCAGATGAAGGGGGAAACACCGCCGCCGGCAGCCCCGCCTGCCGTCGTTACGCCTCCTGAGGCGAAGACACCGGTGGCTGTAGCTCCGGCCGCTATGGCCCTTAAGGACATCCATTTTGACTTCGACAGGTACAACATTCGCGAGGGCGATGCCGCGATCCTTAGGGAGAACATGGGGTGGTTTCGCGATAGCGCGAACGCTGGCAAGAAGGTCCGGATCGAAGGCCATTGCGACGAGCGCGGGACAGTGGAATACAACCTCGTCCTCGGGCAGAAGAGAGCCGACTCGACCAAGAGCTTCCTCGCCGGCCTGGGCGCCGATCCCAAGCTCCTTGAGACGGTCAGTTACGGGAAAGAGAAACCTGTCGACCCGGGACACAACGAAGACGCATGGGCAAAGAACCGCCGGGCTCACTTCCAGATGATGCAGTAAGGCAAGGGATGACTGAAGCAGGGAGGGGATCGATCCCCTCCCTGTATTTTGTACTTACGGTAGTTAACATAATATCCATTATCAGTAGCCCCATAAAATAGAGTCTCAAAAACCTCTCACGTAACAACCCGATATTACATGGGTTTGAGCAACTCTCCGGCCGCTCGAAGCTTTCCCAATGATTCTTGTTGACATACGGGTCCATATCCCTTCTAATATAGAAATCCTTGCATGAGCACTCTGTGCGCGACTATTATGGGGCCGAATATCAAAGACTTATATTCATTACTTGATATTAAACTTGAGAGTATTGCCGAAAAGATACTGTTGTCCAAGGTAGATGACGGCGACCAAGTATATTCCACGATCCTCTCTCACGTAGAGAACGTCTTTATTCAGGCCGCTCTCAAGATAACGGATAACAACATATCCCGGGCCGCCAGACTGCTGGGCATGAACAGGAACACCCTGAGCAAGAAGCTCAGGGTGCCTTCCGACAATTCGCACTAGACGTCGGCATCTATCCCGTCACGTATCGCGCGATAAGGTCCCCGACTTCCTTTGTTCCCATTCCCATTTTGCCCGCTTCCATCGACGTGAGGTCGTTCTTTATCGCCCTCTGAACAGAGCTTTCGATAGCCTTGGATGCCTCATCGAGAGACAGGAACTCCAGCATCATTCCTCCCGCGAGGATCGCCGCCATCGGGTTGATCACGTTCTTCCCCGTGTACTTCGGCGCCGACCCGCCAATCGGTTCGTACATGGAAACGCCTTCAGGGTTGATGTTTCCGCCACAGGCCACACCCATGCCGCCCTGGATCATTGCACCCAGATCGGTGATTATGTCTCCGAACATGTTATCCGTCACGATGACGTCAAACCATTCCGGGTTCTTGACCATCCACATGCACGTCGCATCGACATGGGCATAGTCTGTCGTCACATCGGGGTAATCCCTGGCGATCTCGTAGAAAGCCCGTTCCCATAGATTGAAGGCGAAAGTGAGCACATTCGTCTTCCCGCAGAGGGTGAGCTTCTTCGCCCTGTTCCTCTTCTTCGCGTATTCAAAGGCAAACCTCAGGCACCGTTCCACGCCCTTGCGGGTATTGATCGATTCCTGAACGGCCACCTCATCCTTTGTCCCTTTCTTCAGCACACCGCCCGAACCGGTGTAAAGTCCCTCGGTGTTCTCCCTGACGACAACGAAATCTATCTCCTTCGGCCCCTTGTCCTTAAGCGGCGTCTCGACACCCTCATAGAGCTTCACAGGCCTCAGGTTGATGTATTGGTCCAGTTCGAAGCGGGTTCTCAGGAGGATATCCTTTTCGAGAATGCCCGGCTTCACATCCGGATGCCCGATGGCCCCAAGGTAGAGTGCGTCGAACTGTTTGAATTCATTGAGAACACTGTCAGGCAGCGTTTCGCCTGTCCTCTTGTAGCGTTCCCCGCCAATGTCGTAGTACGTCAGTTTCAGGGAAAAACCGAACTTTTTCGATGCGGCCGTGAGAACCTTGACCCCTTCGGCTATGACCTCAGGACCCGTCCCATCGCCCGGTATCACACCGATATTGAATTCCTTCGACATTGAAACCTCCTGCCTTTCTCGTATTTATAAGCTCTGCCTCACCGTCAGGGCCTTTTTACCGATATCCCTGCGGTAGTACATCCCCTCAAAATCAATGAGGTTTACAGCC
Source organism: Syntrophorhabdus sp. PtaB.Bin047 (assembly GCA_002067235.1). Lineage (GTDB taxonomy): Bacteria > Desulfobacterota > Syntrophorhabdia > Syntrophorhabdales > Syntrophorhabdaceae > Delta-02. The sequence goes on from MVQP01000071.1 coordinate 4,599, forward strand.
TCGTAGGCCCTCTTTATCGCATCTTCATAGGTCGATCCCAGAGCCGTGACGCCCAGGACCCGGCCACCTGAGGTCAGGTATTCCGAACCTGACTTCTTCGTGCCGGCGTGGAAGACCATGACGTCCTGTCTTCCGACAAGCCTGTCGAGACCCCGGATCACCTTGCCTCTCTCCGGCTTCTCCGGGTACCCCTTTGAGGCAATGACGACGCAAACGCTCACGCCTTGCTTCCACCGTATCTCTCCCACATCGCTCAGTTTGCCCTCCACACAGGCAACGAGGACGGGGAGGAGGTCACTCTCCATCTTGAATATTATGGGCTGCGTCTCCGGATCACCGAAACGAGCATTGAATTCAATAACGTAGGGCCTTCCGCCCGAAAGCATCAGTCCCCCGTAAAGGACCCCTTTATAAGAAATGCCCTTCTCGCGCATGGCTGCTATCGTCCTGAGCATGATCCCGTCGCGTATCTCACGCTCCAGGCCGTCGTTCAGGAAGGGTATCGGAGTGTATGCACCCATGCCACCAGTATTCGGACCGAGGTCGTTGTCGAGCAGGGGCTTGTGGTCCTGAGAGGCAGGCATGGGAAGGATCGTGTTGCCGTCGGCAAAGGCCAGATAGGACGCCTCAACGCCGGGAAGGAATTCCTCGATGACCACCTTTCTGCCGGCCTCACCATAAATGCCGTTGACCATCAGTTCCCTGAGGACCGATTCCGCCTCCGCCATATCCTTGATGACGTAAGCCCCCTTCCCTGCACACAGGCCGTCTGCCTTGATCACAAAGGGGGGCTTCTTCGCCCGTATGTATCTCAGGGCGTTCTCGTGAGCGTCGAAGACCTCAAAGGGCGCCGTGGGCACGAGATTAGCCCTCATGAGTTCCTTCGAGAAGATCTTGCTCGCTTCGATCGCTGCGCCGCGCGCGACGGGACCGAATATGGGGATGCCCTTCGCCTCGAAGGTGTCGACGATCCCCCCGGCAAGAGGGTTCTCTGGCCCGACGACAACGAGATCGATCTTCATCTTTTTCGTGAATTCGAGAAGCCCGGCCGTGTCGCCCACGTTGATATCATGGCATTCGGCTATGTCCGAGATGCCGCCGTTGCCGGGAACGCAGTACAGCCTGTCGACACCTGTCGACATGGAGAGCTTCCAGCACAGCGCGTGTTCTCTCCCGCCTGATCCTATAACAAGAACGTTCACACCCAACCCCCGGGTTCAATTAGATTTTCGACAAGTATTCGACAATGGCCGTGTCATAGGCGCTTGTCAGAGCGAAGACCTTCTTCGCCAGGTAGAACCTCAGCTCCTCTGTTGTGGCCCCATCATTCTCCGTCATGTTCTCTATGACACGGGCATAATCCTCAGGATCGACGACGACGGTCACGTACTTGAAGTTCTTGGCGGCGGCACGGATCATCGAAGGGCCCCCGATGTCTATATTCTCGATGGCGTCCTCGAAGGTGCATCCCTTGCTCACCACCTCGATGAAAGGATAGAGGTTGACGACGATCATGTCGATGTGATTGATCCCGTGCGTCGTCATCGCCTTCTGATGTTCCTCGTTGTCGCGGATGTTGAGGATCCCGCCGTGGACCTTGGGATGCAGCGTCTTCACCCGGCCGTCCATGATCTCGGGAAACCCCGTGTACGCGCTGACCTCGATGGGCTTAAGCCCGATCCCCTCCAGGTATTTCTTGGTACCCCCCGTCGACAATATCTCGACGCCGAGCTTGCTCAAGAACAACGCCAGGTCAGACAGACCCGCCTTGCTTGAAACGCTGACCACGGCACGCCTGATCTTCATGACAACCTCCTTCGCGAAATGTATTCAAGGATATCCAGGTAAAGACAAGGGAAAGACTGCGTGTCTGCCGCTCTCTAAGCAGTAATAGTAAATGTTGGCTCACTCCTTTGTCAACATGATTTTAAGGGAGGGAAACGGACGGGGAGAAAGATGTCACGCAACGACATAGAAAACGTCATCGCCCAGGGCGTAGCTCCTGACGAGGCCTTCGTCCTCCATCGCTTTCAGCCTCGTTCTTGCCTGAAAACGGGAAAGACTCGTCGTCCTGACCACATCGTCGAGAGTCAGGGGCCGTCTCCTCAAGGTCTCCAGGATCATCTCCGTCCAGTCCGCCTGGGCGGGCATTTCCTCTGTTTTCTCAAAAGAGCATATCACCTCACAGCGCGGGCCGAATCGTTTGCATATCGCATGAAGGTCGTACTCTTCGAGCCTGCATGCGTTCTCTTCGCTCGGCGGTCGCGTGACGGTGTTCAGCTGGATCCTGTCAACGCCCAGTGTTGAAGCGATCTGCACCATCTTCCTCAGTTCATCGGGGTCATCGTTGACATTCCTGATGAGCATTATCTCGAGCCAGATGGATTTCGTGTACTCCGCCCTGAATTCCCTGAGACCCTCCATGATCGTCTTGATATCAAGCAGTGGATGGGGTCTGTTGATCCTCTGGAAGACCTCTTCGGTGACTGCGTCGAGCGACGGCAGGACCATGTCAGCCGCCGCGAGGTCCGACCTCACATCCCTGTCGTACAGCAAAGATCCGTTGGTAATGACCGCCACGGGCGTGGTGACTCTCTCTTTGACCTTCCCGATCATGGTACCCAGATCCGAATTGAGCGTCGGCTCACCGGAACCGGAGAAGGTGATCACATCCACATGGGCCAAGGCGACCTTCGCGGCCACCTCATCCGCGATGGACCCGGCGTCGTAGAAGCTCTTTCGTCGTATGACCTTGTCCGTCGTCTTGCCGATCTGGCAGTAAATGCAGTCGTAGGTGCAGTATTTGGGCGGGATGATATCGACGCCGAGGGAATACCCGAGTCTTCTCGAAGGAACTGGTCCGAACACATGGTTCATAATGTAAGATATTATACGCTCCCATCGCAGATTTGAACAGAAATCCTGCCTGTCTTGGGTTGACTTTTTCACAAGAATGTAATAAAAAGAAACGCACGGGCGATTAGCTCAGATGGTTAGAGCGCTGGTCTCACATACCAGAGGTCGTTGGTTCGAATCCAATATCGCCCACCATTCGATATCCCGGGGGCACGATGTCAGGACATAGCAAATGGAGTTCAATCAAACACAAAAAGGGTGCTGCCGATGCCAAGCGCGGGAAGATCTTCACGAAGCTGATCAGGGAGATCACTACTGCGGCCCGCATAGGGGGTGCCGATCCTGAGTCAAACTCACGGCTGCGCGTCGCCGTTGATAACGCCAAATCCGAGAACATGCCCAAGGACAACATCGAACGCGCCATCAAGAAGGGTACAGGCGCGCTCGAGGGAGCCGAGGCTTACGAGGAATACAACTACGAGGGATATGGTCCCGGCGGGGTCGCCATCCTCATCGAGGTCCTGACAGACAACAAGAAACGTACCACTGCCGAGGTCCGGCACATCCTCTCGCGGTTGAACGGCAACCTGGGCGAGGCGGGATGTGTTTCCTGGCTTTTCAGCAAGAAGGGTTTCATGTCCTTCGACAAGAAGGTCGTCGACGGTGACAGGATCATGGAGCTTGCGCTCGAGGCGGGCGCCGAAGATATTACGGACGATGAGAACGAGATCGAGGTCTACACAGACCTGTCCAACTTCGAGACCCTGAAAAAGACCTTCGATGACAACAAGATCCCCCATATCGTGGCCGAGATCAGCATGATTCCTCAGAATTACGTGAAGCTTGAGGGCAAGAACGCCGAAACCATGCTCAAGCTCATGGATGCCCTTGAGGATTCAGATGACGTCCAGAGGGTTTACGCGAATTTCGATATAGATTCCGCTGAGATGGAACGGCTCACGTCGTAGCGCCCGACATGTCCGTCAGATCATGAGACCTTTACCCGTTTGACCTCGCCGCTCTGGCCGGTCAATTCGACATCCTTGCCATTCAAATTCAGTTTGACCCCGCCCGCGTTGCCAATGAGAAGATCGAAGTTGTCTTTGGCGTTCAATATGATGATGTCCTCCGGGTTGAGCATGAATTCCTTCTTTTCCGTCCCATCGATCACCACGCTGACCCAAGTCCTCTCGTGGCACGTCACCATCAGCTTCTTGGCCTCGACGAACTCCGGCAGCGCCGCCTGCTCCCCTGGCGCGGTCCTGACGTTCACGGACGCCGGCTGAGCGACCTCTCTGGGCGCCGATTTAGACACGGAACGTTCCTTGTAGATCTGGTTCAAGACGAAGAACGCAATTATGAGAACGAAAATGAGGGGATAAAATATCGCCTTCTTGCCGACACGCCTTTCCCTGGCTATCGCCTCCTTGTGCGCGGGCACCTCGGGTATGACCGTTTCTTCCGCAGGCACGTCCAACCCCAGAGCATCATCATTGATATTAAGAAGATGGGCGTATTCCTTGAGGTAACCTCTCACATAAACCTCATGAGGAAGGGCACTCCAATCACCGTTCTCTATCGCCTGCACAAGGGATTTGCGCAGGCACAGCGAGTCGGATATGTTGACAACCGTCAACCCCTTTTCTTGCCTTTTCTCCCGGAGAGTCTCACCAATTTTCTGAAGGTCTGGTAACATTTATATATCCTTCTAGATGTTTATCGTCCAAATCCGGTCCGACTAAAGAAATACCTTTCCCGCTGTTACAGAGATTCAGATATAATATTGTATACTTTCCCATCCACATTTCAAGTATTTTTTTTAAGATATCTGAATAACCATGCTTTTTCTGTGACATATATCACACAAACGTCGGCGCCCGCGGGATCAGCGGGCAAAAAAGACGCCCCCTTAGCGGACAGGGGGCGTCTTCGCTTTTCGTTCCAATTGTCTATTTCATCTCACTGTAACTCTTCAGATCCTGCCAGTCACGGTTGACCTGATCCTGTATCCGGGCAATAAGGTCATCCGTCAGATGGCGAAACCTTCCCTGCCCCTTGATGTATTCAGCCACCGGCCTCAACGGTTCCGGGCTGTAGGTGATCCTGTATCTCCCGTTCTCGACCTCGTAGAGCGGGAAAATGCCCGTCCGGACGGCAAGTCTGCCGTAATGAATCGCCTGGTCGGACGGTATTCTCCATCCCGTGGGACAGACGGAAAGGACGTGAATATAGGCCGGCCCCTTCGCCGCCTTCGCCTTCTTGATCTTGGCCAGAAAATCAAAGGGATAGGAAGGGCAAGCCGTAGCCACGTAGGGGATATTGTGGGCAACCGCTATCTTCGGCATGTTCTTCTTCTGGGTTGCCTGACCGAAACTCTTCTTGCCCGGAGGACTCGTTGTTGTCATGGCACCGAAGGGGGTCGAGGACGAACGCTGGATACCTGTGTTCATGTACGCTTCGTTGTCGACGCAGATGTACGTGAAATCGTGTCCCCTCTCCATTGCCCCGGAGAGCGCCTGCAGACCGATATCGCTTGTTCCCCCGTCCCCGCCTATGGCAACAACACTGATGTCCTTCCTGGCTATCTTTCCTTTATCCATCAGGATGCCTATACCTGCCTCGATACCGGAGGCCACCGCCGCCGTGTTCTCAAAGGCAACGTGGATCCACGGGAGTCGCCAGGATGTCGTGGGAAGGGGGGTCGAGATGATCTCCATGCACCCCGTCGCCATGGCGACGACGGTGTCCTTGCCGAAAACCTTGAGACCCAGCCTCAACGCAAGGATCTCAGCGCAGCCCTGACAGGCCCTGTGTCCCGAGGTTGCGTATTCGAAGTCGGGACTATCTGTATATCTTTCAAGACTTTTCATCCTCATGATCTCACCCCTATCACGCCGTAATTCTTGTTGTCCGCGTGGGACACCCTTGCTGAGGAGGCCACCTGCTCGTACGTCTCCATCAGCTCTTCAGGCTCCACATCCCTGCCCCCCAGGCCGAATATGTAGTTCTCAAGCTGTGCATTGAGCCCATGGGTAACGGCCAGGCTGGCTATTTCGTTGAAGAGCGGACCATTCATTGCGCCAGCGGGCATTACGCGTTCCAGCACGACGACCTTCTTCTTGCCCTTCAGGAACTCGTAAAGCTCATCGGCGGGGAACGGCCTGAAAAGCCTCGGGGAGACGAGACCAAGCTCCTTGCCCTGCTCCTTCAGGTTGTCTATCGCCGTCTTGATGTTTTCATTTATGGAACCCAGCGCCATGAAAACGGTATCCGCCTTCTCGACGTTGTATGTCTCAACTATGTTGTATGTCCTGCCGAATTCCTTTGCGAACTGGCCCATGACCTCCTTTACCACCGCTTTGGAACCGCGGAGCGCCATTTCCTGAGCGTACTTCGCCTCGGTGTAGAGTTCGGGCATTCCATAAGCGCCCATGGTGACAGGCTTGTCCGGGTGGAGCGTATACAGGGCCTCGTAAGGAGGCAGAAAGCGGTCCACGTCCTTTTGTGCAGGGAACTCTATGGGTTCGATAACATGGCTCAGGGAAAAGCCGTCAAGGTTTACCATGAGAGGCAGGAGCACCCGCCTGTCCTCAGCGATCTTGAAGGCCATGATGATCGCATCGACAACCTCCTGCCCGTTCTCGCAGAAGAGCATGATCCATCCCGTGTCGCGCGCCGCCATGATGTCGGAGTGGTCCCCCCAAATGGACAGGGGCGATGACAGCGCCCGATTGACAGCAGCCATGACGATCGGGAACCTCATGCCCGAGGCAATGAAGAGGATCTCGTGCATGAGTTCCATGCCCTGTGCGCTCGTCGATGTGAATGTCCGGGCGCCAGTGGCGCTCGCACCGACACAGGCCGACATGGCCGAGTGCTCCGACTCGACGTTGACGTAGGCGGCGTCAAGCTCGCCGTTGGCGACGATCTCGGAAAGATGCTCTACTATATGGGTTTGAGGCGTTATGGGATAGGCGGCGATCACCTCGACACGCGCCAGTTTGGCTGCCTCGGCTGCCGCTATGGATACTTCCATACCTTTCTTCGTGCTCATCGTTCCTCCTCGACCATCGATATCGCGCCGGGCTTGCATTCCCTGGCACAAATACCGCAACCTTTGCAGTAATCCAAATCCGCCTCATAAAACCCGTCATCTCTCTGGCGAATGGAGGCATCGGGGCAGAAGAGCCAGCAAAGACCACATTTGGTACACTTTTCCCAATTCCAGACAGGCTTTGACGAACGCCAGTCGCCGGTCTTGTACTCCATAGCATTTCCAACTTCTTCAATTACGCAACCTACTGCTAGTTCATGCCATTTGTATTGATCCATAGGTTTAGCCATAGATCCCCCTTCTGTTAGAGAATAAAGAACACTGATGATTTGCTTCGAATGTGGGTCTATATGTGAAACATTGAACAATGTGGCTCATACGAACTCTTTGATATTAAAAGTGGTAGATGATAGCACATTTCTATCACCCAATCAATACCATGTTTTATGCTCAATAATGTGAAAATGTGTACATACGACCGCCCCTAACACCCTGTCCTGAAACCATAATTAGTATTGACAAACAGCCCGGGGTATTGGAATCTATATATCATCGAAAACCATTTGGGGGTATCCATATGCCAATCTATATCATGATCAGCACGCTAACGGATGAGGGACGCAAGACCATCAAGAAACATCCCGAAAGGATCGAAGAGGTCAACAGGGAGATCGAAAGCATGGGCGCGAAAGTCCTCGCCCAGTACGCCATCCTCGGCCAGTATGACTTCCTGAACATCCTCGAGGCCCCCAACAATGAGGCGATAGCCAAAGTCTCTATAGAGCTCGGCTCCCGGGGCACCATCCAGATCATAACCCTTCCCGCCATCCCCGTGGAGGAGTTCATCGCGAGAATGGCCTGATACCGGTCGTCCCGGCAGCGGGTCGGCGTACAATAGTTCGTGGGACAATCTTATCGATTGACAATCGTTCAGGAATGATTTTACATTAGAGCCGTGAAGACCATCACCTACAAAGACTCCGGTGTTGATATTGCCAAGGCGGACCGTCTCATAGACGGCCTGAAAGGGCGTATTCGGTCAACCCACAATGCCGGTGTGCTCAACATGATAGGCGGCTTTGCCGCCCTTACGGAGGTCCCCGGGTCGTACAGAAACCCTGTCCTTGTGAGCTCGACGGACGGCGTAGGGACCAAGCTGAAGATCGCCTTCATGGCCGGCAAGCATGACACTGTTGGCATCGACCTCGTCGGCATGAGCGTGAACGACATTCTCACGCTCGGAGCAAAACCCCTCTTCTTTCTTGACTATTACGCCTGTGGAAAGATCGACGAGAACGTTTACCCTTCCGTTGTAGGGGGCGTCTGCGACGGGTGCCTCCAGGCGGACTGCGCCCTCGTGGGCGGTGAGACAGCTGAAATGCCGTCTTTCTACAAAGACGATGAATACGACCTCGCCGGCTTTGCCGTGGGGGTGGTGGAGAAGGACTCCATCATCGACGGCTCTACGATAGCCGCCGGAGACGCTGTCGTGGGCCTTAGCTCCAATGGCCTGCACAGCAACGGTTTCTCCCTGGTGAGAAAGCTCTTCTTCGACGTGAAGAACTACCACGTCGATGATGAGGTCCCCGGAATACCGGGAAAGCTTTACGAAGAGCTTCTGAAGCCCACAAGGATCTATGTCAAACCCGTGTTGAACGTTATCAGCCGTTATGCCGTGAAGGGAATGGCCCATATCACCGGGGGAGGCCTCCCCGGCAACATATCACGCATCATCCCCGATGGTCTGGCAACGACCCTACGTCTCGACCCCGCAACGATCCCCCCCGTCTTCCGGGCCCTCATGGAGGCAGGCAACCTCGGCATGGAAGAGGCATGCTCCACCTTCAACATGGGGACTGGTTTCGTACTCATCGTCAACGACGGGGACGCAGACGCGGTCGTAGCGTCTCTCAACGAGAGCGGCGAGAAAGCGGCCAGGATGGGAACCATCGAGAAGGCTGCGGACAAAGCCAAAGTGACGATCATCTCCTGACCCTCCGAAGACGCCCAAACTCTCGAACGGGTCCGGCCGTACCTGCTTGCTCCTTGCCGCGAGGACAGTGCCCAATGATCAAATTCCAGTAACCAGATCGGCAAACGATGATCGATGACCGGGAATCTCACAGGCATTGCGTTATGCCCTATTGCCTGGTCAACTGGTTATTGGTTAATTGCAGTGGTCATTGAAATATGGTGAATCGGTCATTGTCCCTTCAGAGGGCATTCTCCGCACCGGGGCGACTTCAGGCAATAGCCCTGGCAGAGCGCCACGATGAGCGCGTGATATTCATTGAACAGATATATGTCCGACGGCAGGTTGCCCATGAAGAATGCCTGCATGTCCCCGTACCTGTATGGGCCACCGTAAAGGCCGTGGTTGGCAAGGAAGCGCTTTGTATAAGCATCGATGACAAAGACCGGTTTGTCGAGGGCGTAAAGGAGGATGCTGTCGGCTGTCTCTTCCCCTATCCCTTTGATGTCAAGAAGCTTCTCACGCAGGTCGCTTGTTCCATTATTCCTTAAGTGTTCAATAGATGACATGTATTCATCATGTATCACCTTAACTATATTCTTCAATCGTGCTGTTTTTAAATTGTAATAGCCAGAAGAACGGATGTGTCGGGCCAGGACTGCATCCTCCACCTCATAGAGTCTGTCGACGCTGAGGAGCCCCGCGGACCTGAGGCTGGTTATCGCCTTCTCGACGTTCTTCCAGGATGTGTTCTGGGTGAGGACGGCGCCGACGATCACCTCGAGGGCCGTTTCCCCGGGCCACCAATGCCTTTTCCCGAATGTCTCAAGGAGTATATCGAAGATCTTAAGAAGTCTCTGCCGCATCTTCCACGATAAATGATGTCATCTTCAGAACGGCCAGTGCCTCTCCGTTCCCGTTGGTCACGGTAATGTCTATCGTGTCAACCTTCTTCCGGGAGTGGACGAGCCGTGCCTCGGCGTATATCGTCTGCCCTTCCCTGGCACTCTTTTTGAAGCGCGCCGTCGACTCCACGAGCAATGCCTTGTAGTCCATGCTGTTCCCGCAGGCGCCGCCAACGTGGTCCGCGAAGGCGAAGAGGATCCCCCCGTGGATACCGCCGAAGACGTTGAGGTGTTCCTTCCTGACAAGCATCCTGCCGCGGGCGATGCCCTCCCGCACCTCGAGGACCTCTATGCCGAGGAGGCGCCCCACGCTGCATTCGTTGAATTTCTTACGAATTTCTTCACATTTCGCCATGTCGCGCCCGTTTCTGTCATACAATACCACAATTGCCCCAAACGGTGGAGACAAAAGATACCTTTGATTTCTACCGGCACTTCGTGTTAAAGAGAGTCATATACTCGTTACGGTTCAGCTTTCAAGGGAAGTGAAGTGAGAACCTTCCACTGTCCCGCAACTGTGATGGGATCGAAGCAGCGCACGGCGCTCAAGCCGGCCACTGTTCCTCGAAGAAGGGAACGGGAAGGCGCGTTGGCTACTACCTCCCTCAGTCAGGAAACCTTGGGTTGAACTCTTCGAGAAATTATCCTTACGAGGCATAAGGAGGTTCTCATGAAGCGTTTCTTTCCTGTTTCTTTCCTGTTTCTTTCCCTTTCACTGGCGTTTTCAGGTTTTTCAGAAGAACTCGTGCCGCACAGGCTTGACAGCATTGTCGTCACCGCCACGCGGGCGGAGTCCAGGATCAACGAAGTGCCGGCAAACATCTCCGTTATTACCCGTCAGGAGATAGAGGAAAAGGGTGCCCGGACACTCACGGACGTCTTCAAGGACGAGCAGGGCGTTTTCACCCGCAGCCTCCTCGGCAATCCCAAGTACTCCAGTATCGATATTCGCGGCTTCGGTGAGACGGCGGCACAGAACTGCCTCTTCCTGATCGACGGCAGGAGGACAAACGAGATCGACATGTCCGGCACAGACCTCATGCAGGTGCCCGTGGAAATGATCGAGCGTATCGAGATATACCGGGGACCAGGGAGCGTCCTGTACGGGGACAACGCCATTGGCGGTGTTGTCAACATCATATTGAGGAAAGGTGAAGGAAAGCCATCGATCATAGCGGGCATGAATACGGGCAGTTACGACCTGTACAATCCCTACCTGGGCGCTTCGGGCAAACA
>MVQP01000072.1 GCA_002067235.1 Syntrophorhabdus sp. PtaB.Bin047
CTCCTGGGCCTTCGCCCGTTTCAGCGCGGCGTCGGCTGCGTCGTATTCCGCCTGGGAAGGAACCTTCCCGCCGCTGAGTTCGAGGCTTTCCTTGAAGCGGTTCAGCTTGCTCTGTGTCTCCGCTACCGTGGCCTGCGTCTCGCGGAGCTTTGCCCTGGCGTAGTTCAGGGTCGCCTCCGACTGCAGGACCTGCGCCTCGAGCTTGGTCGTATCCAGCTTCGCGAGGACCTGTCCCTCTTTCACGCGGTCGTTGTAATCCACGGCGACGGTCTTGATCGTCCCCGAAACCTCGGTGCCGACCTCGACCTGCTCGAGGGGTTGGAGCGTCCCCGTGGCGGTGATCGTGACCGTGAGGTCTCCCTTCTTCACTTCCGCGGTCTTGTAGCGGACCTGTGATCTTCCCGTCGACGCGTAGAGGACCACGGCACCCGCGAGAAGGATCGCCGCGGCTGCCGAGGCGAGCCATATCGTTCTCCTCTTCAGTCCCTTCCCCGGCCCCACCGACCGGAGTATCTTCCTGATATGTGACGTATCGTCGTGAGTCTCTTCCATGGATGGCTCCTTGGCAAAAAGGTTTTTGGTCTGCGATGTCGGTTTCTTGATCATGACTATGGAGTCGTCGGGCGGGAGGGATCGGTTACAGAAAAAAGAAGGAAACGGGTGATCGGTTATAGGTGATGGGTGATAGGAAGAAAGGCGGGTTGGAACCGTTGGAACCGTTGGAGCCGTTGGAAGTGTTGGAAGTGTTGGAGCCATCGTTCCCCATTAATCCATCGCCCATGATCCATTACCTTGTATCCTGTAACTTTTTTGCTGCCGCATGCGACTTATGGGGAAAGATGGAGGCCAGGGGTCTTCGTTGGGATGACAGGGATGGAGACGGGATGCTTATTTGAGTTTTCGGCGGGAGCGATGGGGCGGGAAGATGCATGCCTGCCCGATATGGAGCTTGCCCTGCCGGGTCAGCTTTGTTATAACAGACCTGTATGGGTACCTGCCGTGATCGATAATGCCGAACAGGACGACCGCGAAGCGTCGGACCTTGCATACATCAGCCGTGTTCTGGCCGGTGATCGAGACGCCTTCGCTTTCCTTCTCAGGAAATACAAGATGTACGTCCTCAAGATAGTCAGTCGCCACGTCCCGTACGAGGATGCGGAAGAGGTGGCGCACGACGTCTTCATCCGTGCCTACGAGTCCCTCGCAAAGTTCGCCGGGTCCGGGGGGTTCAGGCACTGGATGGCCGCGATCGCAACGCGGACCTGCTACGACTACTGGAGGCGCGCATACAGGTCGAAAGAGGTTGCCATGAGCTCCCTCGGCGACGCGCACCGGGAATGGATCGAGAGGGCCGCGTCAGATCCGTCGGGAGGCTCCATCGACGACATCGGCAGGGAGGTGGAGGCGCGGGAGGTACTGGAGTGGGCGCTGGCCAGGCTGTCACCGGAAGACAGGATGGTGCTGGAACTTGTCTACCTGGAAGGTCTGTCCGTGCGCGAGGTCGCCGACCTCCTCGGATGGAGCACGGCGAATGTGAAGATACGTTCCTTCCGGTCACGGAGGAAGCTGCATAAGCTCCTTGAGGACGCGGGCAGGAGATAAAGGAGGAACGCAATGGGATCCCCGAAAGATAGAAAAGGAAGACTGGAGAAAGTCCTCGCGGCAGCATACCGGAGCCGTGGAGCGCCCGGGCCGGGCGAAAAGTGGGAGACACAGGTCATGAGGAGCATACGGAACCTGCCGGACGAGATGCAAGGGACCTCCTGGACAGACCTCTTCGGCAGGCTCTTCTGGCGGGTCTGTCCTGTGGCATGCGCCATCGTCATCCTCCTTGCCGCGGCGGCGTTCCGGTATGACGTAGCCCCGCAGCAGGACCTTGTGCAGATGTTCATGGACGACACCGTCGAGACGGTCCTCCTGGACCCCTATAATGGTTGAGAGGAGACCCGACATGAATAAGATAAAGATCATCATCACCCTCGCTCTCGTCCTCCTGGTGGGGATCTCCGCCGGCGCGCTGGGGACCCGGATATATCTCCAACATCAGTTGGAGGGTTCCCCGTCGACACGGTCGCGGACCGCCGAAGACAGGGTAAAGAAGATCGTCAGGGGACTCGTCGACGATCTCCGGCTCAATGCCGCTCAGACGGTGGAGGTGGAGAAGCTGGTCGCGAAGATGGAGGCGCGCGCGACGGCCCTCAGGGTATCCTACCAGCCGGGCCTCAGGAAGGTCTACGAGGAAGGCTTTCAACGGATAAGCGAAAGGCTGACCGACGAACAGAGGAAAAAACTGCAGGCAAGGCAGGAGAAGTTCTCCCAGCGGTACAACGCGTACTATTTCCGGTCCCTGCGCACGGCCCAGAAGGCAATTCCCGATGCCGCCGAGCTGAGGGTCCGCCTTGGCCTCGATGCCGCACAGGAATCACAGGTGGCCGCGATCCTGGCGGACCAGAGGGCACAGCAGGCGGCCATGATCGATAGGTACGAGAAGGCCGACCGGCCGGACATCGCGGCTGTCGGCGCCGACCTGGCTGAGATCGGGAAGACCGCGCGAAACCGCATCGCGGCCCTGCTCACCCCTGAGCAGCTCACCCGCTACTGAGAGAGATGACAGGGCTTCCTAGTCCAGAAGGGCCTTGAGAGACCTGTTCGTGTGGATGAGCCTCTCTCCCAGGCGCCGGACTATGAACCTGTGGAAGGCGGCGGCCATCTCCGGGTCCTGCCGTTCCATCCTCTCCATCGCCTCGGAAGTGAACCTGCAAAAAACGCTCGTCGTTTCCGTGACCACGGAGGCGGTGGAAGGTCCTCTCAGGTACAGACCCAGCTCCCCGATGACGGTGCCCGGCCTGAGTGTCCTTAACCGGACGCGCTGGCCTGACTCATTCTCGAAATCGACGGTGGCACGACCCGATTCCAGATAGTATAGCGAATGGGGCGGATCTCCCTGCCGGATAAGGTAGAAGCCGGCGGGGACCTCGCGGCGTTCCAGGTAGTCGATGAACCGTCCCGGATCCCGCATCGCCGGGGGGAAGAATTCCCGGAGTTCCTCCCCGAGTGAACGGACCTCACCGTCGGACAACATCCCTTCAGCGGCGAGGATCTCATCCTCGCACCACTCCACGGCGCGGTCCAGGTCTCCGAAAACCCGGAAGCTATCGCTCTGATCGAGGCCCAAACCACCTCTCCGAAAGGACGTCAGGGCATCCGGAGGGACCTGGGCAAACACCAGCCGGTAGCCGCGCGTCCGGGCCTGTTCCTTCATCTTGACGAAACTGTTCACCGCCGATGAATCGACACCGTTGACGAGACGGAAGTCGAGCACCGCGAACCGCAGGGTTCCGAGCGTCTCTGCGTTCGACCTCCTTCGGATCTCCTCGTAGAGGTCGTTGGCCGTGCCGAAGAAGATGTAACCCTGCAGTTTCAGGATATGCATGCCCTCGCCCTGCCGCGACAACACCTGCTCCTCATCAGGTGCACGGTCCACGTTGCTGTGGAAATCGGCCCCCGACAGCCTGTGCTTGATGACGCTCACATGGCTGTACTTGACCACAAAGATAACGATGGCCACGAGCATACCCACCCCGACACCCTGGAGGAACCCGAACATCCCGATGACGACGAGAATGACCACGATCAGGACGCAGTCGAGCATCGGCAGCTTGAGCCAGCTCTCGTAGAGCCACTCATGGAGGAAGGCGAGGCCGAGGAAGAGCAGTACCCCTCCCATGATGGGCCGCGGAAAATAGGAGAGGAGCGAACTGCCGAAGAAGAGCACCGCTCCGCAGAGGACGGCCGAGAACAACCCGACGAGGCGGCTTTTTGCCCCCATGGAATGACCGAGGGCGGACAGGCTCAGCGAGTGGAAACCGACGGTGCTCCCCGACAGGCCCGCGACGAGGTTTGACAGGCCCGTCGCCCTCAGTTCCCTGTTGAGGTCGATCTCCTCCCTGACGACGAGTTCCAGACCGCTCGCGTTAAGGAGCAGGGAAAGGGAACTCAGGATAAGGACGGTCAGGATCCTTCCCGTCTGCGACGCGACAAGTCCCCAGTCTATGCCCGCCAGGGAGGAAAGGGACAGAGCCGCGCCGGGCCCTCCTCCTTCGAGGGAGGCGATAAGCCAGCCCTGCGAACGGGCGTCGCCGAGGGACATGCCCGTCACGGGCAGGGCGATATAGAAGAAGACGAAGGAAAGGGCGAGCCAGACCGGCATGATGAGATAATGGTTCCGCCACCTGAGGGCCAGGAAGAGGACACCCGCGAAGACAAGTCCGGGAAGCCATTTGACAAACACCGCGGGGTCCGCGAGATAGGCCATGTTGGCCACGGTGAGCGCCTTTCCCGTCATGACCCCGAAGGCCCCCTTCACGAGAAGGAGCCCCGTGCCGGCGAGAAACCCTCCGATGACGGGATAGGGAACGAACCGTATGAGATTGCCGGCCTTGAAATACCCCAGAAGGAGAAAGAAGATGCCCGTCGCACAACCCGTGACAGCGATCGCCGCGGCAACGGTGACGAAAGCGCCCTCCACGCAGACCCGCCCCGGCACCCCTGCCGCGATCGCTGCCGCCATGAGGGCGATGACCGCAGCCGGGATCTCGTGAGGCCGGGCCACGGTGCCCGCGTAGGAGCTGGTGAACGCCGTTATCGCGCCGAGCAGGAAAGCACCGAAGAGTATGAGCTTGACGCCCGTGGCGATGTAGCCGGAGAGCGGGCCGGAGAATATGAGCGCTGAGAAGGCGCACCCCATAGCTATCGTGAGGACACCGGAGATGAGCCCGGCGGTCAGAACGGTGAGATACCGCCCGGCCAACCGCGGCGCCGTCCCCGCCGCGGTCGCACCACTGACATTCTCCGCCATATCTTCGTAACATACAGGGACGGCGACATATTGTCAATCAGGAGTCACTCGCCGTCGAGAATTTTCAGGTTGTTGCGCGCGTACTCGAAGGCCGGGTCGATCTGAAGAGCCCGGCGGTATGCGTTGCGCGCCTCTTCCTTCCGGCCCTCCAGGTAATAGGCGTAGCCGAGGTTGTTGAAGGCCCGCGGATTGCGCGGCGACTTTCGGATCGTGTCCTCCCACAGTGCTATCTCACTGTGGTACACACGGTTGCGGGCGATGGTATATCCGCCGAGCACGATGGCGAGACACAGGGCAAGGACCGCGAAGGCGCGCACTCCTCCCCGGAGGCGGAACATGAGCCAGGTCATCGCGACCGACGCTGCAAGGAAGACGCCCCAGCCCGCCTGGTAGAAGTGGCGGTCGCTGACGCTGTCGATGCGCGGCACGAGGAGATTGACCACCATAGTGTGAAGGAAGAACCAGCCTATCCCGAAGGAGAGCCAGGGTACTCTCTTCCAGAGGCCCGCAAGTCCCAGCACCGCGAGGGATGCGAGGGCAAGGAGCTGCGGCGAAAACCAGGAGGCGCCGGACACCGAGCCCGGGTCGATGTTCAGCCGCCCCGGCAGGATGAGGTGAGAGAGAAGCTCGCCCACTCCCGTGACCTGGCCGAGAAGGTTTTCCCGAAACCCCCTCAGGTCGAGGCTGTAGAGAAGAAACACCCGGTATCGCGGATGCGCGAGCACTGCCCCCACCAGGGCGGCAAAGACCACCCAGTGCACCGACTGGCGCCGGAGGGTCTTCCCCACGCCACCGCCCTCCCCCGCTGAGGCCTCCCAGAGAACGAGGGCAAGGGGTAGAGTGATCCCCGTTTCCTTCGTCGCGACAGCGAAAAGGAACATCAGGGGCGACAGCACGTAGAGCAGGGCCGCCTTTCTCTCCCGGCTGCCCTTCACGTAAAGGGCGAGGCTCGCCAGGTAGAACATCGTCATGAGCGAGGCACTGCGCCCCGTTATGTACGTCACCGCCTCCGTCCCGATGGGGTGGAGGCCGAAAAGAAGGGCTGCGAGAGCGGCCGCCGGGTAGAGCGCCCTTTCGGACAAGGTCCCCGGCCTGCCCCTGAGAAAGCTGCCGGTCAGGTTGAAGACAAGGAATACGTTGACGAGATGCACGGTCAGGTTGAAGGCGTGGAAACCGAAGACACCCGTCTGCGAGGCCTGGCACAGGGCGTAGGTGAACTTGAGGAAGGGGCGTATCCCGTGGAAACAGTCCCGCCAGAAGGCGGACCAGGACTCAACCGAAGGGTTGAAGACGATGACGTTGTAGTCATCGAGCTGGAACACCCCGGGGAAGGAGTTGAGATAGGCGATGAGGACCGCGGCAAGCGGTGCGAGCGCGTATCCCGCGCGGCCCGCGTTCGTCACGGCCTACTTCCCGAAGAAACCACCGACCTTCTTGAACACATCGATGACCCCCTGCACGGGGTTGGCCGGGTCGACGGATGGTGCCGCGGCATTGCCGCCCGACTGCCCGCTCTGCCGGGACGTATACCCTCTGCCCGTCGGCGCCGTCGTGGTCTGGGCCGGGGCGGTGGGGATCACGGGTTTCGGGGCGACAATCGTCGAACCCGTTGCCTCCGCGAGAGGGATCTCCTTGCCGCCAACCGCATTGTAAACGATCGCCTTCAGGTTGTAGGTCGTGGCGCGGTCCACGCGCAGGTTGAGAGACTCTCCCTGGCCAAGGACCTTCACGCCGCCCACGTACATCCACTTGTACCGCAGGTTCCCCTTCACCCAGGGGGCCGCGTCGACGCTCACCTGGAAGAGGACGTTGTCTCCCACGAAGGCGGCGGGCGGATTGAACATGTGAACGCTCCTGATGACGGGGGGGACATCCTCGATGAGCTTCGTGTGGTCCGCGTTCCAATCCACGGCCCCGTGCTCCGACACGTAGATGGGACCGAGGTAGTTGTCGGCGTCTATCGTGAACCAGACCTTGCCGTTCGCATCATACAGCTGGACGACGGTGTAAGTGTGCATGCTCCCCGACGCCGTCTCTCCCAGGTACTTCTTCCTCGTTTCCTCGGACACGATGGAAAGGGGGTTCCAGCCGCTCATCCTGCCCACCTTCGCCCCCAGGAGGCCGAACTTGCCGTTTGCCTGCATCGACTTTACGACGACGGCGATCTCGTTCGCCCGCGCCTCTGACGCCTCGACGCAGGATTGACCGGCAGGCACCCTGCTTGTGATCGTGTCTCTCGCTCCCGTCGACTTTATCCGCGCCGTGATGGCCGCCTTGAAATCCGCCATGTTGAACCCCATCTGGCCCTGCGCGTCTGCCACCGTGAAAAACATGCAAAGCCCGATGATGATGACATAGATAAATGTGCCCGCTTTCATGAATACCTCCTTGCCGGTTTTACCGTACAGCGATGGGGAAATCCTGTACCGTCTGCGGCTTCGCCGTTGTCGGCGTCTGTCTGCCCTGCGTCAATTCCTTCACCCTCTCCGATATGTACACGTCGAGCATGTTGATGGTTATCCGTCCCTTCCCCGTCAGGTCCGCCTTGCCGGTGAGGCCGTCGACGAGTGCCCTCGTGAAGGCACCGTTGTTCCACTTCGGGTCCTCCAGGGACTGCTGCCGCCCCGTCGAGGACGTGAAGACAACCGCTCCGTTCTCCGCGCTCACGAGCTCGTTGACGATGCCGTCTATGCTGGGAGGAATGGCCTTCGTCCCGCGGTTCCCGAGGACATCCCCGGCATGGCAGGTGTCCATGAAGACGACCACCTTTCCCGGTATGGATGCGACGGCATCCTTTATATATGTAAAGAGAACGCTCGTCGATTCGAGGCGCGCCTTGTCGAAATCGGAGGGGATGAAATAGTACTGCCCCGAGCTGTTGTCACCGTGGGATGACATGAATATCATCGCCACGTCGTGCTGGGTCGCCGAGCGCTTGAGCCACTGCAGCCCGTCGACGACGTTTGCCCGGGTGGCCTGCCCGTCCGTGAGGACCTTCGCCGACACCTCCCGGTAGAGCCTGCCCTTCTGGGAGGCCATGGCCGCGGCAAAATCCGTGGCGTCCTTTGCCGCGAACTTCAGGTTGTTCTCGGGGTGCTTGTTGTACCTGCTCACCCCCACGGAAAGGATGTAGAGCTTGGGCTTGATCGTGTAACCATCGGCCGGAGCGGATGCGGCACCCTTCCTGACCACCCGGACCGACGCCGGCTCGCTGGCCCCGTTCTTCGTCATGGCGATGATCGTTATTGTACCCTGGGCCCCGTCGACGGGAACGTCAGCGGTCCTGTTCGTCACGTTCTTGCCCGCCGACTGTGCCGGTGTGGTCCGCGCCGGTGCGGCCTCCAGAACGATGTCGCGGGCCTGCGGGACCGGCCGGCCGTCGACAAGGATCCTGACGGATGTTATGGGGTCTCCCGTCGGGGATTCCACGGAGTATCGGACGGGGACGCTGCCCGCCGCTATCTGGGCCCCGTCGGCGGGAGAGAATATCCGGACTATCGGCGGAAGGACCCCTGTTATGGACGTCGCCGCCGCCTGCCCGCCCGCAAGCTTCAATGCCGCCGATTCATCACAGGTTTTCATGAGATAAGCAAAGATATCGGGCCGGTAGTAGACCCTGCGAAAGCGCGCGGCGGCATAGAAATAGGCCTCGCGGTCCCAACCGTTGTTGACATGCCACCCGATCAGGGAATCCGCCCCCGGACTGGCTGAATAATACCCTTTGGCCGACCAGACCACCCAGGGTTTCCTTGGGCCGTCGAACTTCGCCACGCGGTACAGGGCGGCAAGTTCCACGCCGTCGGACACGCGATACCAGCGGATGGTCCCGTCGCTTGCGCCCACGACGGCCACCTTGCCGTTCCGGGAAACGTTTACCGCCCAGGGGGTTGCAGTGAGACGTCTCTTCCAGATCATCCTGCCGCCCGTTTCGAACCGGTAAAGCGTGAAATCGCCTCCCACGATGAATGCCTCTCCCCCGGGCACCACGGCCATGGACCGGGCGACATCACCCTGGTCGATGCCGAGGCGCTGCCCGTTCAGTTTCGGCTCTCTTGTCCTCAGACCCGTGACATTGATCCCCGGCGCGGAGCGGACGGGGTCCGCTAGCTCTCCATCCCTGCCCGCCGCTTCATCGAAGTCCCCGTCAACGAGCGAAAACCGGTATTGCATCGTCCGGTTAGGGAACACGACCCCCACCAGGCTGCCGTCCTCTGACACCCGGACCGTCTTGTCGCGATAGCCGATCCCCACGTCGGTCCTGTTGAAGATTCGCCTGCCCTCCATCGTGAGCGCCCCCAGGGACGGCTCACCCGAGGAGTATACGAACCCGTCGGCCGTGGACCGGACAACGGTGATGAAATCGTTCGCGGCCTTGATCCATCGCACGGACCCCCGGCCGGCATCCTCGAAGACCCCGACGACCCGCCTGCCCTCGATCTGCGCGCTGCCCGCCGCGAAGAGCTTCCGTCCGTCCGCCGACCATCCGACGGCACCGAGACCTCCGCCCTTCAGGTCGGAAAGGGCGGGTGAATAAAGATGCTGGAGCGAATCCCCTGAAAGCACCTCTACGTTCAGGCCGTTGTTGCTACCCACCGCGACGAGCTTGCCGTCAGGCGAGAACCTCACGGTCTCCCAGTTGCCTGAACGGGTCTTTGCCCGGGCAATGACCTTCAACGACGGATCGTACAGGACGATGTCACCCTGAGAGGACGACGCTATGAGTCTGCCGGAACGGTCATAGTCCATCGATCTGGCGTCGCCGGGAAATTCGGCGGCCGTGCCTGCCGGAGCATACGTGGCCGCGTTAAAGGTCCGTATTCCGCCCTTGAGAGATCCCACCGCGAGAGTCCTGCCGTCGGGCGAGTATACCAGGGACCTGATCCTCCCCGGGAAACCGACGAGACGCCTGACCATCTTTCCTGACGAGCGCGAGAACAGATAGACGTGGTAATTGTTCACGTCGGTACTGGTATCGCCTCCACAGGCAACGGTTTCCCCATCGGACGATATGGCGACGGCCACTATGTTACCCTCAACACCCTCAGCGACGGGCGGCCTGATGGTCCTGACGAGTTTCCCCTCGGGCAGCGACCAGACCCGTACCTGTTTCTCTGCGGCGGAGACGGCGAACCTGGCCGAGGCATCGACGGACATCATGTAGACCGGCGAGTTGTGCATCTGCGTATCGAGCTGAATGACAGGATCGGAAGAAAGCTCCCCGGCGCCTGCCCGCAGGGACATGGACAGGAATAACAGGAAGGCTGCTATCAGGGGCTTTCGTTGTGTGGCGACGCGCATACTATCCTCCCGGGATTATCGTAATCGTAGAATGTTTTCTTAAACATCACCGCACCCGGCTGACCGTGTAGGTCCTGCTTTCGCCGCCTTCGGTGGCGCGCACGGTGCAGCTGAACTGGTTGCCGTTTGCCGCCATGACGGCCTCGAAGGTACCCGTGTGCTTCGTGTCGCCGGCCTCGCGAAAGGTCCCCTTCGCCCTGTTGCCCGTGATCGTCCCGTCGAGGGGGCCGCCGAGGGTCTCCGTCTTGCGCGCCCCCGAGGACGTCGTGTAGGGGACCGCAACCGAGAAGGTGCCGGTCATGCGGCTGCCGCTCGCGGTGAGGTTAAAGCTAACCACCTCGCCTTCCTTTCCGGCGTTGCTTTTCCAGGAACCCGTCCAGGAAACCGGCGCGGGGCTCGAACTCGTTGCCGTCGGTGCCGTCGGCTTCGCGGTGAGGCTCGCCTCGAGCTTGCGGATATGGGCCTCGAGCTGCGGGTCGGGAACGTACTTCAGGCTCTCCCGGTACTTCGCGATGGCCTCGCGTATCCTGTTCTGCCCCTGGAGAACAGCACCCTCATCACGGAGCGTTTTGGCGCGGGCCTGAAGGGCCTGCTGGTCGTTCTGCTTTTTGACCTCAGCCTCGATCCGGGCAACGTGCTGCTCCAGGGCCTTGTCGGGTACATAGCGCAGGCTCTCCCGGTACTTCGCGATGGCCTCCGCGTAGCGCTTCTGGTTCTGGAGCTGGGTCCCTTCGGCACGGAGCTGGTTCGCCCGGGCGGCGTTCGCCTGAGCGTCCGCCTGCTTCTTGACCTCTCCCTCAAGCTGACGGATATAGGCCTCGAGCTGAGCGTCGGGATTGCATTTCAAGCTCTCGCGGTACTTCGCTATCGCGTCGGCATACCTCTTTTGCTGGACGAGAGCGTCTCCCTGCTGCCTCACGGCAAGGCAGGCCTGCTTCGCCGCCGCCTGCTTCCTGAGAGTCTCCTCGAGCTGGCGGATGTAGGCCTCGCGCTGAGCATTCCCCGGCGCGCAGGCAACGTTCTCCTTGAACTTCGCCAGCGCCTCCGCATGTTTCCCCGCATTGTACAGCGCCTGGCCCTCGGCCCATTTCGCCTCGCACTTCCGCTGGTCATCCTCTTTCTTCGCGTTGGCCCTTTGCAGTTCGCCGAGCTTCCACTTCAGCCTGTTCCAGTGTATCTCCATGTCGCCGTTGCGGGGACGTATCTTGAGCCCCTCTTCGGCGGAGGCAATGCCCTTCTTGATCGTGGCCTCGTCAAGGGGGCTCGCAGTGGTCGCAAGGCCCGCCACGTAGGCATAGAGCTCCTTGAAGCGCTTGTCCTTCTGGGCGGCATCCTCACGGAGCTTCGCGTATTTCGCGTAGTCTGGGTCTTTCGTGTCGCCGTTCTGACTCATGGCCTTTAGTCCCTGATCGTACTGCGCGACAGCCGTCCCAAAATCATTGGACCGGTAATACTGGTCGCCGTTGTTGAAGAAGGTCCGCGCGTAGGCCCTGGCGTTCACTTCCTTCTGTTTCTTTTCCATCGCCGCGGCCAGCTCGTTCACCTGGGTACGCCTCGCGTCACCTTCCTTGAACTGGGCGGCTTTGTTCCTGAGTTCTTTCGCCACCGCCCCGAGCCCGTTGGCATCGGCCGGCTGGCCCTTCGCGAAATTGGCCTTCGCCGTCTCGTAATACTGCATGGACTCCTTCTTCCTCGCAAGGTTGAAGTTCGTCGTCTGCAGGGCTGCCTCATAGTGTTTCTTATCCGCGGGAGTGAGTTCCTGGGTCAGGACCTGCTTTATGTGGACCTCCGCCTTCTCCCAATCCTCCGCCTTGAAGAGCCTCGTCCACTCGGCGTTGCTCTTCCGGGAGAAATCGTTGTACCAGGCGACACCCTTGTTGAAATCCGCCATCACCCGCGCCCATAGCGGGTTCGTCGAGGCCTGTCCCCCGGACTGGCCCCGCAGGATGTCCTGTATCTCGAGCATCGCCTTCTGCGCCGACCACACCTTCTTCTGCGCGATGAAAGTATCGAATTCCTTCGCCTTTGCCTCGACACGCGGCCAGACGGAGGCGTATTTCTTTGCATCCTCCAGCTTCTTCTTCGCGTCGGCGTCGGCGGGATTGAGCTTCACCGCCTGTGTGAGGCGCTTGACCGCCTCCGTAAGGTCCGCCTTGTTGACGGCGTCCCATCCCATCTTCTTGAGTTCCTGGGAGAACTGATTGAGTACGGGCTGGGCAAGCTTCGGGTCCACCCCAGCCGCGGCCTCGGCCGCCGCTATCGCCTCGTCGTACTTCTTCTGCGACCACAGCTGCCTGGCAGTGTCGAGCTTCTTCTTCGCCTCATCCTTCTTCTTTCCCGTCGATATGTCCGACTGCGAGATCGTGACGCTGAGCGACCCCGTCCCGCTGCCGAGATCGGCGCCGTCGGCGCTCTTCACCGCGCAGGTCATCGTGTAGGAGCCTGTCTTGCTGCATGTTACGCCCGTATCCTTTGATGAGGGAGAGGAAATACTGCACCCTTCAGGCGCAACCGTCCACGTGTAGCGCAGCTGCTGGGCGGTCGCCGGGGTCACCGCGACGGAGAACTCCACCCGCTGGTGTTCCGCTATCTGACGGTCCGCCGGAACGAGCCCCACACCCTCTTTCCAGATCATGGGCGGCGGTCCCGCTATCTTCGGGCCCGTCACGGTAACGGTTGGCTTCTTGGCCGTCACGGCGATCTTCTCGAGGCCTATCTCCTCGCCTCCATCCTTCGCCTTCGCGTGGACGGTAACGGTCACCGGTTTGTCGTCCTTCGGCTTGTACGTGTATGTCTTCTGGTCCGAGGTTGCAGGGCCGGCGTTCTGCGCGTTGCCCGCTATTTCCCACCAGTAGGAGACCGTCTGTCCGTCGAGTTTCGGCTCCTCGCTGAGGGTGATCTTCACCTCCTGGCCGACGAGGGGGTCCTGGGGCGCGGCCTTGAGGGTGATCTTCGGCTTCACCACCTGGATCATGATCTGCTCCGACTCCCCGACGGTCATCTTGCGGCCGTCCACCTGGCGCTGCACCACGACCCACACCGGCGTCGTCCCCGGCTTCCCGAAAGACGCGGAATTGCGCGACTGTGATCCGCCGGTGGTCTCGTATTTCGGGTTCTTCGCGTCGCCGAAAAGGGCGTCGGGGTTCCGCTCCCAGGTATAGGTAAAGGACCCTGAGGCCGGCTTGTCGCCGGAGAAGACCTCCGCGAGGAACGTGGCCTTGCCGCCCACGGGAACGCTGTTCTCCTTCGGGCTTTCCTTCGTGAGCTTCACCTTGAGGGCCGTGCACTTGATGGTGACGGAGGCCGAGGCGGTCTCGTCGTCCTGGTCCGTTACGGTCACGGTCGCCGTGCAGGGCTTGCACTCCCTGCTGTTCATGACCTTTGCCTGGGCGTCCTTCGCATCCTCGGCGCAACCGCCCCAGGTGTATTTGTATCCGGCCGTTCCCTCGGCCGCCTCGGCGGTGAGCGTTACTATGTCGCCGAAATCGGCGGGGTTTTTCGATGCCGTGAGTTTTACCGTGAGAGGTTTCTTGTGCTTCTTGTTCTCCTCCCTTCTCATCTGGTCGGCTTTCTTCGGGTCCCAGGTCCCTTTCCCGTAGGCGCCTTCCCAGCAGCCTTTCGCGCAGTCGTTGGGAGCGCCGAAGCCATGCCTCCTCGTGGCGCCAAATGCCCCGGCCCCGCCGAAACAGGGACCGCTGCTCGGAGCTTCCGGTTTGGACTTGCCTTCGGGATCCCACCACACACCGATATGCCCCGCCCAGCCGCAATAACAGCGGCAGAGGCAATTGTAGTACCTGGAGTCGAGCTCGGCCTGGGTCGGCGGAGGCGTGCAGCCCTGCTCGAGCGCCGGCTTGCCCGTCTCCACGCAGCCCTCGGGCTTCTTCACCGTGACGGTCCTTTTCTGCTTCTTCGTGGCCCTGTCGCATTCGCCCCAATCGGAATACTCGTAGGAGCACGAAGGCGGCGTCTTCTTCTGGTCTGTCGGGGAGACCTTCGTCGCCCCCGCCGTGGGGTCGGCGGGCGGAGGGGTCTCGGACACCTTCGTGTCCCCCGGTTTCTTGTCCTCGGGAGGCAACTCGACAACCACCATCGCGCAGCCTTTCCGGGTCGCCTTGCCGGAGAGCCCGTCCTCTGTCGACACGATGGGCAGGCCGTCCACACGCCAGGTGTATTCGACGGAAACGCATATTTCGTAGGTGCCCGGGTTATCGAGGGAAAGCTCCGCCGTGCCCCGGTTGTAACTCTTCGCGAAGGTCCTGCCGTTCACGGTCCAGATATAGTCGCTGCCTGACTTCGGCTTCGCGTGGACACCGCCGAGACACTTCGCCCTCTCCTCGATGTCCCTCTGAGCGCCCGGGACACCTCCGGCATCCTCGGCGGCAAGCCGGACCGTCCCCTTTTCCTTAAGCCGGGAGGGGCTCGCGGTGACCCTGACGGACTGCTCCTCCAGGGTCTGCCGCAGGGCATCCGTTTCACTCACAATAAGCTGGCGGCTGTCGAGCCAGGTCTTCAGGACCGGCTGGAGACACTTGTTGACAAGGGCCTGCTGGACCCCTTCGTCGTGGCTCGATTCATAATCGTCGTAGTGCTTCGACGCTGCCTTCGCATGGCAGTTGAGGAGCTGAAACATAAAGGGCGGTATCAGCTCCTGGTTGAACTTATGCCCCATCGCGAGGCTGCTCCTCAGCCCTTTCGAATCGTATATCCTGCAGGCGAGCTGCCTGTCACCCTGGATCTGCTCGCAGGATTTCTCCTCGATGTTCTGCTCCCTGCCGGGGACGGTGTACAGGCCGGCGATGAGGTCCATGCAGTCCTGCCTGCCGACAACGGCCCCGTACCCGTAGGAACTGATCCAGTCGACGAGGAGTTCCCCCGTCGTCATGAATATCACGCTGAAGAGCTGGGCGTAACCAAAGGTGGGGTTCGCGAGACCCGCGATGGTCGTCGCCAGCCGGGCGCTTGCCTTCGCGGCACCTTCCCTTTCGATGGCCGCCGGGAATTCCTTGAGCTCCCACAGGGCCATCAGGGAGATGAACCAGTTCTTGTACGCGAGCCGGGCGCCGTCCTTTAAAGTTGACAGCGCGCTTCCTGAGGCCTCTTCGAGGTTCACCCTCAGGGTGGCCCATTTGCCTTGACCCTCCAGGACGCCTTTCAGGAACGCCCGCTGTTTCACCGAGTTCTTCACCGCCATCGATTCCAGCGCGGCGAGGTCGACGGTGGTCTTCTTCATGACCTCACCGCCGAGCTTGTTGGCGAACTGCTTCGTCTTCGCGAGCATCGCCTTCGCGTCG
>MVQP01000073.1 GCA_002067235.1 Syntrophorhabdus sp. PtaB.Bin047
ACGCCGGTAACCTTACTTTCATTCTTCTTATCATGGACTGCCTGTGATATTCCATTGGGAGTAACATACAAGGTTTCAGGTTGAGAGACAAAGACAGAAGAGACATCGCTCGTCCGGCTGCTTATTCTTTGTTCTTTTCCCTGAAACTTGAAATCTGGAACTTGAAACGGTCTTTTGCCTGGGTTATCATGTTCCTTCGTCATGGAGATATCGGAAAATAGTTTCATTAAGGGCATTCGAAAGTTCTCCCGAAAAAGTAATACTGTCATACGGGGTATCGGCGATGACGGCGCCGTCGCGGAGCTTCGCGCTGGCCAGTACGTCTTCGTACAGGACGCCATGGCGGAGCATGTCCACTTTGAGCTCTCTTTCATGGACCCCTATTACGTGGGCAAGAAGGCTCTGTACTCCAACATATCGGACGTCCTGGCGATGGGGGCGCAGCCGGTGTTCTATCTCGTGACCGTGGGGATACCCGGGAAGCTTTCGTCGGGGGACATGGAGAGGATGTACCGCGGAATGGACCGGGCCGCCCGGGAGTTCGGCGTCACCCTTCTCGGGGGAGACACGGTCGCCACGGCGAAGGACCTCTTCATCGACATCTCTGTGATCGGGAAGCTGGCCTCGGAGCGCTACTTCGGCAGGGACAAGGCGCGAAAGGGAGACCTTATCGCCGTCACGGGGAAACTCGGAGAGGCCGCGCTGGGCCTTAGAGTCCTCAAGGAGGGGGGAGATGCGAGGGGCATGAAAAACTGCATCCGGCGATTCCTCAGCCCGGCACCACCTTACGCCCTGTGGAAGGAGATCGTGAAAGATGATATAACTGATGTGATGATGGATGTGAGCGACGGCCTCATCCTGGACCTTTCCAGGATGATGGACGAAAGCAGGAAACAGGCCCGCATCCACTGGGAAAAGGTCCCCATGCCCCGCCCGCTCATGCAGAGGGGTCTGGAAGAGCTTGCTTTCGGCGGAGGCGAGGATTACCAGCTTCTTTTCACGTTCCCCCGGGAGAAACTTCCCGTCGTCGCGGCAATGATCAAGAAAGGCAGGGCTGTCACCATCATCGGAGAGGTCGTGTCGGGCAGGGGAGTCAGGGTCTACAGGCACGGTTCGGAAATCACGGGCCCTAAAGGGGGCTACGATCATTTTGGGGGCAGGTTTTGAGCAAGAAGACGTTTGTGCGGGACATAACAGGGAGTCAGAAGGAGGTCAACGATCTCTTCGTCGTCACGAAAAAGGGTACCTACACCTCACGGGAGAACAAGAAATACATGATGATAGGCCTCAAGGACGCGACGGGTTCCATCGACGGCAGGGTCTGGGAAGCCGTCGATGAACTGGAAGGCCTCTTCGAGAAGGGCGACATCGTCTCCGTTCAGTCAAAGGTCAAGGACTATCAGAACAAACTGCAACTGCATATCACCAACATCAGGAAGCTCGATGCCGATCTGGCCGTGGATGACATTGGCCACTTCTATCCCGCGGGCGACAGGGACAGGGAGTTCCTGGAGAAGGAGTACGATGAGATCGTCAGGGAAGTGGGGAATCCGTGGCTCACAAAGCTCCTCGCTGCCTTCCATGAGGACGTGCAGCTCAGAAAGAGGTTCTTTACCTATCCCGCCTCGACCACCGTACACCACGTGTATGTCGGGGGTCTCCTCGATCACTCCCTCTGCATGGCAAGGATGGGCATGGCCGCCGTATCCATCATCGGGGGAGACAAAGGCATAGTGATCGCCGGTTCCATCCTCCACGATATCGGAAAGACACAGGAGCTGGATATAACACGGGGTTTCAGGTTCACCGACCGGGGCAGGCTGCTCGGCCACATCACTCTCGGCGTCATGATCCTCGAAGACCTGATTCGCCGCGTTGACGGATTCCCAAAGGAGCTGACGGATATTCTCACCCACATCGTCGTCAGCCACCATGGTCTCGAAGAATGGGGGTCCCCCAAGAAGCCCATGTTCCCCGAGGCCATCATCGTTCACCACCTGGACAATCTGGACTCCAAGGTGAAGGGCGTAAGAGAGCACATGAAGGACAACATGGCGGACGAACGCTGGAGCGACTACCACCGGCTTTACGAAGCAAAATACTATAAGATAGACTGAGAGCCGGAAACACTCATGGAAATCAGAAGAGTCTTTGTCGACAAGCTGAAGATCAAGAACGGCATGGTCCTCCTGACAGGGCCGATGCACAAATATATCATCGGGGTCCTCAGGAAGCGCCCCGGGGACAGGATCGACCTCATCGACGGAAAGGGCTACCTGTACCGGTCCACCATCCAGAGCGTCAAGGGGAAAGACCTCTATCTCCAGGTGCTCGATGTGGTGCATAATCCTGAGGAGATGAGGCCGAAGGTCACCCTCTGCGTGAGCCCCATCAAGGGGCCCAGGATGGACTGGCTCATCGAAAAGGCGACGGAGCTCGGGGCAGAAAAGATCGTTCCCACCGTCTTCAGGAGAACCGTGGTGAGGTTCACCGACCATGGCGGAGAGAAGATCGAAAGGTGGAGGAGGATTACCGTCGAGGCCTCCCGCCAGTCGGGACGGTTCACCATCCCGGAGATATCGGAGCCGACACCGCTTCGGGGCATCGTCGATCTCATAGGGGATGCCAAAAGACGGGTCGTCCTCTACGAGAGAGAGAAACGCATCACCCTCAAGGATGTCTTCGGCTCGAAAGGAAGAGACGCCACCTGCGTCGCCATAGGGCCCGAGGGAGGTATCGAAGAGGCGGAGATCGAGTGGCTCAAGGAGAACGGGTTCATCACATGCACCCTGGGAGAGAATATATTCCGCACGGAAACGACGCCGCTCGTCGTCCTGTCGGTGATCCTCTACGAATATGCCCGGGGAGGCAACGAAAACCGGGGAGCCAATACCGGCGCTTGAGTAACAGGGTCCGGCAAAAGGGGAGGTACAGGAGGTATATGGGTATCAAGGGCAAGGTCGGTTGCGGGTGTCTCATCGGCATCCTTGTCGTGATAATGATACTGGCGGGTGTCTCGATACACCCTGTCAGCCTCCGGTTCGTGGGGAAGAGCTTCCGGTATGAGGACAAGATAGTCCCCGCCGATGCCGTCTTCGTGCCGAGATTTGCGGAAGACCACAACGGGGAACTCTATGTCGAGGCCTTCAGGGAATACTTCTCGGGCAATGGAAAGGTCGTGTATATCGAGAACGACAAGGTCCTGGGGACCGACATACACGATCTTGTGTCCCGGTTGGCAAAGTCCCGAGGCATCAAGGAGAGCGTGACAAAACCCCTCTATGCCGGGGACATGGGAGACGGGAAGACGGCTTTCTTCAAACAGAAGTTGAAGGAGGCCGGCCTCAAGAAAGTGATCGTCGTGGTCCCGGAATACGCGTCGAGACGATATCACAACATGTACGATCCTACCCGGGATGGAGGAGCGGTCCTCTACATGATCAAACCCGCAAAGGTCAGCTATTTCAGGGCGGACAGATGGTGGCGGGATGAGCTGTCGCGCTCGCTGATGGCCCGTGAGTTCTACGCCTCTCTCCTGTACTATTATTCCCTTCTCCGGAAAGAAAAGGCCGGATAGACCTCATCGCGCCGGGCCCCGGGCAAGGGCCCCGGCGGCGCAACGGACAAGGACGGGTGTCCTCATGGATGAACAACGCGCCCTCATCGCACTATCCCGGGTAAAGGGTATGAGCCGTCTGGCAAAACGCAGGGTCTGCGATTCATACCCCGACGTCACCCGGCTCTTCCGGCCCGGCGCGGCATCGGCCCCTGCCGGCATCGCCTCGCGTTTCGGCGACTGGCAAGGGATCGACAGGGACCTCAAGCTTCTCGACATGATTGGCGCCCGGGTCCTTACCATACGTGACGACGGGTACCCGAAGGCCTTAAGGCACATACCCGACGCCCCTGTCGTCCTGTATGCCCGGGGCCCTCTCCCGCCGGGTGAGAGGACGCTTGCCGTCGTCGGCTCCCGAAAGGCCTCTTCCGAGGGCATAAGTCTCGCCGGGAAGATCTCCGAGACCCTCTCCCTCGCCGGGATAACGATCGTGAGCGGTCTCGCCCGCGGCATCGACACGGCGGCGCACACACGGGCCCTCTCAGGACCGTCAGGGACCGTAGCCGTCCTGGGATGCGGGATCGATGTCTGTTATCCCCCCGAAAACAAGCAACTTTTCGAGAGGATCGGCAAAGAGGGTCTCGTGGTGACGGAGTACGCGCCCGGGGAAGGGCCCCTGCCCCATCATTTTCCGGAGCGAAACCGCATCATCGCGGGGCTTGCGCGGGGAGTTCTGGTCGTCGAGGCGACGGCCAGAAGCGGGTCTCTCATCACCGCAAGGCTGGCCCTTGAATACGGAAGGGAGGTCATGGCGATCCCGGGAAGCGTTCTGAGGACCGAGCACACCGGTTCCAACCGGCTCATCAAGGAGGGGGCCCGGCTCGTCGACTCCGTGGAGGACATCCTCACGACCTGTTTTCCCGACGTCCGCCCGCCGGAACCTGAACGCGTGGAACTGGACAGCCGTGAAGACAGGGTATATTCTCTCATAGGATTTGAAAAAATGCATGCAGATGAGGTAATAGAAAGAAGCGGCATGGAGACAAAGGAAGTCATGGCCGCCCTCACCCGGCTGACCATGAAGAACGTCGTGGCCGAGGTGGCGGGAGGCTTCTTCATACGAAGATAAGGTCCGCGGATCCCCCGGAGGAACGGGGGGTTTAAGAATATAAGGAGACATGGATGGGAAAGTCGCTTGTCGTTGTTGAGTCGCCGACAAAGATGAAGACACTGTCGAAATACCTGGGAAAGGATTACGTCATCAAGGCGACGTACGGCCATATCAAGGACCTTCCGAAGAGCACCCTCGGCGTCGACGTGGAGGAGGGGTTCAGACCTCATTTCCACATCCTGAAGGGCAAGTCGAAGGTGGTCGACGAGATAAAAAAGGCGGGAAAGGACGCGGAAAGGATCCTGATCGGGTCCGACCCCGACCGCGAAGGGGAGGCCATAGCCTTCCACGTTGCCGAGGTCATCGGGAATGACGACCGCATCGAGCGGGTCCTCTTCCATGAGATAACGAAGAAGGGGGTCCTCGACGCCATGAGGTCACCCATCAAGCTCGACCCGGCCAAGTACGACGCCCAGAAGGCACGGCGGATCCTTGACCGCCTGGTGGGCTACAAGATAAGCCCGCTCCTGTGGGAGCGGGTCAGCTACGGCCTTTCAGCCGGGCGGGTCCAATCGGTGGCCCTGCGCCTCGTCTGTGACAGGGAGGCCGAGATCGAAGGCTTTGAAAGGGAGGAGTACTGGGTCATCGATGTCGTCCTCGAGCTCCCTTCGGGAGAAACCTTCACGGCGACACTGGAACGAAGGGCTGCCGACGGATCAGGGTCCCTGACTGGCGGAAAAGGGACCGGAAAATTCAGGATAACCTCCGAAGATGAGGCCGCCGCCATCAAGGCCGATATCGCCGGGAAAGACTTCATCGTGACGAAGGTGGAAGTGAAGGAGAAGAACATCTCACCGCAACCCTCCTTCATCACGAGCAGGCTCCAGCAGGAGGCTTCCCGGGTGCTTCGCCTCTCGCCGAAGCGCACCATGATGCTCGCCCAGAAGCTCTACGAAGGGATCGACATGGGCGAGGAGGGCCCGGTGGGGCTCATCACTTACATGAGGACGGACTCCGTCAGGGTCTCCATGGAGGCCATAGCCGAGGCGCGGGAATTCATCAGCAAGGGGTTCGCCGAAACCTATCTGCCGGAGAAACCGAACTTCTTCAAGAACAGGAAAACGGCACAGGACGCGCACGAGGCGATACGGCCCACATCGGTGTTCTTCACCCCCGAGAAGGTGAAACCCTACCTCGACAAGGACCCCTTTGCCCTTTACGACCTTATCTGGAAGCGCTTCGTTTCCTCCCAGATGACCCGGAAGAGGGTGGAGACAAAGACGGTGGATGTGGCGGCGGGTGACTATGTCTTCGTTGCCAGGGGCACGAACGTGCTCTTTGACGGCTTCACGAAGATATATGAAGAGGTCGGCGAGGACGAAGAGACCGAGGCCGCCCTTCCCGAGGTCAAAAAGGGCCAGAACGCGGTGCTCAAGAACACGACAATGGAACAGCGTTTCACGAACCCGCCTCCCCGTTATTCCGAGGCATCCCTTATCCGGACCCTGGAAAGCAAAGGTATCGGCAGACCGTCCACATACGCCACCATCGTCAGCACCGTCCAGGACCGCGATTACGTAAGGAAGGAAAAGGGCAGGCTTATACCCACTCCCCTCGGCCGGACCGTCAACGGGCTTCTGTCCCAGTTCTTCCCCACCGTCCTCGACGTGGGCTTCACCGCCAGGATGGAGGTGCGCCTCGATGAGATCGAAGACGGCAAGAAGGACTGGATAAGGTCTCTGGAGAAGTTCAACACCTCCTTCGAGGGCGAGCTCCAGAGCGCCCAAAAGCAGATGAGGAGCCTCAAAAAGGAAGAGAAGGAGACCGATATCGAATGTGACAGGTGCGGCAGGAAGATGCTGCTGCGCTGGGGAAAGAGCGGCGAGTACCTGGTCTGCTCCGGGAAGCCGGAGTGCAAGAATAAGAAGAACGTCGCCGTCGATGCCGACGGGAAGATAACCATCGTCGAGAGCGAGGCAAAAGGGGTATGCCCCAAGTGCGGCGGAAAGCTGGTGGAAAAGAAGGGAAGGTTCGGCCGTTTCCTTGCCTGCAGCAACTATCCTGAATGCAGGCACACGGAGGCATTCTCCCTGGGATTTGCGTGCCCTGTGGAAGGTTGCCCCGGCAAGCTGGTCGAAAAGACGTCTAAGATGAAGAAGAGGTTCATCAGCTGTTCGGAATACCCCAAATGCTCCTTTGCCACGAACAAGGAACCGACGGAAGGTGAATGCCCTTCCTGCGGCGCCCCCACCCTCTTCTCCTTCAAGAAGGGCCTCTTCTGCCTTCGCAAGGACTGCGGATGGACATCACGGTAATCGGCGGCGGCCTTGCGGGCGTCGAGGCCGCGCACCAGATCACCCGGATGGGAGGACGGGCGACGCTCTTCGAGATGCGCCCCGTGTCCGGCACACCCGCGCACCGCACCTCCTACCTCGCGGAGCTCGTCTGCAGCAACTCCCTCAAGTCGATCGACCTCCACAATGCCCACGGGCTCCTCAAGGAGGAGTTGCGACGGATGGGTTCCTCCGTCATGGAGGCTGCCGACGGGACGGCCATACCCGGCGGCAAGGCGCTTGTGGTCGACAGGGATCGGTTCGCCGCAAGGCTCACGGAAACGGTCGAGAACAACCCGGGCATCCGCCTCGTCCGGGAAGAGGCGCGCCGGATACCGAAAGAGGGCATCGTCATCGTCGCATCGGGTCCGCTGACGAGCGAAGCCCTCACGGAAGAGTTGCGAGTGCTTACGGGCGCGGACAACCTCGCCTTCTTCGACGCCATATCCCCCATAGTCGACGCCGCCAGCATCGATCACGGCAAGGCCTTCTACGCGTCCCGCTATATGAAGGGCGAGGCTGGAGACTACCTCAACTGTCCCCTTTCCAGGGAGGAATATGACCTCTTCCACGAGGCCCTCGTCGCCGCCGAGCGGGTCGATCTCAGGGAATTCGAGAAGACATCCTATTTCGAAGGCTGCCTTCCTGTGGAGGTCCTCGCGGAGCGCGGCAAGAGAACCCTTGCCTTCGGGCCCATGAAACCCGTGGGACTTATGGACCCGCGCGACGGAAGACGTCCCTACGCTGTGGTGCAGCTCAGAAAGGAGAACGCCTCGGGAACCATGCTCAACCTCGTCGGTTTTCAGACGAAGATGAAATACCCCGAGCAGGAACGGGTCTTCAGGATGATACCCGCGCTGAAGGATGCCGTCTTCCTCCGGTACGGCAGTATCCACCGGAACACCTATATTAATGCCCCCCTGTGCCTGAACGACAGGCTCGAGCTCAAGGCCGACCGGCGTGTCCTCTTCGCCGGACAGATAACAGGGGTGGAAGG
This sequence comes from Syntrophorhabdus sp. PtaB.Bin047, assembly GCA_002067235.1. Lineage (GTDB taxonomy): Bacteria > Desulfobacterota > Syntrophorhabdia > Syntrophorhabdales > Syntrophorhabdaceae > Delta-02. Next base: position 7,998 of record MVQP01000073.1, read on the forward strand.
GTACATGGAATCGACGGCAATGGGTCTCGTCGCGGGCATCTCAGCCTTCATGTCCGCGACGGGCAGGGAATTCCACCCGCCGCCCCCCGTGACCTGCATCGGCGCCCTCATCCGTTACCTCACCACCGAGAACAAGAACTTCCAGCCCATGAACATAAACTTCGGCCTCATCGAGGGCTATTCGAAAAAGAACAAAGAGGCAACGGTGACAACGGCCCTGCAGGAAATAGAGAAATGGAAAAATAGTCTTAAGTGATAAAAACAGTTTTAAGTTTTAGGTTTTAAGTGTTAAGTTAAGAAAAGCAGTTTTAAGTGAGAAAGACAGTTTTAAGTTTTAAGTAAAAGACTAAAAGAAAAGAGACAAGATAGTGGAGCGCTCCGGCATTACTCTCACCGCATAAAGGAACCGATTCTCCCTGCCTTTGACCTAAAACTTAAAACCTAAAACTTAAAACGGTCTTTTGACTCTGAACAGGAGATGATGCTATGACTTCCCTTTTTGATACTCTCGCAGATCGGGCGATCGCGACGAAGGACATATCCGACAAAGACGTCCTGGAACTCTATGAGGCGGGAAAGAAAGACCCCTTCGGGCTGATGGCCCGGGGATCCCGGATACGGGAGCATTTCAAGGGCAATGCGGTGAGTCTCTGCGGGATTGTGAACGCAAAGTCGGGAGTCTGCCCTGAGAACTGCAGGTTCTGCGCCCAGTCGGCCCATTATCATACCGATGCGCCTGTCTACCCCCTCATGTCCGCCGAGGATATCGCAGCGAAAGGACGGATCGCCAGGCAAGGCGGCGCCCACATGTTCAGCATCGTCACGAGCGGAACGAGGATAGAGACGGACGCGGAATGGGAAACCATCTATCGCGCCATCGGGATGCTCTCCGAAATGGGGCTCAGGCCCTGCGGCTCCCTTGGCATGCTGAGCGAGGAAACTGCGCGCAACCTCAAGAAGGCCGGTCTCTACCGCTACCACCACAATCTCGAAACCTCGCGGAGCTTCTTTCACAACATCTGTTCAACCCATGAATACGAAGAAGATACCGACACCGTGCGCGTCGCCAGGGCAGCGGGCCTCACCGTCTGCTCCGGCGGCATCTTCGGCCTCGGCGAGGCCATGGAGCACCGCATCGAGATGGCCATGACCCTGCGGGAACTCGATGTGGATTCTGTTCCCATCAACATCCTCAACGCCATCCCCGGCACCCCTCTCGAGAACACCCTCGCCCTGACGCCAATGGAGATCCTCCTCACCGTTGCCCTCTACCGCTTCATCCTCCCCGACAAGGACATAAAACTCTGCGGCGGAAAGGAGAAGAACCTAAGGCAGCTCCTCCCGCTTGCCATGGTGGCCGGCTGCAATTCGCTGCTGACCGGCAACTACCTCACAACCCTCGGAAGGGACACGTCAGCCGACCTCGAAATGATCCGCGACCTGGGGATGATACCGGAATTCACGTAGACGGGTCTGCCCTTCGGGCAAACGGGTCGGCGCTCACGCGCCTAACGGGCAGACGGGTGAAGACCCTGTTGGTGCCCCGGGAAAGCCGGGGAACCTGTCTTGCGCGTTTGTGCGCATAATCTCTTATTTTGTGTAGTGGTGTATGAATCTTCCGACAGTCTCTGCGGCAGCAGACAAAGAGTACATGTCCAGATCGGGACAGGTTGGTGTCCAACGGCTGCCCTTCACGGCGCGTCCGCGCCTTTCCCCGTCTGCCCGTTAGGCGCGTGAGCGCCGACGCGTTTGCGCGCTTTTGCACGCAGACCCGTATGCCCGTGTGCGTCTTTACCCGACCGCCTGGCCTAGTTTGAAGATGGGGAGATACATGGCGATGATAAGACCGCCGAGGACAACGCCGAGGAAGACCATGATCATCGGTTCCATCATGGCGGTGAGGTTGCCGACCATCGTGTCCACGTCGTCTTCGTAAAAATCGGCGATCTTGTTGAGCATGCTGTCCAGGGCGCCCGTCGATTCACCGACCTGGACCATCTGGACCACCATGGGCGGGAAGATGCCTGCCTGCTCGAGGGGCTCGGCCATGGTGCGGCCCTCGCTGATGCGGGAGCGGGCCACCAGGAGGGCCTCCTCGACGATCTTGTTGCCAGCCACCTTTGCGACGATGATCATGCTCTCGAGGATAGCGACGCCGCTCATGAGGAGCGTCGCGAGGGTCCGCGTCACCCTGGCCACGGAGGCCTTGATGGTGAGCAGCCCGAAGAGGGGGAGTTTGAGGATGATGCGGTCGATGTTGCGGTGACCGCTCTCCGTTTTGTAATAGTATCTCAGAGCCAGGACGAGGCCGACAACACCACCGATGATGATGTACCAGTAGGATTGCACCATCTGGCTCAGGTTGATGACGATCTGCGTCGGTGCGGGCAGCTCCGCGCCCATCTCCTTGAACATCTTCTCGAAAACGGGGATGACGAAGAGAAGGAGCACGATGACGACGACGAAGGCGACGACAATGATCGCGACGGGATAGATCATGGCCGACTTGACCTTCTTCTTCAGTTTCTCCGTCTTCTCGATGTAGATCGCGAGCCGCTGCAGGACGCTGTCGAGAAGACCACCCTCTTCGCCCGCCACGACGAGGTTGATGAAAAGCTCGTCGAAGCATTTCGGGTAGTCCCTCAGGGCATCGGCAAAGCGCGCTCCGCCTTCGATCTTCTCCTTGATCTCCTTGACGATGCCCCTGAAGTCCATGTCCTCTATCTGGTTCGCGAGGATCTCCAGGGACTGGACGAGGGGCAATCCGGATGTGATCATCGTGGAAAGCTGCCGTGTAAAGAGCAGTATCTCGACATTCTTGATCTTTTTCTGGGGATTGTACTTCTGTTTCTTCCCGGTCTCCTTCGTCTCCTGCATGGAGGTGAGGATGACGCCTTCCTTTCTCAGGGCCGCCCTGAGGGCATCGCCGGACACCGCCTTCGAAACGCCCCTGCGCGTTTCACCCGATGAGGTCCTGCCTTCCCATTGAAACTGCGGCATGACTCAATAATACATGAATTATTCCACTTTGCAAAGAGAAAATTATCAAAACAGGTGGTTAATGGAGAAACGGGTTCCAGAATATGATTCTTACACTATAAACTACGGTTATAATTAAACAAAAATGTGACAAACGTCACAGAGAAAACGGGTCATGGGTCACATCCGTCCAGAATGGATCCATGGTTATGGAGATGCTGACGCTCGGGAACAAACCAGGGTAACAAAAATGACCAATAATCAAATTCCAATAACCAATGAAAATGATAATGACCAATTCACCAATAACCAGTTGAACGAAGCGAAAGGCGGACTGCCTGTATCGTTTCTTTCTTGGTTATTGGTTATTGTCTGTTTCTCTGGTCATTGGGATTTGGTCATTGGTCATTATCCTCTCCAGAAGACCCACCCATCACCCATCAGCCGTCTCTTCTTTCTACTCTCTTATCACTGCGTAGAACGTCGCGTTCTCCCGCTGGATCAGCATGACGATGCCTTCCTTCACGTTGGAGCGCTTGACCGCTTCCTTGAACTCCGCGACGCTTCTCACCGGTTTCCTCCCGATCGCCCTGATGACGTCGCCGGAGCGGATGTCCGCCTCCTGGGCGGGCGAACCGGGGATGACATCGGTCACGATAACGCCCTTCTTGTCCTTCAGGTTGAGGTGTTTCGCGATCTCGGCGGTGATGTCCTGAACGACGAGCCCGAGGTCCTTCTCGATCTCTGTCTTCTTCGATGCCCTGAGGCCCTCTTCCTGCAGTTCGCCTATGACAACGCTCACCTCCATCTGCTTCTTGTCCCTGATGAGGACGATCTTCGCCTTCGCGCCTATCTCCGTCGCGGCAACGAGCCGGGGCAGCGTCTCGTTGTCCTTGATCTTCTTGCCGTTGTAGGAGATGATGACGTCTCCGCGCTTGATGCCTGCCTTGTCCGCGGGGCTCTGGTCCATGACATCGGCAACGAGGGCGCCCTCGGATTCCTTCAGTCCGAAGCTCTTCGCGATCTCGGGCGTCATCTTCTGGATGACGACGCCGAGCCAGCCGCGGGCGACCTTGCCCCTGGTTTTCAGCTGGGACAGCATATCCTTGGCAACATTGATGGGTATGGCAAAACCGATGCCCTGGCCGCCGGAGACAATGGCCGTGTTTATCCCCACCACTTCCCCCTTGAGATTAAGAAGCGGCCCGCCGGAGTTGCCGGGGTTGATGGAGGCATCGGTCTGGATGAACTGATCGTACGGTCCCGCTCCGATGATCCTGCTTTTGGCGCTCACGATGCCGGCGGTGACGGTGTGTTCAAGACCGAAAGGGTTGCCGATGGCAACGACCCAGTCCCCCACCTGGAGGACCTCGGAATCACCGAGCACTGCGACGGGGAGGGATTGCTTGACGTCGATCTTGATGAGGGCTATATCCGTCTTCGGGTCCCGTCCTATGATCTTGGCGTCGTACTCTTTCTCATCGGAAAGCTTCACTTTTATGGTCGTGGCCTTCTCGACCACGTGATTGTTCGTCAGTATGTATCCTTCCTTGTCGATGACAAATCCGGAGCCGAGGCTGCGCTGCTTGTATTCCCGCCGGCCACCGTTGCCGAAAAATTTGTCGAAGAAATCGTCGCCGAAGAAGTCTTTGAAAGGATTGTTGGGTCCCATCATCGGACCCTGCCCACCGGGTCCCCTTATGACCGCGGTGGTGCTGATATTGACGATCGACGGTTTCGCCTCGTTGACGAGTCCCGCGAGGCTCGGCAACCCGCTCGAGTTGAAGGCAGCCACCGTCCGGACGTTCTGCGGCGGCGGTGCCGCGGGCCTGGCTTCGGGCAGCACCTGTGCCCTTACATAGGCAAAGGCCAGCGCCGCCGCAGTAAGGACACAAACGGTTACAACGAGTCGTTTGTTCTTCATGGAATATCCTCCGTCATGACATGGGCAGTTTTATGGTGAACAGGCTCCCGGCGGCGGGCTTCGATTCGACCTCAATGGTGCCCTTGTGGACCTCGGCTATCCACTTGCTGATGGAAAGACCGAGACCGCTGCCGCTTTCACGTTTGCGCGACCTGTCCGCGCGGTAGAACCTGTCGAAGATGTACTTTATGTCCTCCGGCGATATGCCGGGGCCGTCGTCCTCGACACTGATGCATGCGAAACCATTCTGCTTGAATGATGAGACCATCACGTGACCGCCGGGATGGCCGTACTTGATGCCGTTCTCCACCACGTTGGTTATCATCCGGCGCAGCTTGAGCTCGTCCCCCACGATGCGGATATCCTCGAGGTCCCTGACGACCACTTCCACCCCTTTGTTCTCACCGAAAAGCTTCATATTGAGGCAGACGTCGGCAAGAAGGTCCCTGAGGTCGATCTTATCAAGGTTCATGCCGATGTCCTTCGTTTCGGCCTTGGAAAGCAGGAGCAGGTCGTCGATGATCCGGCTCATCCTGTCGATCTCCTCCAGGTTGCTCTGCATGGAACGCTTGTACTCCTCGTTCGTCCTTTCCTTCCTCAGGGCCAGCTCCGTCTCGCCTTTCAGGATCGTAAGCGGCGTCTTGAGCTCGTGTGACACATCGATGCTGAACTGGTTGATCCTCTGGAAGGAATCCTTGAGCCTCGAGATCATGGCGTTGAAGGTCTCCGCGAGGCGGCCAAGCTCGTCCTTTCGCCCCTTCTTTATGTCGATCCGCTCGTCGAGGTTGGTCGAGGATATCTTGACGGCGGCCCTGCGGATCTGGTCCACGGGCTTCATGGTCTTCTTCGCCATGAAATATCCCACGACGATGGTGACGCTGATGGAGGTGATGATGCTGATGATCATGATTATGAGGAGACGCTTCATCGTATCCTCGAACTCCTCCAGCGATGAACCCACCTGGACGATGCTCGTGACCTTCTTGGCGTCGAGGATCGGCATCGTGATCATGCGCAGCCGGGGGCGGGCCGACTCCAGCGTCTCATAGACGGTCTCTCCCTTGAGGGCCCTCTCGAGGGTGACGAAGCTGACGGGGACGGCCTCGGCCTCGAGGTCGTTCAGCCTCGCGCCGATCTTGCCGGAGGCGTCTATGATCTGGATGAACTTGCCTTTCGGCTTCTTGCCAAGGGCGCTCTCGAGATAACGCTCGAAATTGCCGAAGAGGCTCTGGCCATGGGCCTCCGTCATCGAAGAGGCGAGGACCTCGGCGATGGACTTTATCTTCGTGTCGATACTCTTCTGCAGGCTGTTCTGAAAATATATGTAGACCCCGCTGGAGAAGGTTACGAGTATCAGGGCCAGGATGCCGCCGTACCAGAGGGTCAGTTTCCATTTGATGGGAAGGCTAAAGCTTTTCATCTTCCTTGAGGATGTAGCCCACTCCGCGAACGGTGTGGATGAACTTCCTGGCCGTGAGGAGTTCCATCTTCTTGCGGAGGAAATTCACATAGACATCGACGATGTTCGAGGAATCGTCCTGGCTCTGCCAGGCGTATTCGGCCATCTCCTTCCTGGCGAGCGGCCTTTCGCTGTTGCGCATCATGTACTCCATGATGAGGAATTCCTTTTCCGTGAGCTCCGCCTCCTTGCCCCCTACGGAAAGCCGTCTGTTGTATGGGTTGAGGACTATCTCCCGGTACTCGAGGGTGAGCGGGGCGGCCTTCCGGCTTCTCCTCAAGAGCGCTCTTATCCTGGCCAGAAGCTCCTCGAAGGAGAAAGGCTTTGTCAAATAGTCGTCGCTGCCCGTGTCGAGCCCCTTGATCACGTCCTCCTTCGTGCTCTTCGCGGTGATGATGAGGACCGGCGTCTCGATACCGGACTCGCGCATTCGCCTCAACACCTCGAGGCCGTCGATCTCGGGTATCATGAGATCAAGAAGAACGATGTCGTAATCCCGCGTGGTGACAAGGTCAAGGCCCGTCCTGCCGTCTCCGGCCACGTCCACGCCATATCCCTCTTCTTCGAGGCCCCTCGACACAAAGTTGGCGACCTTAGATTCGTCTTCAACGAGAAGAACTTTCATATCCGTAATAATATAGTATAAAAAGACCCATTGTACAATTCTTCCGTTTCACCGGCACCCCGGCCGCCCCATCGACAGACAATAAAGACCGTCTCAGGTCTCAAGTTTCACGTTGCACGCAAAGAAAAGAAGAATAATGTCCGTTCTTTCCTCTTTTCCCTGAAACCTTGTATGTTACTCCCAATGGAATATCACAGGCAGTCCATGATAAGAAGAATGAAAGTAAGGTTACCGGCGT
>MVQP01000074.1 GCA_002067235.1 Syntrophorhabdus sp. PtaB.Bin047
CGCCTTCATCCAGAAACCATTCACCGTTACTGAGCTGTCGGCAAAACTGGTGGAAGTTCTGGGCAAGAACTAGTTAAGTATGTTGAAGCTTGCCGGGATCTTGCGCTTGCATATTGGGCAGACGGGCTCGATGAGCGTGTACGTCTTCCCGAAAACGTCAACGCTCTTGAAAAACACTCCGGGAGCGTCGCAGAGGTTCTTTTCACTGAAGATCTTGCCGCATTCACACACGGGATATTCCTGGCGTATCGTCGTTCCCCTGAATGCCTGATCAGCGTACCTTGTGACCAATTTTTGTTCTTCCGTTGTCATGGCTGTAATATAATCTCCTTATCCCTGTTTGGCAACCCTGCCCCTGACGCTGCGGCATTCTCAATATTGCCTCATCGGTGCCGTTCTACAGATATAGTCGGTATGGGGCGGAGAAACTTAAAGAGGCCCGTTCAAGGTTCAAGGGAAGCAAAAAGAAGCGTCAATTGCAGGGGGGCGGGAGGGTGTGCATTCCTGTGGAATTTTCCGGGGAATCTATATATCATATCCTTGCCATTCAAGACGTACCATCGACACCGGATGAGGATGCCACCAGGGAGGACGTATGAGCGGAGTTTTCGGCATAGTATCGAAGAATAATTGCGCGAGCAACCTGCTCTACGGTACGGATTATCACTCGCATATGGGAACGGAATATGGGGGGATGGCTGTACTGGGAGACCGGTTCCACCGCAGCATACACGATATCAGCAAGTCGCAGTTCAAGTCGAAGTTCTTCGAGGAGTACAAGGAAATGGAGGGTAGTTCGGGCATCGGGGTCATCAGTGACCGGGACACCCAGCCCCTTATCATCGGCTCCAAGTTCGGCACCTTCGCCATCGTTTCCACGGGCATCGTCGAGAATACGAACGAGCTCGCCAAGGAACTCCTCGACAGCGGCGAGACATTCAGCGAGATGTCCGGCGGCGGCATCAACTCCGTCGAGCTCATCGCAAAGCTGATAACCCAGGGCAAGACCGTCATCGACGGCATCAAGGGTGTCTACGAACGCATTGAAGGCTCCGCCTCCATTCTGCTCCTCAAGGAGGACGGTCTCTACGCTGCCCGGGACAGCCTGGGGCGCACGCCGCTCGTCCTCGGTGAGAAGGATGGCGATTATGCCGTGGCCACCGAGGACTGCTCCTTCCTGAACCTGGGGTACCGCAGGGTCAGGTTCGTCGAACCCGGAGAGATCGTGAGCATCCGCCCCTCAGGTATTCGGAGCGAGCTTGCGGGCAGGGACCGGAACCAGATATGCTCCTTCCTCTGGATATACACAGGGTATCCAGCCTCCAGTTACGAGGGGATCAACGTGGAGGTGGTCCGGGAGCGCTCGGGAAGGTTCCTGGCGAAGGGTGACAACGTGGACGCCGACCTCGTCGCCGGTGTCCCCGACTCGGGTGTCGGCCATGCCATCGGGTACTCCATGGAGTCCGGACTCCCCTACCGCAGGCCGCTCGTCAAGTACACGCCGGGGTACGGCAGGAGCTACACGCCTCCCTCGCAGGAGATACGGGACCTCGTGGCCACCATGAAGCTCATACCCGTGCGCGACGTCATCGCGGGCAACCGCATCGTCCTGTGCGAGGACTCCATCGTGCGGGGCACGCAGCTCAAGAACTTCACCGTCGTCAAGCTCTGGGATTCGGGCGCGAAGGAGATCCACATCCGTCCGGCCTGTCCGCCTCTCATGTTCCACTGCAAGTTCGCCCTCTCGACCCGGTCCGTCGACGAGCTCGTCGCCCGCCGCGCCATAAATGACCTTGAAGGCAGGCGCACGGACAATATCGCCGAGTACCTCGATGACACCTCGGAAAAATACCGGAAGATGGTCGACTGGATCGCGCGGGAGATAAACGTCACCACGCTCAAGTTCCAGAAGATCGACGATATGATAGCGGCCATCGGCCTGCCCCGGGAGAAGCTGTGCCTCCACTGCTGGATCGGGGAGGGCGGCCCGGCCTGCTGCACGCAGTAAAAGCTTCACGCGAGGTGATATGAGGGGAGACGAACTCTTTCGGCGGCTTGCCGTGCGGGAGCCTTTCACCGGCATGCATCCGTCCGTGGGGGCCTTTTTCCGTGACTACCTCTCCGGCGAGAAGGCGGTCCGCTTCGGGGACCGCTTCGTTATCAACACCCACTTCCCACCCTTTCCCAGCGGTGCCTTCGACAACCTTGCCGAGCACTTCGGCGCCCTCGGGCAGCGTGACAACCGCCGACTCTATTCCGTCACCTTCGGTGTCACCAACCGCTGCGGGTACCGGTGCTGGCACTGTTATAACGCCGGCAGGCAGCAGCGGGACATGACCCTCGACGAAGTGCGGCGGATCACCCGCCAGCTTTCCGACCTCGGCAGCGTGATGGTCACCCTGTCAGGCGGCGAGCCGCTCCTGAGGAAAGACCTCGAAGAGATAGCGGCCTCTTTCGACGACAGGTCCTGCCTCATGCTCAACACCACCGGCTCGGGTCTGACGGAAAAGCGCGCAGGTGCCCTGAAGAAGGCGGGGCTTTTTGCCATCGGCGTCAGCCTCGACTCCCTCGATCCCGAAGAGCATGACAGGAAACGCGGCAGGAGAGGGGCTTTCCGCACGGCCCTGCTGGCGCTCAGGCTCGCGTCGGAGGCCGGTCTTTATCCCTACATCGTCACGGTGGTCGGCCGGGAACTCCTCTCGGAGGGGAACTTCACGAGGTTCATGGAATTTGCCGGCGCTTCGTACGCGCGGGAGGTGCACCTCCTCGAACCCTGCCCCACGGGAAGGCTCGCGGGCAGGGACGACATCGTTCTCAGACCGGCGGAGCGGGAACGGATACTCCGATACCAGCGCGAGGTGGCGGCGCGGGAGGACCTGCCCGTACTCTCCACATTTCTCTACCTCGAATCCCCGAAGGCCTTCGGCTGCGGCGCCGGGCTCACCTATCTCTACATAGACGGCAGCGGCGAGGTCTGTCCCTGCAATCTCATACCGCTGAGTTTCGGCAACGCCCTCAAGGAACCCCTCGCCCGGATACTCGATCGCATGGGAAGGCATTTCGCCAAACCCCGGATATCCTGCGCGGGTCACACGCTGGCAGGCCACATCCCCGCGGGGCCGATGCCGGTGCCGCGGGAGGCATCGGAAAGGATATGCGCCGAGAGCCTTCCCCGCAGGCACAGACTGCCCCGCTTCTTCACCGTGAAGGCAGGGGCGACGGCGACCGTCGGCAGTGCCGAGCTCAGGGACGCCTACGACAGGATCTTCAACGATTACGACCGGCACTGGCTCAGTGAAGCAGCCCAACCGGTCCTAAAGCTCATCGGGAAAATCGGGCGCTTCCGCCCGCGCACCATATTCGAGGCGGGGTGCGGAAGCGGATACGCTACGGCCCTCCTCGCGGAGAAGTACGGCCCGTCATGCCTGATAACGGCCGTCGACATATCACGGGAGATGATCGGTCTCGCCCGCAGGCGGGTTAACGGCGCGGGTCACGACAATGTCAGGTTCCGCCGGCAGGACGCCCTGGGCGCGCTCACGCGTCTTCGCCCCTTCGACCTCGTCTTTTCGAGCTGGGTCCTGGGATACATCCCCTTGAGACCTTTCTTTGAGGCTGTCGCTGCCTCTCTCGATGCGGGGGGCCGTCTCGCCTTCGTCGTCCACCGGCAGAACTCTCCCGCCCGGGAGCTGGAGATATTCCGCGAACTCGTCGCACAGGACCCCTCGGTGCTGAGAAAGCGCGTCCACTTCGACTTTCCCGATGACCGCCGCCACGTGGAAAGGCTCCTTGCGGAAGCGGCCCTTGTCCCCGATGAACTGTCCGAGGGCCGCATCGTCTTCAGGTGCGGCTCTCCCGAGGCTGTCATGGATCATCTCATAGGGTCCGGCGCCGGAACGGCCTTCTACGACGCCCTCGACCCGTCCCGGAGAAAAGAGATGGAAGACAGGTTCAAGGGGGTGCTCGCCCGCAGGGCGGGAAGAAAGGGCGCCTGGAATGTGGTGCATGAATTTGTCCTGTGCGTCGCGCACAAGCCGGGTTGAACCGGCGGGACGCATGGCGCAAAGGGGAGGTAAAACCATGAAGAACATCATCGCCGTCGACATAGGAGGAACGAACAGCCGTTTCGCTCATTTCACCATTGACGACGACGGGGCCCTGTCATGCGTCGCCAGGCTGAAACTGAAGACGGCCAGCGCCTCGTCCCTCGACGACCTCATCGACAAGGCCCTCGCCCCGGGGCCCATACCTGCGGTAGCCGACTGGGACACCGTGGTCCTTGCCGTCCCCGGGGCCGTCAAGGAGAACACCCGCGCCTCCCTGGCGAACGTCCCCTGGGACGTGGACGTATCCGGTCTCCGCGCGCACCTGGGCGGAACGGGGATATTCCTCATCAACGATTTCGTCGCGCAGGCCTTCGCCTGCCCCCTTGCGAAGAGGCTGGAGATGGAGACGGTGCAGGATGGGGTCGCTGATCTGCGGGCCGCCATGGCGGTGGTGGGCGCCGGAACGGGCCTCGGACACTGCGCCCTTCTGGCCGCGGATGGGGGAGACTTCCTGGCCCTGCCTTCGGAGGCCGGCCACGCCGCCTTCCCCTTCTACGGGAAGACGGAGACGGCATACCGCGATTTCCTCATGGAAAGGACGGGAGCAGAGTACCCCTATGGCGATATCGTAGTGAGCGGGCCGGGTCTCACACACCTCCACGCCTTCCTGACAGGAAGGGAGTTGCCCCCGAAGGACATCGTCGCAAGGATCACCCCTGAGTCAGAGACAACCATCCTCTTCGCGCGCTTCTACGCCCGCGCCTGCCGCAATTACGCGCTGACGGTCCTCGCGCTGGGGGGGCTCTTCATCGCCGGCGGCGTCGCCATGAAGAACCCTTTCCTCGTCGTGAACGACCACTTCAGGAAGGAATTCACCGAATCCGGCCACTACGGCCCGATGCTGAAACAGATCCCCGTATCCCTCATGGCGAGCGAGGACAGCGGCCTCTGGGGGGCGGCGAATTATGGGATGACCAAAGGCAAAAGCAGGCAACGAACGGGTAACAGGTAATAGGTCATGGGTCATGGGAAAAGAAGAAGGGCCAGGGGCGGGTAATGGCCGACTGGCGGGAAAGGCAGTCTCACGTCTCACGTTTCAGGTTGCAGGGAAAAGACAAATATCAAAGGAGGGTGTTCATGACAGGTGGCAGGGAGATCAAGGCGAAGGGAATGAACGTGAAGAAGTTCATCGAGGAGAAGGCGGCGGAGATACAGGCAGCCGTCGGCAAGGGTGTGGCGATCAACGCCCTTTCGGGAGGAGTCGACTCATCGGTGGTCACCATGCTCGGCCACAGGGCCCTGGGCGAGAGACTGAAGACCTACTTCATCGACAACGGCCTCATGCGAAAGGACGAGCCGCAGCGGATACAGGCGATCTTCAAAAGCCTCGGCGTCACCATAGAGATCGTCGACGCCAGGGCGAAGTTCTTCAAAGCGCTCAAGGGACTGACGGACCCGGAGGAAAAACGCGAGGCCATCACCCAGACGTTCTACAAGGATGTCTTTGGCAAGCTTGTCACGAAGAGCAGGGCGAAATACCTCCTCCAGGGAACGATCCTCACCGACATCGACGAGACGGTCGCGGGCATCAAGAGACAGCACAATGTCTTCGAACAGCTCGGTATAGACCCGAAGAAGGCCTTCGGCTACCATATCCTGGAACCCCTCGTGCAGCTCCGAAAAGACGGTGTGAGAAAGGTAGGGTCGGCCCTGGGTCTTCCCGCTTCCATGTACAAGAGGATACCCTTCCCGGGTCCCGCGCTCGCCGCCCGCGTCGTTGGTGAGGTCACGCCGGAAAAGGTGGAGATCGTGAGGCTCGCGACGGTCGTCGTTGAGGAGGAACTCGCGAAGGTGAAGGCCTTCCAGTACCTGGCGATCCTTCACGAGGACAGGATGACGGGGATGCGCGACGGAAGGAGGGACTTCGGCCGCCAGATAGAGGTCAGGTGCTGGGATTCCCTGGACGCCCGCAAGGCGACACCGACAAACCTGCCCTTCTCGAAGCTCACACGGATAGCCTCAAGGATCTGCAAGGAAGTGCCCGGCGTCGTGAGCGTGACGTACAACATCGCCACGAAACCACCTTCAACGATAGAGGCGATATAGAGAAAAGTTTCAGGTTACAGGTTTCAGGTTACAGGTTCAAGGGCGAAAAGAAGGTGCGAATGGTCAACGGGGACCTGTCGTCAGGCGGGTGATGCTCGGGGATGTCCTGTCTGCCATAGAATGGGCGGCCGGGAGCGCAGGCGATACCTCACCAAATCCGCTGAAAAGCAGCTATACTTGAACTAGGCAGAGGTCATACGCAAAGGAGATGATGTGCGATGCTCATGCCGACAAGGATACTTGTGCCGACTGATTTCTCGGAGCATTCCGACAGGGCGCTGGAACAGGCACTGGATATCGCAAGACAGTATCAGGCCAGGGTCTTCGTCACCCATGTCATAGTCGTTATCCGTCCCGAGTTCGAGGAAAGCCTCCGATGGGAGGCACAGGAGAGGTTGAAGAACCAGCTCGACAGGTTCCCCCAGGCCGCGGGCCTCGATGTGGCAACCGATGTCCGGACGGGTATCGTCTATGAAGAGATACTGAAGGAGAGCGAAGAGAAAGGGATCGACCTGATCGTGATCGCTTCCCTGGGTCAATCGGGTATCGCGAAATATCTCGTCGGCGGAGTGGCAAGGAACGTGTTGAAAGGTTCGAAGTGTCCCGTGCTGCTCACGAAGTGAACAGCCCGGGCCACGGGAATGGTCGGGCAGGTCCGGGCGCCGTCGACGAACAAAGGGGGTGTGCCTATGTATACGCGACTGATCCTGGTCAACTTTGGACCGGGGATGCATTCAACGGGTGAAATGGTGGCCGACACGTTCGCCCCCATCTACAAGACGATGAGGGGCTTCAAGGGCGCGACATTCTTTGCCGACCGCGAGACGGGAGAGTGCGGGGCTTTGAGCCTCTGGGAATCAAAAGAGGACGCCGAGGCCGCCACGGCGAGCCTGTGGCCGAAGCTGCAGGAGGTCGCCGGCGGCATGCTCAAGGGGCCGCCGATGGTGCGGACCTTTGAGCTGTACGAGCCCAGGGAATTGCCGCCCGAATAAGACTTGACACATGGAAAATGTGTGCTATTAGGTAAGTATAGGGCGGATGAGCCCAGGCAACGAGTAAATGAAGGGACTATCTGAGTCGAAGGAGCCCAACTTCGAACCTCTTCATTGAAAGTGGAAGACAGACTTCAAACGCGCGTGAACCTGTTGCAGCCTGGCAATCCACCCTCTTTTTTTGTACGGCGGTCACAGTCCCTGCAGGTCCGGTGCATCGAGGTCACGGCAAAGGGCACCGTACGCACCCGGCCTCACTGTCGTTTGCAGGGCCGATGGCCGTGGGGGGAGTACCATGTGAGGTCAACAGGCTTTTGACACCCGGGTACTTTTATGTTAACTTTGGTCATGTCCGACACGTCAACAGACCGTTTCCGTTACATCTTCCATCTTCCCGTGGACATTCTCAGGTTCGCCTTCAAAACAGTTCTTTAGGAGCTAGACACCGACCGCATCACCGGGGCAGGAACGCCGCACGGCTCCTTTTCCCCAATAATGGCCGTGATGACGGCACGGTGGTCGATGTGAGGGACACGGGGAAGAACGGAACGGGCGGTAATGCGATCGGATAACGAAGGAAACCTCCTTCACCAAAGAACATGCAGGGGGTGGTGCTATGAAGACAGGCGAGATCTACATAACAGAGCGCGACATGCAGAGACTGCGGGCATTGATCGAGATATACGGCGGGAGCGATACGCCTTATCTCGACCGCCTGGAGGAGGAACTCGACAGGGCGAAGGTAGTGGGCCCCAGGGAGATTCCCGCCGACGTCGTCACCATGAACTCCGTCGTCCGTGTCAGGGACCTCGATACCGGCGAAGAAAGGTCCTTCGCCCTTGTATTCCCCAACAAAACGGGCATGGGTGAGAAGGCCGTCTCCGTTCTGGCACCCATCGGGACCGCTCTCATCGGTTGTCGCGAAGGCGACAGCCTTAACTGGGAGGTCCCGGCGGGGATGAAGAGGATACAGATAACCCAGATCGTCTATCAGCCGGAGCGGATCGGCAACTATGACCTCTAGCGGGTATGGAAAGGAGCCTCCGGCCTGTGCTACATTTTCCCCGAAGGAGATGGTATGGATGCGGAACCTTCCATATGCAACGTGGATGTAGTCCTCTTTGATTTCGGCGGCGTCCTGGCCGACGAAGGCTTCGCGAACGGCCTCAAGGCCATCGCGCAGAGGCACGGCCTCGACGAGACGGAGTTCATCAACCTCGCCCGGGACCTCATCCACAGGACAGGCTACATAACGGGCCGCGGCCGTGAACCCGCCTACTGGCAGGCGATCCGCAGCGCAACAGGAATCACCGGTGACGATGCGACCCTTCGCAACGAGATCCTTTCCCGTTTCACGCCCCGGGCCTGGATGCTGAATATCGTCAGGAAACTGCGAACGGCGGGCGTCCGCGTCGTCATCCTCAGCGATCAGACCAACTGGCTCGACGAGCTCAACGACCTGCACCGTTTCTTCAAACACTTCAACATCGTCTACAACAGCTACCACATCGGCAAGAGCAAGGCCGACCCCACGCATTTCTCGGACACCGTCTCAAATCTCCGCGCCGCACCGGACCGCATGCTCTTCATTGACGACGACGAAGGCCACTGTGAAAGGGCCCGCCTGGCAGGCATCAACGCCATCCGTTTCACCGGCCGCGAGCAATTCCTGGAAGAACTCTCCCGATACTGCCCCGGCGATTGGACGGAATGACGAGAAGACACGGTCTGAAAGACCTGTCTTTCGCCTACCCTGCCTGCTCTATAGCCACCGCCACCGAGACGGTCGCACCGACCATGGGGTTGTTGCCCATGCCGAGGAAGCCCATCATTTCCACGTGCGCCGGGACCGATGACGAGCCCGCGAACTGGGCGTCCGAGTGCATCCGGCCCATCGTGTCCGTCATGCCGTATGATGCGGGGCCAGCGGCCATGTTGTCGGGATGGAGCGTCCGGCCCGTGCCGCCACCCGACGCAACGGAGAAGTATTTCCTCCCCATCTCGATGCACTCCTTCTTGTACGTGCCGGCGACGGGGTGCTGGAAACGGGTGGGGTTCGTCGAGTTCCCCGTGATGGAGACATCGACCTTCTCGTGCTGCATGATGGCAACACCCTCACGGACGTCGTCGGCGCCGTAGCATCTGACCGCAGCCCTGTCGCCTTTAGAGTAGGGCCGGGTTTCCGCGATCTCCAGCTTTCCCGAGTGGTAATCGAATTTCGTGCGCACGTAGGTGAAACCGTTTATCCGCGAGATGATCTGTGCCGCGTCCTTCCCGAGACCGTTCAGCACGACCTGCAGGGGCTCCTTGCGGACCTTGTTCGCCGATTTGGCAATGCCGATGGCGCCTTCAGCGGCCGCAAAAGACTCATGCCCCGCCAGAAAGGCGAAACACCTTGTGTCTTCCCTCAGGAGCATGGCGGCCAGGTTCCCGTGCCCCAGGCCCACCTTCCTGTCGTCTGCCACGGACCCGGGGATGCAGAAGGCCTGCAGCCCTTCGCCTATGGCCTCAGCGGCGTCCGCCGCCTTCGTGCAGCCTTTCTTTATCGCGATGGCCGCGCCAACGACATACGCCCATCCGGCGTTCTCGAAACATATCGGCTGGGTTTCCTTCGCTATCTTGTAGGGATCTATGCCCTTCGCGTCACAGATCGCCTTCGCTTCGTCTATCGACTTCATGCCGTACTTGTCCAACACGGCGTTGATCTGCCCGATCCTTCTATCGTAGTTCTCGAAAAGTGCCATATCGTCATCCCTCCTTATTCATGCCTGGGGTCGATCAGCTTCACCGCTTCGTCGACCCTTCCGTACTTCCCGGAAGCCTTCTGAAGGGCCTCATTGGCGTCCATGCCCTTCGCTATCATCTCCATCATTCTGCCCAGGCTCACGAACTCGTAGCCGATTATCTCATTGTTCTCGTCGAGGGCTATCCTTCTCACGTAACCCTCGGCCATCTCGAGGTACCGGGGGCCTTTTGCCACGGTACCGTACATGGTGGCCACCTGGCTGCGCAGGCCCTTCCCCAGGTCCTCGAGCCCCGCGCCTATCGCGAGTCCGCCTTCGGAGAATGCCGACTGGCTCCTGCCGTAGACGATCTGGAGGAAGAGCTCCCTCATCGCCGTGTTGATCGCGTCGCACACGAGGTCCGTGTTGAGCGCCTCGAGTATGGTCTTGCCCGGAAGTATCTCGGCGGCCATGGCGGCGGAATGGGTCATGCCCGAACATCCGAGCGCCTCGACAAGCGCCTCCTCGATGATCCCGTCCTTGACGTTGAGCGTCAGCTTGCATGTCCCCTGCTGGGGGGCACACCAGCCTATACCGTGCGTAAAGGCGCATATATCCTTAATCTCCTTCACCTGGGTCCACTTGCCTTCCTGCGGGATCGGCGCCGGGCCGTGGTCCGCTCCTTTCGTTACGGAGCACATCTTCTCCACTTCCTGAGAGTACATCATGAGCGTATATCCTCCTTGGTTGGTTTTTTGCGGTTAGTCAGCGTCACAGACGAAGCGCCTATAGTATACTACCTTGACGGTGCAGATGTCATGGGGGAAAACAGTTGGAACGGTCGGAACCCGTAGAAGGAGCCATTCAGTGACAGTGGGCGCTTCCCATTTTTCTATTCCGACGGTCCTAACGGTTCTGATCAGTTCGCTTTCTTTTTCCGTTTCTTTTCTACCCTGGCCTCTTTTTCCTGTTCGTAGATGTCTTCGGTGAGGGTGGCGACGCGTTCGCGCCAGCGGGGGTCGTTCTTGTTGAGCTCGACCTCTTCGTAGAAGTCGGATATGCTGTGATTGAGCAGCTTGTAAGGGTTGTCATCGGACTCTATGTCAAAGAAGGTGTGCCGCAGTTCGTGGCGCAGTATCTTGACCCTGTCGAGGTCCGTGATGTTCTCCCAGCATTTCTTGTCGAGAGTGATGATGTAATCGTACCCCTCGATGGCATCGGCGCCATTTTTGGTGAGGTGGCGCATGAGGTCGTTCGTCTTGATTATGCGCGCAAGGACGAGCATCCCCCCCGATTTCCTCTTCTTCAGGTCAAAGAGGACCTTTATCTTCGCGTTAACCAGTTCGGGGAAATCCTGCGACCTCACCTCCCTGAGCAGGGCGAGGACGTGGTCGTTCACTTCGTCATAGCGCAATCCCATGGTGCCTCCTGAAGAGAATACGGATGTTATGCAGACGGGGAAGATTACCACGAGGGACCGTCAAAAAGCAAGGAACCTGCCGGGACCCGATTTGAAAAGATTGGCCCATCTGGTGTACATTGTTCGCAAAACCGGCCCCTTGTGGGGGGTCTTCGCGCGAAGGTGGTCCCGATAGCCGATCTCGACAGGATCTATGAAGAAGAAGGACCGGCGGTTATCCGCCGGGTGGACAGGGACCCCGTTTCCTTCGTTCATCGCTGGAGTCTCGACGCCGACAGGGAGATCGCCGGTCTCATCGCGGCACAGTTCGCCTACGGGAAGATCGAGGTCTTCATGGGTTTCCTCGCGAGGCTTTTCGCCCTGATGGACGAGGGGCCCGACCGCTTTGTCCGGCGCGGCGCATGGGAGGGGCTCAGAGGCCTTTACTACCGCTTCCAGAAGGAGGACGACCTCGTTCGGCTCTTCGAGGTGCTGCACCGGATTGTCGCGGACCACGGGTCCCTGGGCGCCATGTTCCGCTCCTTTTACGAGGGCGACACCCGGCGGGCCGTCTGGCGCATCCGTGACGTCTACCTTTCCGGCGACGACAGGCTTACCTTCTTCTTTCCCAGACCGTCGTCGACGGGGGCGCAGAAGCGCTGGAACATGTTCCTCCGGTGGATGGTGAGAAAGGATGGGATTGATATCGGCATCTGGGATTTCATCGATCCGGCGGACCTCACCATACCCCTCGATACACACATATACAAGGTGGGAAGATGCCTCGGCTGGACAGGGCAGAAGACCCCTTCGTACCGGGCCGCCCGGGAGATCACGGAGGCCTTGAAGCGCTATTGCCCCTCCGACCCCTTGAAATACGACTTCTTCCTCTGCCACGGCATCGGCATCGGCGCGGGGTGCACGGGGAAGAGAAGCGACAGGTGCAGGGAGAAATGTGCCGTTTATGAGATTTAGGATTGTAAGCCTGGGATGCCCGAAGAACCTCGTGGAGTCGGAATTCATAACGGAGAAGCTGTGCTCGGCGGGGCACACCGTCGGTGACGACGGAGACACGATCATCGTCAACACCTGCGCCTTCATCGCCGAGGCGGCGCGCGAGTCCATCGAGACCGTCCTCGAGGCGACCCGGGAGGCGGGCAGGAGGGTTGTCGTCACGGGGTGTCTCGTCGAACGGTACCGCGAGGAACTCGCCAGTCTCCTTCCCGAGGTTGCGGCCTTCGTGGGAAGGTCCTGGTACGGCGAGATCGACGGCATCATCGGGAAGGACGGCCTGCACCTCCGGGAGGGAGGTTTTTCGGAGACCTTTCCCCGGCAGGTGCTGACGAGACCACCGACGGCCTATCTGAAGATACAGGAAGGCTGCGACAACCGCTGCCGCTACTGCACAATACCGGCCATCCGCGGAACTTTGACGTCGAGGGCCGAAAAGGACGTCGCAGGTGAGTTCCGCTGGCTTCTCGATCATGGCTACCGCGAGATCAATGTCATCGGCCAGGACATCACCTCCTATGGAAAGGACGCCGGACGGGAACGGGGACTGACCGGTCTTATCGAATCACTCCTCAGGGAAAAGGGCGACTGGCACCTGAGGCTCCTCTACATGCACCCAAAGGGGGTCACGCAGCGGCTCATCGACCTCATGGGGAGCGACGGGCGGATCATACCTTACCTCGATGTCCCCATCCAGCATTCCGAGGACCGCATCCTTTCCCTCATGGGCAGGGGGCATACGAAGGCCTACCTCGAGGAGACGCTCTTGATGATGAGGCGGCGCCTGCCGGGAGCGGTGCTCCGGACGTCCATCATCGTCGGGTTCCCGACGGAGACGGAAGAGGAGTTCGAGGCCCTCCTCGCCTTCGTGCGGCGCCATCAGTTCGACATGCTCGGCGCCTTCATGTACTCCAGGGAAGAGGGCACCGCGGCGTACAGGATGAAGGGGCAGATACGCAAAGGGGTGAAGCGCGACCGCTACACACGCCTCATGGAGACGCAGAAGGAGATATCACGTGCCCGCCTCGAGGACCTGTTGGGGAAGACGGTAAAGGTCATCGTCGAGGACGTGGGAGCGAGCCCGAAGGTCGGCAGGATGCTCACCCAGGCACCCGACATCGACGGGGTCGCCTTCGTGAACGGTGTCTGTGCCGAAGGTGACATACGCGAGGGAAAGGTCGTGAAAACGCTTGATTATGACGTTGTTGTGGAAGTATAGAAATATATCGCCAATTGACCGAGGATAAAATGGAACCGACAAATGAGCTCTATGCCGTACGCAAGGAGAAAGAAAAAAGCCTGAAGGAACAGGGCATCGATACCTACCCCCAGGACAGGGGTCCCTACACGACGACGAGGGATGTGGAGGAAAGATTCGGGCCGCTAAGCGCCGAGGACCTGGAAAAGAACGAAGAGCGCGTCGCCGTCGCGGGGCGCATCATGGCCTTCCGCGATTTTGGCAAGAGCGCCTTCATCCACGTGCAGGACAGGAAGGGGAAGATACAGGCGTACATCCGCAAGGACGTCCTGAAAAGCCCCGCCTACGATATATTCAAGAAGTTCGACATCTGCGACATCATCGGCCTCGAGGGCAAGGTCTTCAAAACGAGAACGGGGGAGCTGACGGTCCTCGCCGACAGCGTAAAGCTCCTCACCAAGTCCCTGCGGCCGCTCCCCGAGAAATGGCACGGGCTCAAGGATGTCGAGGAACGCTACCGCAAACGCTACCTCGACCTCATCGTCAACGAAAAGGTGCGGGACGTCTTCACCACGCGGGCACGGATCATCGACTACATCAGGCGGTATTTCATCGAGCGCGACTTCATCGAGGTCGAGACGCCCATGATGCAGGTGGTCCCCGGCGGCGCCACGGCCAAGCCCTTTGTCACCCACCACAACGCCATGGGCATGGACCTTTTTCTCCGCATAGCACCGGAGCTTTATCTCAAGCGCCTTGTCGTGGGCGGCTTCGAGCGCGTCTTCGAGATCAACAGGAACTTCCGCAACGAGGGCATCTCCGTGCGCCACAACCCTGAGTTCACCATGCTCGAATACTACCAGGCCTACGCCGCCTACGAGGACCTCATGGCCCTCACTGAGGACATGGTGTCGTCGCTCGTGAAGGAGCTCTTCGGGACCTATACCATTACATATAATGAGCAGCAGATAGACTTCACCCCGCCCTGGCGGAAGATTACGATGGCCGAGGCCATGGCGGAATACGGCAATTTCGACCTCTCCGCCCTTGACGACCCGGCGCGTCTTGCCGCGTACGCCAAGGAGCTCGAGATCGAGGGGGCCGAGAAGGAGTCGAAGGGCAAGCTCATCACGGAGATCTTCGAGGAACTCTGCGAAAAGAAGCTCATCCAGCCGACATTCATCACCCAGTACCCCATAGAGGTCTCACCCCTCGCGAAGCGAAACGCACAGAACCCCGACATCACGGAGCGCTTCGAGCTCTACATATCGGGCATGGAGATAGCGAACGGCTTCAACGAGCTCAACGACCCCGAGGACCAGCGCGAGCGCTTCGAGTTCCAGATAGCGCAGAAGGAAGAGGGCGCCACCCTCGACGACGACTACATCACGGCCCTCGAATACGGCCTTCCCCCGACCGCCGGCCAGGGGATCGGCATAGACAGGCTGACGATGCTGCTCACGGACAGTGCGTCGATACGGGAAGTTATCCTTTTTCCGCTCCTGCGACCGTAAAAAGGGTGTACGGGCATACGGGTCGGCGCTTGAGGCGCTTAACGGGCATACGGGGAAAAGAGGAAAAATACTTTTTGCGGGTTCGAAGGGTTGTTCAATGTACCCGCCTTTTCC
>MVQP01000075.1 GCA_002067235.1 Syntrophorhabdus sp. PtaB.Bin047
TGATGAAGAACAAAGCAACATGGGCGGAGGCCCGTTCATGAAAAAGAAATCAATTGACATTCAACACAGTTGCTGGAACCTGGAACCTGAAACCGCCTCTTTCCCTTCAACCCTTCAACTTGTGCCCGTCTTAAAGCCCAAGGAATCCGTCAGGGGCGAGGCTCGTTGCGAGCATGACCATGTTTATGTCGCGGTGTTCCTTCCACACGTCGGTCTTCTGATTGACAGGGTCAAGCCAGAAGGTCTCGATCTTCTCGCCCAGGGGCAGGTACTTCCAAAGGGTCTTCATCAGGACGGCGATGTCACGGTCCCCGGCGAAGGCCTCCCGGTTCTTTTCGATAAGCGATTCCAGTCTTTCGAGGGCGTGGAACCCTATCGACAGCCCCAGTTCCCGAAAGGCAAGGCGGAACCGGGCGGGCGCGTAGAGGAAGTTCTCCCTGTCGGGGTACTTGAGGCCCGGCAGGGACGCGTCGAGGATCACCCGGAGCGTGTCGGACCCCTCGATGTCGCCCTTCACGAAGAGCTGCGCCACCCGGAAGGCGTCGGCAAGCAGGCCCCCGAGGCCGAGAAGGTCATCCGTCTGCCATTCCCTTCCCTCACAGATACCGGCAAGGTCGTCGATCTCAGCCGCAAGGCCGAGGTGTTCCGGCCTGTCGGGGTCCTCCATCCCCGTTGCCTCGAGCTGGATGAAGGTGATGAGACCGTCGAGCGGATCGTGGTGCCCCATGGAGGCCACAAGGGGATAGGAGAGATCGGTGCTCATCTTCCAGAACATCCGCCTTGCCTCAGTCCCGGGAACGGTGTAGACGAACCCGCGGTGCGCCGCCTTCGCCAGTTCCATCGCCCACCGGTTGTATGTGAAGTCGCCTGTCGCGCGGGAAACCAGGTTGAGCGCATGCATCCACTTCGTGAGGTAGTGGAAGTACTGCCCGTCCCTGTCCCACTCCCTTTTCTCGTCGAGGGGCTCGTCGGGGCCTCGTTCACCGAGTTTCTTGCCGATCCTCAGACCTCCCGCCGTCGGATGGGCCTCTCCCCCCTTGTCGTCGAGGCCGCTTATCCAGCCCTGCCTCGCGTCACCCTTGCGGTGTCTGCCGAGCACATGGTGCACCTCGTCCACCAGCCGCAGTGCCTGGTCCCTGTACCCGACGTCCCCGGTCTCGCGATAGAGTCCGAGAAGGTTGCAGACCCCATACGCGTCCGTCCACAGGTACCGTTTCGGTGACGGCCGCGCCGCCGCAAGCCCCGTGAGTTCGGCAAAGGACTCCATGATCTTTGCCGCGGCGGTGATCCTCTGCTCCCTTTCCATCGTTTCGCCCTTCCTGTGCCGTGATGTCGCCTCTGCAACAGCATCAACTATACCTCCACCCCTGCAAAACGTCAATTGCAGGTTCCTGACGCCGGATATCATCGCACCTCTCGCATCCTTTCTTGCTTTTCCCTTTTCCGCCATATATAACAAGGAGATATGCTCGACACCCGGCTGGACCATGCCGGGAAAATACCCTGTGAAGGAGGCTTCCATCGCATGCTCAGAGCCGAACCCAAAAGCTGGTTTTCCTGGAAGTTCACTATCTTCGATGAGAACGACGAGGCAATCGCCGCAATTGACATCGGATGGATGCGCGAGGCAGGCGAGCTCAAGCTTGATGGGAAGAGCTACAGGCTGTTCCGTGAAAGTCTTTTCGGAGGCGCATTCGTCATTGAGGAAGATGGAGTGGAACTGGCCCGGGCCGAGAAACCGAGCGCCTTGTTCCGATCATTCACCGTCACGAACAACGGAAGGGAATACGGGCTGCGGGCGGCGTCCCCGGTGGAGCGCACTTTCATCCTGAGCGAGAACGGCCGGGAGGTGGGTACCGTCAGGCCCGTACATGCCCTGACGAGGAAAGCGGCCATCGTCCTGCCGGAAGATATTGCACTGCCGGTGAGGATCTTCATGACATGGCTTGTGCTAGTCCTGTGGAAGAGGGACGACGAGGGGTCAACGGGATAGCAGCATACACAGGCACCGAGGATACCCCGCATGGTGCGACATGGTACATTTTCCGCCGCCGAGCTTGATTTTCCTGTTATGAATATATATTATAAACACTGTCGGAACCGGGGCCGGAATGAGACCCACGGAATCGTGATCCCCCGGGTCAGCCTTCTGGCATCGTCGCCCCGGTCACAGCAAGGAGGACATCATGGGTAAGTCAAAACGGATAGTGGTGATCGGCGGATCGGCCGCCGGCCCCAAGGCTGCGGCACGGGCGCGCAGAATGGATGAAGAGGCAGAGATCACGATCATACAGAAAGACCCCGATCTCTCCATGGCCTCCTGCGGGTATCCTTATTACGTGGGCGGTTTCTTCGATGACAGGAACATGCTGCTGAGCACCGCCGCGGGCGTAACCCGGAACCCCGTTTTCTTCATGAACGCCAAAGGCATCGTCGCAAAGACCCGGACCGAGGCCGAGGCCATCGACAGGCAGGGCAGGACCGTGGCGTGCCGGAATCTCGCCTCCGGCGAGAGGGAGGCTGTTCCTTACGACAAGCTCGTCATCGCAACAGGCTCCACCCCCAGGATCCCCCCCGTCCCCGGAACGGAACTGTCCGGGATAACCACGCTCCAGTCCATGCAGGACGCGGATTACCTCAGAAGGATACGGGACGAGAGGAAGATCCGAAAGGCCGTTATAATCGGCGGCGGCCTCATCGGCATCGAGACCGCCGAGGCCCTGGAGCTCGCGGGGATGGAGATCACCGTCGTCGAGCTTCTGCCGCAGCTCCTCACCTTTCTCGACTGGGAGATGGCGAAGCTCGTCGAGAACCACGTCAGAAGCAAAAACGCCAACGTGATAACGCAGAACGGTCTCGCCGCCTTCCTGGGCGAGTCGGGAAAGCTCACCGCCGTCAAGCTCACGAACGGCACGGAGCTTCCCTGCGAGCTCGCCGTCGTGGCGATAGGGGTGAAACCCAACACGAAGCTGGCGAAGGATGCCGGTCTCGAGATCGGGCAGACCGGGGGAATCACCGTCGACGAGCACATGAGGACATCGGACCCCGACATTTACGCCGTGGGCGATTGCGTGGAGGTCACGAACCTCATCACCGGCAGGAAGGTGCTGGCGCCTTACGGCGACCTCGCGAACCTCCAGGGCCGCGTGGCGGGAGAGAACGCCGTGGCGGGCGACCGCGCGGCCTTTCCCGGCACCATTCAAACGGGGATCTGCAAGGTCTTCGACTTTGCCGCGGGCTCGACGGGCCTGTCGGAGAAGGCTGCGAGAGAAGCAGGCTACACCGATATAGAGACCGCCATCAACGCGAGTCCCGACAAGCCGGCTTTCATGACGGCCAGGACGCTCGTCACCAAGCTCGTCGTCGAGAGACCGTCGGGCAGGATACTCGGCGCTCAGTGCGTCGGCCCCGGTGACGTCGCCAAGCAGATCGCCCAGTGGGCGATGGCGATCAAGGGCGGCCTGACGGTGGAACATATGGTCAACGCAGACCTTCCCTACGCCCCTCCCTTCTCGCTGGCGATCGACCACGGGATCGCGTCCGCGCACATCATCGAGAACAAGATGCGGGGCCTCATGAAGGGGATCTCATGCAAGGAGGTGAAAGAGAAGGTCGACAGGAAGGAGAAGGTCTTCCTCCTTGACGTGCGCGGACCTGATGAATACGAACAGATGAGGCTCGGCATAGGCGAGACGTTGATACCGCTGGGAATGCTCAGAAAGCGTCTCCACGAGATCCCCGGGGACAAGGATGCCGAGATCGTCTGCTACTGCAAGATATCCCTGCGCGGATACGAGGCGGCCCGCCTGCTCGAGGGCCACGGATGGAAGAACGTACGCGTCATGGAAGGCGGGATCGTAGCCTGGCCTTTCCATCGGGAAAAATAGAACGGATGAACCGGCATCCGTTCCGTGGTATAGTGACGCCGGGAGGTAGCCGACATGAACGAAGAAAGGGACAGATTCCTCACCGAGGCGATGGGTCTGTGCTGGCACGACTACGATCCGGACAAGCCTCTGAACACCTACTCCCTGGAAGCATACATATGCACGAAATGCAAAGGATTCATCCTTGGGAACAACGATTTCTCGCAGGAAGAGGATTTCTCAAGGCTCCTGAAATGGGTCAGGGGCCAGGAACGTCTTCAGGAACTCCTCGCCTCTTTTGACGAGGCAAGCTTTGCCGGCACCGGGAAAGGACAGGCATCGAGAGAGGAATTCGCGGACCGGCTGTTTCTCATCCTGAAGGACTGATCAGTCCGCCGGCCGTAGCCCATCCGCCTTATCTTTGAGAAAACTCCTGACCCTCTGCAGGAAAGGCCTGGCGATCTCCACCTCCAGGTAGAGGTCCCCGGGCACCGTCAGCGGCCCGCCCTGCGACCCCAGTCCTCTGAGACGGATCACCTGTCCCTGGGAAACGCCGGGAGGAACGGAGATGAGAATGCTTCGCGAGCTTCCCTTGTCCGTGTACGGCACCTTGCCCCCGTTCTTCGCCTGCTCGGAGGTGAGCCGCAGGGAATCGTACCGGTCGCCGCCGTTGTCGGTCCCGAGCCCGGTCATCTTTTTCAGGGCATACCCCGCCAGCTTTCCCAGGATGCGGGAACCGATACTTTGCCTGGCGCCGTGCCGGAGGGCGCCCTGACCCGTACGGCCGGTGAATATGAAACCTCTACCGAAAACGCCGCCATTTCTGAACTCGAAGGTCCGGTAGCCGGTGCCGTACACCTCTTTGAAGATATCCTCAAATCCCCTGAAACCGAAGGACCGCGAGATCTCCTCGAAGATCTGATTGATGTCGGACCCGCGGAAGATATCGTTGTCGGAGTACCCCTCGCGGAACCTGTCGTGGGCGGAGGCGCCGCAGCTTTGCCTCAGGCTGTCGTATCGCTGTCTTTTCACCGGGTCGGACAGAACGGCATACGCCTCGTTTATGCCCTTCATCCGCTCGACCGCCCCGGGGTCCCCCGCGTTCCTGTCCGGGTGATACTGGAAGGCCAGCCTGCGATATGACTCCTTGATCTGCCTGTCCGTCGCCTCGCAGTTTATCTCGAGGACCTCGTAATAGTCTTTCCCGTTCATGTTCCTTCCGTCGTCAGGGTGTCGCCGGAGCGGTCCCGCACGGATCCCACGGGCAAACCGCGTGTCACCGTGTCCGGTCGTGACACCCTGCTATTCTTCCCTCGTTATCGTGATCTCGCCCTGCTCATCGCACTGGTCCACCATGAGCACCGCGCGAAGCGCAAGGGGCGAGAGCCCTTCAATTACTTCGTCCTCGGTGTTGAGCCCGCAGGCCCCTCCCGGGGCTGTCGCCTGGTGGTGGACCTTATTGTCGTCGCTCTCCACGTAGAGAATGCCCCTCTTTCCCGCGATGCCGATGTTGCTGT
This sequence comes from Syntrophorhabdus sp. PtaB.Bin047, assembly GCA_002067235.1. Taxonomy (GTDB): domain Bacteria; phylum Desulfobacterota; class Syntrophorhabdia; order Syntrophorhabdales; family Syntrophorhabdaceae; genus Delta-02. Next base: position 5,384 of record MVQP01000075.1, read on the forward strand.
CGAGCGTGTGCAAGGTCCGGGTGAGCAAAAATTCCCTTCCGTCTTCCCTGACCCTGTATGTGTTGACCCTTCCCGACACGTTACCGGTCAGGATGTTCGAACCCACTCTTTTGATCCTTATTTCCATGTGTGATTTGCTCTGATGGAAGGTCCCGGGGAATGGCGACGCCATCCCTGCTTCTACTTTCAGGTCGGCGCGGCCCCTTTTTCGCGCTGGATCCACGGCGGCAGCGGACAGGCCTGTCTCGTCGTCACATTCCCGCTTTCGCAGCTCGGGCATCTCGGTTCCCTTTTCTCGTCGTCATCAACCCGGAAGGCCCGACCGCAATCCCTGCATTCGTACTCGGTGCCAAACATCCTTACGTCACCTCCATCGCGCGTGGCTTATGTGAGTATAGTACTTTCGAGGCCTTTTTTCCACACCCCCAGGGAAAGAGCACGCCGGCCCTACAGGAACTCTTTCAGCGCCTGGACTATGTTATGGATGGCGTCCTCGGTGTTGATGCGAAGGGTGCGATAGCCGGGAAGCTCTTCCGGTTCTTCAAGGTGTGCGAGCTGGTGCTCGAGGACGGCTATGTCCGCGTCGGAAGCATCCGTGCCCGCTTCCATCCTCTTTCTGATCCTTTCCTTCAGGACGGCCTCACTGGCGAAGCAGTGAATGAAGAAGGGGTTCTGGCCCTCAGCGATGCAGGTTTCGTGGAAATCCCGTCTTTGCTCCGCCTTGAGGTAGGTTGCGTCAACGATCACCTTCCTGCCCATCCTCGCGCACTCCATCGCCCGCTCAAGCATCAGACAGTAGATCCGGGTCGTGAGCTCCGGGGTGTAGATCCCCTCTCCGAAAGAGCTGTAGGCGTGCCTGCCTTTCCCGACACCCGTTATCTCCTTCCTCATCTCGTCGGACCGGAGGATCACTGCGTTAGGCGAGAAGTCCCTCGCGATCGTCGATTTCCCCGACCCCGACAGGCCCATGAAGACGACGGGATTGAAGGGCTTCTTGAAATGGCTGATATAGTGACCGGCAAGACCGAAATAGTCCCTGGCCCTCGCCACCGCCCTTTCCCTTTCCGATGCGTCCTCCACTCCTCTCGCGGCAAACCCCTCCACCTTCCCCCGCACAACGGCGCGATAGACCTTGTAGAACCGGAGCAATTCCTCATCGAGGGCCTTCGGCAGGCGGGCAAAGTAGGCCTTGTGGAGCCTGGCGGAGAGGTCGAACCTCCCCCGGTATTCGAGGTCCATGAAGAGAAAAGCTATGTCCTCGAGGATGTCGATGGTCCTGAAACCCCTGTTGAACTCGATGCAGTCGAATATGACCGGAGGATGTTCGAGACAGACGTGCTGGCAGTGAAGGTCCCCGTGGCCATCCCGGACAAAACCGTTCTTCCTTCTTTCGGCGAACCCGGCCCCGTGGTCGGCTATGAATGTTCTCGTGTACCGCTCGATCATGGCAAGGGTCTTCCTGCCTATGGTCAGCGACGCGAAGGGCCGTATCTGCTCGAAATTCTCCTCCGTGGCGGCGATGACGGATTCGACGCCCCCGAATCTCGCGCCCCTGTATGGCGCGATTCCCTCGTGGAACGCGGCGAGAGTTCTGCCCACATCCTCCAGCGCACCATACAGCGGCCTCCCCTCCCCGATCAGTTTGAAGAGCAGCCTCTCGAGGGGGATACGCTTCATTTTCACCGCGTACTCAGCGGGTTTCCTACCCCCCTTCGAAGCAAAGCTGAACCCTCCCCCGCTCCCGTACAGGGGCACCGCACCGAGGTAGATGCCCTTTGCCAGACGGGAATTGAGCAGGACCTCCTGCTCGCAAAAAAAGCGGCGCTTCTTCAACGTCGAGAAATCGAGAAAGCCGAAATCCACGGGCTTCTTGACCTTGTAGACGAACCTGTCCCCGATGAACACGTGGGATATATGCGTCTCAATGTGAGACACCGTTCCCGGTGTTTCGGGATAGCTTCGGGGATCCAAAAGAAAATCTATGAGCGTCCGCTCTGCTCCCATCATATGAACTCCACCGTTACGCTCAATGTTATTCCCTGTCTCCGCGGAAAGCAAGACATGCGTCACGTGAGGGCACGGAAGAAACATTGCCCACAATTCGATATCAATAATCCAGAGAAACCTTTTTGTAGTAAAATTGTGTTTTATACAATGTGGCATAAACGGTTTTTCAAGATATGATCCTTCGTGCCCGCCGCTTATGCCGCTAAAAAGGATGACAGCGTTGTCGTCTGTTCCTCTGTCATCATGTTCCCGTATTCCCCTGTCTGCAAAATGATGACAGGAAGGGGCCCCCGATTTCGCTACAGGTATCGATCCGGCCCCTCGTTTCCTGTCCCGGGAGAAGCGGGGGCTGCCAGTCCTCCCACAGACCTCCGGGTGACTTCCCGCATTACGGGATTGTCTTGACACGACAGACCGTTGTCACTACACTTTCTCTCACAAGAACATTCTCCAGGTAAGAAGGGCTTCCGGAATGAGCATTCGCATTCTTAGCACGTCCGCTCTTGTTGGTCCGCACATCGAGGATCTCGGCAGGGAATTCCCGGAACTGCGCATTGTTCCGTACCGCTCCGCTGCCTGGACGGAGGCGCTCCCCGGAGTACAGGCGCTTGTGGTCCTCCTGTCCGAGCCCCTGACGGAGACGGACCTGGAGCCCTGCGCGAACCTCAAGGTCATTGGCACCTATTCCGTGGGCACGAACCACCTTCCCCGGGGGTATTGTGAAGCACGGGGCATCCACATAGTCAGTACACCGGGGGTATTAACGAACGCGACGGCTGACCTCGCCCTCACGCTCCTTCTGGCCCTCACCCGGCGGGTACGCGAAGGGGAGGCGCTGCTCAGGTCCGGGCAGTGGAAAGGCTGGGCCCCCGATCTTCTCCTGGGATCGGGCCTCGCGGGGAAGACCTGCGGGATCCTCGGCTCCGGCCCCATCGGCCGGGCCTTTGCCAGGCGAGCCCGGGCGATCGGCATGAAGGTCGTCTTCTGGGACCGTGAAGGCACCGGCGAACCGGTGGACCTCGGGGCGGAGACGGCCCGGCGCCTGCCGCTCGATGACCTGCTGCGTTCGAGCAACGTACTGTCCCTGCATTGTCCGCTGACGGACAGGACACGCGGACTTCTCAGCCGCCGGAAGCTGGCGCTCCTCCCCGAAGGGGCCTTCATCATCAACACGGCGCGGGGCGGGATCGTGGATGAAAAAGCAGCGATCAAGTTGCTCCATGGCGGGAAGATCGGCGGCGTGGGTCTCGACGTCTACGAGAACGAGCCGGACATCGATCGGCAGTGGCTTACGGCCCCGCGAACTGTTCTGCTTCCCCACCTTGGGTCCGCGACGAGAGAGACGCGGGAAGAGATGTCCAGGCTTCTCTGCGACGGCATCAGGAGCGTCCTGAAAAGCTCGGGGACATGATGGTCCATCCCGGCGCCATACAACTTGTCCTCATGCCCGGCCTCGATGGCACGGGAATGTTTTTCGGGCCGCTCACCCGGGCACTGCCGCCTGATGTCCCGCGGACCGTCATAACCTATCCCGATGATAAGAATTTTTCCCTCAAGGACCACGCCGACTTTGTGGCCGCCCGGCTGACCGGTGAGGACACCATCCTCGTTGCAGAATCCTTTTCCGGTCTTGTCGCGCTGATTCTGCTGCATGCGAGGCCCGCGAGCGTCAAGGGCGTCATCTTCAGTGCCGCCTTCGCGGAACCCCTCCATCCTCTCCTGATCCGCACCGTCGCCTCGATCCCGGGGGCAGCTTCCCTGGCGAGGAGATTGCCGGCAGGTCTCCTCAACGTCCTCTTCTTTCACTCCTATGCCGATGAGGCCCTGGAAGAATTGCTGCGCCAATCACTGCAGCGAACAGGGCCCGCTGGTCTCAGGCGGCGGGCGAGGCTCATCGCCGAAGGATACCCGTTCCCCGACGACCTTTTCCCCCTGCCCTGCCTCTATCTCCAGGCGGCTCAGGACCGGGTGGTCCCCGCCCGGGCGGCCGACTGGTTCAGGTCCCGCTTTGCATCCTTCGAACTTGTGACGCTCGATGCGCCGCACTGCCTGCTGCAGACAAGACCGGCGGAATCCGCGGAGGCGATCATGGCGTTCGCAAGAGGGTTACCATAAGGAGAGAGCCGGCGGGACCAATCGCCTCACGCGGGAAAACCTACCCATGGCCCGGGGTTGACGTTGTTCTCCCAGGACCAGAGATTGAATCGTCCCGAGGATATCCTGAAGACCAGGATGGTAGGGGAATCGGGGGTTCCCGTGCCTATCTGCTTCAACCAGTCGAACTTCTCGTAAAGCCTCGCGCGAATGCTCATGTCCTCCACGAGTTCCATCCTGCCGGCGATCCGAAGCACCGTGCCGATATCGGGGGGCGTGCCCGGCTGGTGGAAAGCTATCTCGACATTCGGGTTTGCCAGAAGCTGTGACACGAGAGGCTTGACCGCAGAGGTGTAGAAATAGATCCCGCTCGAGTCCGCGAGCCACACGGTCATGGGGCGCACGTGCGGCCTCTCACCCTCCACCGTTGCAAGGAAACCGTCAGGGGTCCTTTCAATGTATCGAAGACAATCCTCAAAGGTCATGGTCAGCCCTCCCGCATCATTATCATCCCCGCATCTGCGGGGACTGTCAAGTTGTTTCCCGGGAGGGGACGGACCCGGGTTGCACTGAAACCCGGATCTCCGGCACAAGGGATTCGTTTTTGAAAAGGGCCGGCGTCAATGGTCGAAATGGAGGTCCACCCTGGTCCGCTCGCCTTCCCGGGACACCTTGATCCGGTCCGCGTAGTGGCGGACGAGGAATCCGGACATGCGGGCAAGCGCCTCCGGGTCGTCGATGATGGCCGCCATGTCGGGGCGTTCCTCGGGGAATTGCACCGGCGGACCCTCGTAGGTGATGCGGATATCCAGGCTCAATTCGTCGAAGATGGCGGTCATGAGGATCTCCCTGCCCTCCATTCCGCAGTGAACTATGGTTTCCGCGAACTCGTTCATGGCTGCCACGGCCCTGTAGACAACGTTCTTGCGGGCACCCCAGGCGGCGCCCAGGTCCTCCATGAACCGGAACACGATATCCGAGGAATGTTCCCCGGAGGTCACCTTCAGTGTCGCGCGGCGGGAGATCCCGATGCGCATGATCAGGTTCAGAACGACCGCGAGCACCGTGGTGACCGTCAGGGAGGAACTGAGGAAGGGCTCCAGCCACGCAGGGGCGTGACGGTACAGGTCGGGGAATATGTCCACGCTCATACCGAACATGAGGGAAACGGCGATAACGAAGGTCTTGCGGTTGTCGATCATCCGGGAGGTCATCATCTGGATGCCGGAGATGACCATGAAGCAGACCATGTAGACGAGCGCCCCTCCCATGACGGGCTTCGGCATGATGCTGAAGACCGCCGCCAGTTTCGGCAGGAAGGCGAGCGCGATGAAGATGACCCCGATATACCAGGCGATGATCCTGCTCGTCGCACCCGTGGCCGCGGTGAGGCCCACGCTGGCAGCGTAGAGGGACTTCCCAAGGGCCCCCAACCCGCCGCCGATGATGGAGGCAAGGCCGTCGGCAAGGGTACCCTTGCCGATATTGACGAGGTCCGGGCGGACCCAGGCCGTGTCGTTGACCTGCTGGCACATGGTGAGGGAGGCGACGGATTTCAGGGTGGAGGCCAGGGTGACGATCACCATGGGGATGATAAGGGCCGGATCGAAGGCATAACTGACGTGCGAGAAGTCAGGCGCAGACACCAGCGGCGCCTCGATCACCTCACGCATCTCAGCCATTGTCAGCACCCCCAGGAGGATGGAAGCCGCGTAACCGCCTGCGATACCGACGATCACGGAATAGAGACGCAGCTTGCCTTTGCCCCACACGCTCATCCCTACCATGATGGCAAGGGTGATCATCGCGACGAGAACGTTCGCCGTCTCGATGGGGCTCACCCTGTCCTTGACACCCATGAAGTCGAGGATCATGATGGGGACGATGTTGAGGCCCACCATGGTGAGCACCACCCCGGTGACATCGGGAGGGAAGATGACCCTGAGACGGTGCATGACCCGGGACAGCAGGCATTCGATGACACCGGAGACGATGGTCATGCCGAAAACGAGCGGCAGGCCGCCCACGCTGCCAGCCAGGATGGAGATGGAGAGGAAACTCGGGTCCGTGCCCTCCGTGCAGAGGTAGCCGCTGCCAACGGGGCCGCGGTTCAGTGCCTGGAGAATCGTGGCTATGCCGCCCGCGATCATCGTGATGGACACGACGTTGCGGATGAGCTCGGGGCTGCAGCCCATCTGGCCCATGACGATGGCCACCACGATGAAACCGCTGGCAAGGAAGAAGATGTGCTGCAACGCCAGCACCACGCAAACACCGGCCGGGGGCCGGTCATCGACACCATAGAGAAGATTAGCGGGTTTCTTTGCCATAAGCGCATCACCTCTTTTTTCTTGGATCAGTCGGCAGGACCTGTTTCCTATGGATTCTCTAACGCCTGCGGTGTCCCCCGGTCGAGCCGGCACAGCCGCCCCGGGTCAGACCCGACGAACGAAGGCCCCTTTTGAGGTCAAAGAGTGCCGGTCTGCTTCACGTTCGCGGCCCACACTTTGCGTTAAACACCTGCCCTGTTGCCTGTCGGAATACTTAAGAGATCGCAAACCACCTGAACAACGTCCGCCGGACCCGATATCGTGGCTATAGTCTGTCAGGCCGGGACATCGGGCACCACAATGATGGGACCAACCGAACCGAAAAAGGGACCGGAAGGCTCCAAACGCCTTCCCGCGTTCTTGTCTGTATAATTAGCTTGACATTATGTAAGATAAAATATACCATAAGTAATATTAACTATACTTCAGGTGGGACAGATGGGAAGATCGTGTGAGGCGTTAAAGATTGTTAACCGGTTGAACGTATTGCGTGCGGAGCATCGCATCACCCAGGAGAAGCTGGCGAAAGAGGTCGGGGTGACACGGGCCACCATTGTCGCCATCGAGAAGGGGGACTACAACCCTTCCCTGGGGCTTGCCTTCCGCATTGCCCGGTATTTCAAGAGAGATATCAATGACATTTTTTCTGTTGAGGAGGAAGAGAAATGAAAATGCTGGATCAGATCATGTTGAAGGTGTTCCTCTGGGGGCTTCCCGTTCTGGCGGCAGGGGCCCTTTTCAACCATATCTTCGATACGGGGCTCGCGGCCGCACCGATGAGGGCGGTGTACAACGCCAGCGGATTCGCCTATGCCCTCTGGATGCTCCTTTCCATCTACCTGGGCGTCCGGCTGATCCTATCCGGGCCATTCCGCGACAGCGTGCTCGCCAGGTTGACCTTCATCAGGGAACGCGACGAGCGCGAAGCCCTCCTGACGGGCAGGGCCACGAAGACGACGCTCATGACCTCGCTCGCCATTCTGATCTTCCTCTTCTGCCTTTCCTGCTTTCAGGTATCTTTCTTCAAACTGCCACCAGAGAAAGCGCTGGATGGAAAGACCCGCGGGTTCTCCCTGGGCCTCAAGTTCTCCCTCCTCAAGGATTTCGAGGCTGACAGGGGCAACACTGCCCTCAGAAGGCACGATGTGTTCTCCTACGACGGACTGCCCGTCTCCAGTTCCGCGATCATACTGCTTCTCATTGTCTGGCAGATCGTTTCTTACAACTGCACGATGCGGCGCCTGACCAAACCGGAATAGGACGCATGCGGCCCCCGCGCGGACCGGCGGCTGCGATGAAAAAATATTTGCGCCTTCGGCCTCCGTGCGTTATAGTGAGAAGGACTGAGAAATAGATTTTATCTCTTTCGAAGTATCAATCTTTATTCTGATCTAGAGGAGAAGGTCCGATAGAAAAGAGATTTGGTGCAATTCTCATCCTTCTGACGAACAAAACGAGCGTGCCCAGGGTCAATACCCTGCTCTCGGAGTATTCGGAGATCATCCTGGGAAGGCAGGGGATCCCCATCCGCGACCACGGCATCAACATCATCTCTCTCGTCATCGAAGGGAACACGGATCGGATCAACGCTCTTACCGGCAAGATCGGAAAGCTCGAGGGAGTGGAGGTAAAATCTATTCTCACAAAATACCGTGAGCAGTGAGACATCGAGCAGCGTCTCACACCTGACGGAGGATAAGGAGAATAGACATGGACCGTCACGAGAAAGAAAAGCCCTTCATCGACAGGGACAGACTGTACAGCCTCCTGGAGGAAAAGGCCCCGTCAGAGAACGAACTGAACGCCATCCTGAACAAGGCCTTGCAGTTCAAGGGCCTTGACCAGCGGGAGGTCGCCTCCCTTCTCCGGGTGAGCGACCCCGCGCAGATACACCTGATAATGGAGGCGGCACGGACCGTCAAGGAGCATATCTATGGTCGGCGTCTCGTTCTCTTCGCGCCTGTCTACACCGGGAATGTCTGCGTCAACAACTGCCTTTACTGCGCCTTTCGCAGCGACAACAAGTCCCTGAAGCGCACCATCCTCACGATGCCTGAGATCGAGGCCGAGGTGGCGTCTCTCCTTAAGGACGGCCACAAAAGGATCCTGCTCATCTGCGGCGAATCGCAGAGGAACGGCACAGACTACATGTGCGAGGCCATCCGCACGACCTACGCCGTCCGCGACGAGAGGGGAAACTACGTGCGCCGGATAAACATCGAGATCGCCCCTCTTCCTGTAGAAGACTTCAGCAGGTTGAAGAAGGAGAAGATCGGCACCTACGTCTGCTTCCAGGAAACCTACGATCCGGTGCTGTACAGGCAGTATCATCCCGCCGGGACGCCAAAGGCGGATTACGATTACAGGCTCACGGTCTTCGACAGGGCCATGCAGGGTGGGATCGACGACGTGGGGTTGGGCGTGCTCTTCGGGCTCGCCGACTATCGCTTCGAGCTCCTCGCCCTCATGGAGCACGCGCACCACCTCGAGGCCGTCTTCGGCTGCGGCCCCCACACGATAAGCTTTCCAAGGATCGAGCCCGCGGATAACGCACCCCTCACCAAGGACATTCCCTACCCCGTAAGCGATGACGATTTCAGGAAGATCATCGCGATCATCAGGATCTCCCTTCCCTACACCGGAATGATCCTCAGCACGAGGGAGACCGAGGAGATGAGGACAGAGCTTTTCAACCATGGCGTGAGCCAGATATCCGCCGGCTCCCGCACGAACCCCGGGGCCTACTCGAAGGGAGAAGACCACGATTACGGAAGCCAGTTCTCCCTCGGCGACCACCGGAGCCTCGAAGAGGTCATATCGTCGATCATCGAGAAGGAGCACATCCCCTCGTTCTGTACCGGCTGCTACAGGAAAGGCCGGGTGGGGAACGACTTCATGGACCTCGCCAAACCGGGGCTCATAAAGGAGTTCTGCATGCCCAACGCGATCTTTACCTTCAAGGAGTACCTGCTCGATTTTGCCTCTCCGGAAACGAAGGAGAAGGGCCTTCACCTCATCGACAGGCTTCTGTCGGACACAAAGAAGAAGTCTCTCAAGACAAGAATGACCGCGGTCCTCAACAAGATCGACCACGGGGCCCGCGACCTTTATTTCTAGCGGCCATTCTGTGGAGCCCGGAGATCCCCTTCACAACTTCCGATTCCGTGGGAGTTGTCCTATCGTCCCTTCATGTGAATCGCGGTCCCGAGAGACCCACGGCGTGAAGGGCATCTCCGGAGCGGTCCCTATTATTGGCCCTTGA
>MVQP01000076.1 GCA_002067235.1 Syntrophorhabdus sp. PtaB.Bin047
TGATGAAGAACAAAGCAACATGGGCGGAGGCCCGTTCATGAAAAAGAAATCAATTGACATTCAACACAGTTGCTGGAACCTGAAACCTGAGACCGTTCTTCTCAGTAGTAATCCTGCAGGGCCCTCACCTTCAGAGTCCCTTTTTGCATCACTTCTATGGCGTTGACGACGGCCTGGGCGCCCGACAGGGTTGTCGTGTACGGGATCTTGTACTGGACGGCACCGGAGCGGATGGCCACTTCGTCCATCTTGGGGTTCCTTCCGCTGGGCGTGTTGATTATGAACTGTATACCCCCGTTCTTTATCATGTCGACGACGTGGGGCCTGCCCTCGGAGACTTTGTTGACGAAGGTGACGTCGATGCCGTTGTTGGCAAGGGCTTTTCCCGTCCCTTTCGTGGCGTATATCGTGAAACCCAGGTCGGAGAGCTTCTTGGCAATGAAGACTACGTTCCGTTTATCCCTGTTCTTGACGCTGAGGAACACATTCCCTCGTGACGGGAGGTCCTGTCCGGCGGCCAGCTGGGACTTCCAGAAGGCTGACCCGAAGGTGGAATCGATGCCCATGACCTCTCCCGTGGATTTCATCTCCGGCCCCAGGATGGTGTCGACACCGGCAAACTTGTTGAAGGGGAAGACGGACTCCTTCACCGCCATATGCTGCGGAACCACCTCTTTTTCAATCTTGAGGTCCTTCAATGTCTTCCCTGCCATGAGCTTTGCCGCCACCTTGGCCCACTGGACACCCGTCGCCTTGCTCACGAAGGGCACGGTCCGGCTCGCCCGCGGGTTCACCTCGAGGACATAGATCACGTCGTCCTTGACGGCGTATTGAATGTTCATGAGGCCAACGACGTTGAGGGCACCGGCCAGCTTGTACGTGCAGGTCCGTATCCTCTCTATGACATCGTCGTTGAGCGAGTATGGAGGCAGCGCCGACGCGCTGTCCCCGGAATGGATGCCCGCCTCCTCGATGTGCTCCATGATCCCGGCCACTACGCAGCGCGTTCCGTCCGCCACGGCGTCCACATCGATCTCGATGGCATCCTCGAGGAACTTGTCTATGAGGATGGGCTTCTCGGGAGAGGCCTCTGCAGCCTTGACCATGAATGACGCCAGGTCCTCGTCGTTGTAAACGATCTCCATGGCCCTTCCCCCGAGCACGTAAGAGGGCCTGACCACCACGGGAAACCCGATCGACGCCGCTATCTCCCTGGCCTCTTCGAAGGAGGTCGCGATGCCGTTGTCGGGCTGGGTGAGCGCGAGGTCCTTAAGAAGCTCCTTGAACTTGTCCCTGTCCTCGGCGATATCGATGCTCTCGGGCGTTGTCCCGATGATGGGAACACCCGCCCTCTTGAGGGCCGTCGCCAGGTTGAGAGGTGTCTGGCCGCCAAACTGCACGATGACCCCGTCGGGACGTTCGCTCTGCGCTATATCGAGGACGTTCTCGAAGGTGAGGGGTTCGAAGTAGAGCTTGTCCGAGGTATCGTAATCGGTGCTCACCGTCTCGGGGTTGGAGTTGACCATGATCGTCTCAAAACCCATCTCCTCGAGGGCGAATGCCGCGTGGACACAGCAGTAATCGAACTCTATCCCCTGCCCGATCCTGTTGGGACCGCCGCCCAGGATCATGATCTTCTTCCTGTCGGAGACGCGTGATTCGTCCTCTTCCTCGTAGGTGGAATAGAAATAGGGGGTATAGGCCTCGAATTCGGCAGCACAGGTGTCGACAAGCTTGAAAACGCTTTTCAGTCCCATCTTCTCCCTGAGCGACCGTATCCCGTCCTCTCCGGCACCCGTGATCTCGCCGATCTGCCTGTCCGAGAAACCCAGTCTCTTTGCTCTCCTGAGAAGCTCCGCCGGGATATCAGCGGGGCTTTTGCCCTTCAGGGCCACCAGCTCCCTTTCGAAAAGAACGATCTCCTCGATGTTCTTGAGGAACCAGGGGTCGATATGTGAGATGGCGTAGATCTCCCCGATGTCCATGCCCAGGCGCAGGGCATGCCTCACGTAGAAGACCCTCTCCGCGTTGGGCGTGATGAGCTTCTGTCTCACGAGATCGAGGTCGTCCTTGCCGGGCAGCCGGTCTTGAACGAGGCCCGACCTGCCGACCTCCAGGGACCTCAGGCCCTTCTGAAAGGCCTCCTTGAAGGTTCTTCCTATGGACATGGCCTCACCCACGGACTTCATCGATACCGTGAGGGTCTCGTCGGCGCCCCGGAACTTCTCGAAGGTGAACCGCGGTATCTTCACGACACAATAGTCTATCGTGGGCTCGAAGGAGGCCGGGGTCTTTTTTGTGATGTCATTGGGGATCTCGTCGAGGGTATACCCTATGGCCAGCTTCGCCGCTATCTTGGCGATGGGAAAACCCGTGGCCTTCGAGGCCAGCGCCGAGCTCCGCGAAACCCTTGGGTTCATCTCGATGACGACCATCCTGCCGTCGGCGGGGTTCACGGCGAACTGGATGTTGGAGCCGCCCGTCTCGACGCCGATCTCGCGGATGATGGCGATCGACGCGTCGCGCATCACCTGGTATTCCCTGTCGGTGAGTGTCTGGGCGGGAGCCACGGTGATGGAATCCCCCGTGTGGATGCCCATGGCGTCGAGGTTCTCGATGGAACAGATGATGACGACGTTGTCGTTCCGGTCGCGCATCACCTCGAGCTCGAACTCCTTCCAGCCGATGACGGATTCCTCGATGAGTACCTCCGTGATCAGCGAGCTTTCAAGGCCCCTCATGGCGAGGGTCTCAAACTCCTCCACGTTGTAGGCGACGGACGCGCCGGTGCCGCCCAGAGTGTAGCTGGGGCGGATAATAAGGGGAAAGCCTATCTCGCGCGCTACGGCTCGCGCCTCTTCCATCGTGTAGGCGAGACCGCTCTTCGGGACCTCGAGACCTATCTTCTCGATGGCCGCCTTGAACTCCTCCCTGTCCTCCGCCTTCTTTATGGCGCGGTAATCGGCCCCGATAAGCTCGACACCATACTTCTCCAGTATCCCCCGTTCGGCGAGGATCGTCGCGAGGTTGAGGCCCGTCTGCCCGCCGAGGGTGGGGAGGATAACGTCGGGCCTTTCCGTCCTTATGATCTCTTCCATGACCTCCGGTATCAGGGGCTCCACGTAGACCCTGTCCGCCATGTCGGGGTCCGTCATGATCGTCGCCGGGTTGGAGTTGACGAGGATGACCCTGTATCCCTCTTCCCGGATGGCCTTGCAGGCCTGGCTTCCCGAGTAGTCGAACTCACAGGCCTGGCCTATGACGATGGGCCCCGACCCTATGATGAGGACGCTCTTTATGTCCGTTCTCTTAGGCATTGCCTTCCTTCCTGGAACTCTCCATCATGTTGCGGAACTTCTCGAAAAGACCGTAGGAGTCATGAGGACCGGGCGACGCCTCGGGGTGGTACTGGACCGAAAAGGCGGGGTACTTCTCGTGCTCGATGCCCTCGGCGGTGCCGTCATTGAGGTTGATATGGGTCACACGAACAGCCTGTCCCCCGATCGAATCGACGTCAACGGCGAACCCGTGGTTCTCCGAGGTTATGTACACCTTGCCCGTCGCCGTCTCCCTGATGGGCTGATTGGCGCCGCGGTGGCCGAATTTCAACTTGTACGTCCTGCCGCCGAGTGCAAGGCCCAGGAGCTGCTGACCCAGGCAGATGCCGAATATGGGGACCCGGCCGATAAGCTTCTCTATCTCCCTGATGGCGTAGGGAACCGCCTCGGGATCTCCCGGTCCGTTGGAGAGAAGGACCCCATCAGGCCTCATGGCGATGATATCCTCCGCCTTCGTGCCCGCTGGCACGACGGTGACGCGGCAACCCTTCTGACGCAATATCCTCAGGATGTTCCTCTTGACGCCGAAATCCATGACAACGCAGTGGAGTGCGTCGACGGCCGGGTCGCCCCCGGGTCCGTCTTCAAACTCATAAGGCGCCCCGCAGGTCACGCCGCTCACGAGGTCGACACCGACTATCCCCCGGGACCCCTGTGCCTTCCTTACAAGGCTGTCGCGGTCGTGGTCCGTGGTGGATATGATACCCCTCATGACGCCGCGCACCCTGAGGTGGCGGGTAAGCGCCCTCGTGTCTATCTCATCAACAGCAATGATATTGTGTTTCCGGAAATAGTCTCCCAGGTCGCCCGTCGCTCTCCAGTTGCTCGTTATCCGGGAGAACTCCCGCGCGATGAAGCCTTCCACCCTGGGCCCGCCGGATTCGACATCCTCGTCGTTGACGCCGTAGTTGCCGATCAGCGGATAGGTCATCGTGACGATCTGTCCCTTGTAGGAGGGATCGGTCATGATCTCCTGGTATCCGGTCATGCTCGTGTTGAAGACGATCTCTCCCTCTTTCTCTCCCTCAAGGCCGAAACCCCTTCCTTCGAAGACAGTCCCATCCTCGAGCGCCACGAAGGCCTTCATCGTTTCCCTCCGCAAATCTTCACGCAGACACCGCATATGTGATGGCCGATGTTGCGCTCCTTTCTGAACCTGCTCAGCATCTCATAGCACCCGTGGTGGTCGAATTCCGACCTCTCCGTCCTGATGGCCCCCGCGGGACATGCCTCGACGCAGGCCGTGCAGCTTCCACAATCCCGGCCCAGTTCTCGGTTGGCTTCAAGGGGCATGTCCGTGAGGACCGTGTTGTACCTGACCTGCGACCCGAACAGGGGATGAACGAGCAGATTGTTGCGTCCGATCCATCCGAGACCCGCCATGACCCCTATTTTCTTGTGGTTGATGTGACCCCGCTGGCGCTGCCAGTCCACCACCTGGGATGCTGCGAAGGGGATCGCCCTGAACCCCTCCCTTTCTATCGATCTGCCGAGAAAATATCCGATCATGTCTAGCCTGTAGTTGAGCTGGCGGTAGTGGTGGAGGTACAACTGGGTCGGACCGTCCTTCAGGGTGCCGAGCACCCCTACCGAAAGTACAATGCCAAAAGAGATGGCAAATGGTAACTCTTCGGCGGTGAGGTCGCCGATACCCGTTATCTCCTCGCCATAGCGGGTCATGTCGGCGATCCCGAAGGTGTCTACGTCGAGTTCGCGGAGCCACCCCTCGATCTTCTCGTGGTACCCTGCCCTTCCCTCTTCTTCGCTCATGGCATTCCCTTCTTCTTGAAATGGACAAGCAGCGCCGTAATGGATGCGGGGGTGACCCCCGGGATCCGCAACGCCTGGCCGAGCGTTGACGGCCTGACCTTCAGAAAACGCTCGACCACCTCCCGTGAAAGCCCCGATACCCCGGCGTAATCCAGGTCCCTCGGTATCCTCCTGTCGTCGAGCTTACGTGTCCTGGCGACGAGTTCGAGCTGGCGGTCGGTATAGCCGCGGTATTTCACCTCGACTTCCACCTGGTAGGCAATGTCGCTGTCGATGTCCCCCAATCCCTCGTGAATGCCCTTGAGGTCATCAAAGGAGACATCCGGCCTCTTGAGGAGCTCCTCCAGGGTCAACGGGTTCGTGATGGTCTCGATCCCGTTGTCTCCGAGCAGCTTCTGCGTCTGTTTCGTGGGCTTAAGCCGCACACTCCGAAGGAGCGAGAAGGCCTCTCCGATCTTTCTCTTCTTCTCCAGAACCCGGGCGTAGCGCCCGTCACCGACGACACCGATGCCGTGCCCCTTTTCCGTCAGTCTCAGGTCGGCGTTGTCTTCCCTCAGCAGGAGCCGGTGCTCCGCCCGGGACGTGAACATCCGGTAGGGCTCGTCGACGCCTTTCGTTACAAGGTCATCTATGAGGACACCGATATACGCCTCGTGGCGGCCGAGCACGAAATCCCCCTCCCCCCGCAGTCTGAGCGCGGCATTGATGCCCGCCATGAGTCCCTGCGCGGCGGCCTCTTCGTAGCCCGTGGTCCCGTTTATCTGGCCCGCGAAGTAGAGGTTGCCCACGAGTTTCGTCTCCAGCGTCGGATAGAGCTGGGTGGGATACGAGAAATCGTACTCTATCCCGTAGCCCGGTCGCGTTATCTGCACCTCTTCGAGGCCTTCGACTGTCCTGAGCATGGCTGCCTGGATGTCGAGGGGGAGGCTTGTCGACAGGCCGTTGGGGTAGTATTCCACCGTGTCGAGCCCCTCCGGCTCGATGAAGATACGGTGCCTCGGCCTGTCGCTGAACCTGACTATCTTGTCCTCGATGGACGGACAGTATCGCACCCCCGTTCCCTTGATGACGCCCGTGAAGAGGGGGGAACGGTCGAAACCGGTTCGGATGACGTCGTGCGTTCTCCCGTTCGTGTACGCCAGGTAACAGGGAACGAGCCTGTTCTTTACCTCCCCGGTCAGGAAAGAGAAGGGAACAGGTGGGTCGTCACTCGGCTGCGGGACCATCTTTGAGAAATCGATGGTCCGGCCGTCGAGTCTCGGGCAGGTGCCCGTCTTCAACCTGCCAAGCTGGAAGCCGAGTTCCCTCAGGTTGTCCGACAGGCCGACAGAGGGCATATCGCCCAACCGTCCCCCCTCGAAATGCTCGAGGCCGACATGGATGAGTCCCCTGAGAAAGGTCCCCGTCGTCACGATGACGGCCGGCGCCGTGAGGCGTTCCCCGAGCATCGTCTCCACACCGGCGGCGGCTCCTTTTTCGATGACCAGGTTCCGGGCCACTCCCTGGCGTATCGAGAGACCCCCGGTCTCCTCCAGCCTTCTTTTCATTCTTCGGGCGTAGAGGGCCATGTCCGTCTGTATCCTCGTCGCCCGGACGGCGGGACCCTTCTTCATGTTGAGGACCTTGAACTGTATGCCCGCCGCATCGGTATTGACACCCATTTCCCCGTCCAGGGCATCGATCTCCCTGACGAGATGGCCCTTGCCGAGACCCCCGACGGCAGGGTTGCAGGACATGTAGGCAATGTGGTCGAGATTAATGGTCAGAAGAAGCACCCGCGCGCCCATGCGCGTCGCGGCAAGCGCCGCCTCGCATCCGGCGTGACCCGCCCCCACTACGATGATGTCATACGAATCCATGCGCAACGTCCTTAAAAGCCGTATATTGTAGCAGGAATCGAGCCTCTTTTCCACCCGCTTCAAGGATAACGCATTATCACTGTTCAATTATTCTTATCCACATGGTAGGATGAAAGAAAAAGGTCACAGGGAGGGTCGCATGGAAGAGAAGGCTATCGGTGTGGTTGTCAGGTATTTTGCCAAGATCGGGGTAGCGGCCATAAGGATCACCGAAGGGGAGTTGAAGGTCGGTGACCGCATCAGGATAAAGGGCCATTCAACGGACCTCGAAGAGGAGATCGAGTCGATGCAGGTGGAACACGAGAACGTCCAGACGGTCGGCGCTGGCACCGATGTGGGGATCAAGGTCAAGGAAAGGGTGCGCGAGCACGACGTCATCTACCTCCTGACATAGACAGGTCATACCCACCGTGTCCTTCACGGGAGATGTCGTCGGTCCCGACCGCCGGCAGAGGGTTCTTTTTTGCTCTTCAGGGCTGACAGTCAGGCCCTTCTGTGTTATAAGATACGGAAAAGATCTCACGGAAATGGAGGAGCGATGGAAGACAAGGAATTGAAGCAGCGTTTCCTGGATATTTTCGAGACGGCGACCCCCATCCTTGAAGACCTGAAGAAAGGGTTCTTCACGCAGCAGGTGGGTCTCATACAGGAATGCGAGAAGAGGTTCGGCGACCTCCTCATCTCCCGTGTTCCCTACGTCGAAAAGATCATCGGGGAAAAGGAAAAGAGCGAGGCGGACAAGAAGTACGTGCGCCTGCTTCCCGCCCTGCAGACCATTGCTCTAGCCATCGAGAACCTCATGTACAAGATGGAAGCGAAGGTCGCTTCCAACATCCTTTTCAGCGAAAAGGCGCTTTCCGAGATCCGTGACCTGTACAGCCTCATGCAGGAGCAGTTCCGCGACACGAAAGACTATGTGCTGACGAAGAACCCCGGCCTCCATCATGCGATCAAACAGCATATGGAAAAGATGTTCAAGATGATCGAAGAGCTCGCTATAGTCCACCAGAACAGGCTCATCACGGGGATATGCATGCCCCAGGCATCCTATCTCTACCTTGACATCACCGATTCCTTGAAGAGGATCACCCGGGGACTCGTGGATTTTGCCGACAAGGTTTAGTGGTTGGAGACCTCTCGTCAGGAGCTTGCCCGTTCGATCACCGGCTGTGACGTTGCAGGCAGACTGGCTGCATGTCCCTTCACCGGAGAGGTGTTTCTCGTAGGAGGGGCCATACGGGAGATCGCGCTCGGCAGACAGCCGCGGGACTGGGACCTCGCTCTCTCCAAAGCCTCCGACCTCGCGCGCATCGAGGATGTCTTCAGCAGGCGGTCCTTCCTCCTTGGAAAAAAACCCATACAGACACATCGGCTCGTCGCCGGGGAAACCGTCCTCGACATCACCATTCTCGAGGAGAGCATCGAGAAGGACCTCCGGAGACGGGACTTCACCATGAACGCCGTCGCCTTCGATATCCGGCGGGACCGGGTCATCGACCCCTTGAGGGGGCTGCATGATATCGAAAGGGGGCTTATCCGCTACCCCGACCGGGACACCATCGCCAGCGACCCCTTGAGAATGCTCAAGGCCGCGCGGCACTTCGCCGCCCTCGAAGGCTTCACCATCGATCCCGAACTCATCGAGGCGATGGCCTCTTCGCGAGATCTTATTCGAAAGACCGCGCCGGAGAGGATCAAGTACGAACTGGACCTTATCATGGTCTCCGAGGGCGTCCATCGCGGGATGGAGATGCTCACGAGAACGGGCCTTATCTTCGAGATCGTTCCCGAGCTCGAGGCCCTGCGCGTCATGGACGTAGAAAAAAACTTCTCCCTCGAGACCTTCGGCCATACCCTTCTCGGATTCTCCTTCCTCCATAGCCGCGGCAGCCGGTACCTCATCGACCGGGCGGCCGCGAAGGACGTGGGCTATGCCCTGCTCTTCCATGACCTCGGGAAGGCTCACACCTATTCCTATGACGAGGTCAAGGGCCTCGTTCATTTCTTCAACCACGAGCGCCGTTCCCAGGAGATAGCCTCGGCCGTGATGGAGCGGCTGCGTTTCAGCACCCATGAGATGAAGCGGATATCGGCCCTGATCGAACACCACATGCGCATCTTTCTCATCAGCTCCGCGGAGGCCACGGAGAAGGCCATAAGACGCCTCATCTATAGAATGGGCGACCTCACCCCCGAGCTCATAGCCCTCACGCTCTGCGACATGTATGGAAGCTCCGGGGGGGAAGAGAACCCTTCGACGCGCCAGGTCGTTCAGAACTGCAACTCCATCATGGCGGCATGGCATGAATCGAAAAAGGAGCCTCTGCCGAGGCTCCTGTCCGGCAAAGACCTCCTGGCCATGGGCTTTCAGGAAGGGCCCCTTCTCGGCAGCTGCATCGACACGGTCCGCGACAGACAGGTATCAGGCGAAATGAAAACCCGCGAAGAGGCCCTGCAATTCGCCGAAGAATTTCTGAAAAAAAACAGGGGCGCAGCAGACCCCCCTCAAGAAGGACCCACCGGATGATCCCCGAAGCTACGTCCTACAGGTCCTACACGTCCTATTCGTCCAATATGTCCTATAAGTCCTATCCTTCCTATAGGTCCTATCACACCAAAGCCCCCCTCACCCCATGAAACGCTCCGTCACATCACTCCCCCTTCATACCGGCCGCGCACCAGCATGGCTCTTCGACAGGATGAAACGGCTCTGCGCGGCGGTTATCGAGGTCATCCTCATGGAATACGACCCCCGCGAGCTCCTTTCCCGGATTGCGGACCCGTTGTGGTTCCAGGCTCTCGGGTGCGCCGTCGGTTTCGATTGGCACTCAAGCGGGCTGACGACAACACTGTGCGGCGCCCTCAAGGAGGGGCTGGCATCCCTCGGCGATGACGCACCTCTCGCCATTTGCGGCGGCAAGGCGAAGCGGGCGATCAGGACACCCGACGATATCCGGGGCTACGGTGAGAAATGGGGCGTCGATGTCTCCGGAATGGTCGCAATGAGCAGGCTCTGCGCCAAGATAGACAACACCGCCGTTCAGGACGGGTACAGCCTTTACCATCACACGTTCATCTTCACCCCTGACGGCTCCTGGGCCATCATCCAGCAGGGGATGAATGGCGAAAGGAAGGACGCCCGCCGTTACCAGTGGCTTTCCCGGGACGGCCTCGATGTCATGTCCGACCCCCACACGGGAATAACCTGTGACCACACACAGGAAGTCCTCAACTTCGTCGCCGGCCGGAGTGCCGATGCCAGGGGCGCCGTCGTCGACTTCGCCTCGGAAGACCCCGACAAGATGGCCTCGACATGGAAGGACATCGCCCTTTCCATGCCGAGACGCCACTACATATGCGCCGAGGATGTGAACGCGGGACGACTCCTGAAGGCCTTCAACGCCATCCACGAGGCGCACCCGCAGTCCTTCCGGGACCTCCTGGAGATACGCGGCGTCGGCCCGCGGACCGTGGGCGCCCTTGCACTCGTCTCGGAGCTCGTCTACGGCGCTCCCCCGAGCTTCGCGGACCCCGCCCGTTTCAGCTTCGCCCACGGCGGAAAGGACGGATACCCCTTCCCCGTCGACAGACCCACCTACGAACATTCCATCGACTTCCTCAAGACCTGCATAGACAAGGCAAAAATGGGCGACAGAGAAAAACTGGACACCTTTAAAAGACTGGGAAAGATATAGCAGGATGGGTTATGGGTCACATCTGTCCAAAACAGATCTACGGCAACGAACATTGCTGACTCTCAGGAGCGATCCAGGGAGACAAAATGACCAATGATCAAATTCCAATGACCAATGAAAAAGATAATGACCAATTCACCAATAACCAATTGAACCAAGGGAAGGGTCCAACGGAGTTCCTGTATCGCTTTCTTTTTGGTTATTGGTTATTTTCTGTTTCTCTGGTCATTGGAATTTGGTCAATTGGTCATTGTCTTCTTCAGAAGAGATCGACCTCGTCCGGTATGGAGGATCTACCTGTGCCTTTATAAAGAGCGGATCCCGGGAAGTGGATTATCCTGGACAGCAGTGGGTAATGGGTGATAGGAAAAGCAAAAAGATCGGTCATTGGTCACTGCGTTTCTCTGGTCTTCCCTATGACCTATAACCTGTTCTTTCTTTTCCCATGACCCCGAATTACCCGTCTTTTCAGTATTCTGGTTCCCCCGGTTTCGTGATCTGCCTGTATTCCTTGAGGTCGAGGGCGTGGTCCGTGCCGGGTTCGATGGTGGCGTCTTTGGAATAGCCGTACTTCGACCAGTATCCCGTGCCGCTCTTCTCGAGGAACTCGAGCCTCAGGATCGTCTTAACACTCTTGTAACCGTACTTGTCGGGCATGAGGAGGCGAAGCGGTCCTCCATACTCGGGCGGAAGGGGACCGTCATTCATCTCGTAGGCAAAGAGGACCCGGGGCTTCAGGAGTTCCTCCAGGGAAATGTACTCATAGTAGTCATCAGCCGAATAGAAATAGAGATGTTTCGCCTTTGAGGCGGGCCTGACGAGGTCGAAGAGGGCTTTCGGCCTGAACCCTCCCCATTTCGCTTTGCTCGACCATGACTCGACACATTTCATGCGCGATACCTGCGTCACCTTCGGGAGACCCCGGATGGCGGCAAGACCCAGGTTCTGCGGCTTCTCGCAGAGCCCGCCCACCTTGAGGACCCACGTCGCCGGGTCTACAGGCCGTATGGGTTTTATGAACCGGATGTAGAAGCCCTCCCTGTCCTCGTTGTCGAGGATCTTCCCTATCTCCTTCGACTCCGCCGAGTGAGGCATGAGGAAGGACACGAAAAGGACGCAGATAAAGCGCATCGCGTCCCGTCTGTCCATTTCCCCGGAGGCATCCATACCACAAGTATAGCCTTGACCCTTGACAAACAGAAGCGGATAATTACATTCAGGAATAATCGAGAGCCCTTAGAATAAAGGAGTCGTACATGTTGATAATTGAAGACCTGCAGGTGGAGTTGGCGGGAAGGATGCTCCTCAAGGACATTGACCTTGAGATCAGGCCGGGGGAGACCCACGTCCTCTTCGGTCCCAACGGGTCCGGCAAGACATCCCTTCTCATGACCATCATGGGTTATCCGCAGTACGTCGTCAGGAAAGGGAAGATCACCTTCAAGGGAACGGATATAACACACGCTCCCCTCAACGAGCGGGCCGCCCTCGGGATCGGTATGTCCTACCAGCGGCCTCCCACGATAAACGGCCTCAAGACGAGGCAAATGATCGACATCTGCGCCAGAAGAAAGGTGGATGCGGAGGAAATGGCACGGTCCCTCAACTTTGAGGACTTCCTCGACAGGGACGTCAATGCCGGTTTCTCCGGGGGGGAGATCAAGCGCTCGGAACTCCTTCAGCTCAAGGCCCAGGACCCTGACCTCATGCTCTTCGACGAACCCGAATCCGGCGTCGACATCGAGAACATGGCCCTTATCGGAAACACGATAGCCCAGGTCCTTCAGAAGGAGTCCCCGAAAGCGGGGAACGCCAAACCCGTCGCCCGGCAATGGAAGGAAAGAACGAAGATGGGGCTCATCATCACCCACACGGGGTATATCCTCGATTACGTCCCGGCGGACAAGGGCCAGGTCCTCTACAATGGAGTTCTGGCCTGTGCGGGCAATCCCCGTGAGATATTTCAGTGTATCGGACGATTAGGCTATGAGGAGTGTGTGAAATGTACAGTCTAGAAGAGCTTGAACAGAAGGCCCGCCAGGCGGTCGACAAGAAAGCGACCTTCGGCGACGATGTCGACCTCGATTCTTTCGACAGGTCCTTCGTGCCCCACAAGTACCTTGCCGAGGAGGAGATATGCGCCATCCCCCAGGAGGAACAGCAGCGTCTCATAATGTCGGGGCTCGACGTTACCGACGCGGGAAGAGGCGGAACATATTTCCAGAAGGACACCACCGTCGTCCATTGCCACAGTGACGAGGAAGGCATTGAGGTCATGCCCGTGACTGAGGCCTTGAAGAAACATGACTGGGTCAAGGAGTACTTCTGGAAGCTCGTTCCCGTGGACCAGGACAAGTATACGGCATCGGCCTTCCTCGACCTCCACGACGGGTATGTCATCAGGGCCCTGCCAGGCAGCAAGAGCATCTATCCCATCCAGGCGTGCCTTTACCTCGACAAGGAGAACCTCCAGCAGAACGTCCACAACCTCATCATTGCCGAGGAGGGATCGGAGCTGCACATCATCACGGGCTGCGCGACGTCGCCACACATGAAGCGCGGCGTGCACGTGGGCATATCGGAGTTTTTCGTCAAGAAGGGTGCCAAACTGAGCTTCACCATGATCCACAACTGGGCCGAGGAGATGAGCGTCCGTCCCCGTTCCGTCGCCCGCGTCGAGGAAGGCGGCGTCTTCATCAACAACTACATCTGCATGAAGCCCGTGCGTTCCATCCAGATGTACCCCACAACACACCTCGTCGGCGACAACGCCGCGGCCATGTTCTACAGCGTCATCGTCGGGAACCCGGGCTCCTACCTCGACATCGGCGGGAGGATCTACCTCAAAAACAGGGGGTGCCGCGCCGAGATAGTACAGAGGTCCATCAGCAACGGCGCCCACATCATCAATCGCGGTCATCTCATCGGGGAGGCCCCCGATATCAAGGCCCACCTCGAGTGCAAGGGACTTCTCCTGAGCGGCGGCATCATCGATTCCATACCACAGCTGGAAGGCCACGTCGAAGGTGTCGACATGTCACACGAGGCCGCCGTGGGAAAGGTTGCCCAGGAGGAGATAAACTACCTCATGTCGCGGGGGATAACAGAGGAAGAGGCGACATCGACCATCGTTCGCGGCTTTCTGAGCGTGGACATCAAGGGTCTTCCCGCACCGCTCAAGCAGGAGATAGACCGCGCGATAGACAGAAGCAACAAGGACGCCATCTGAGGAGGAACACCCATGAAGCGCAGGGATTTCTTGAAGCTCGGAGTTTCGTCCCTGGTGGCAAGCCAGCTTCCCGGCACTCTCTTCGGACAGACAGCGCAGCCTGTCGTCGCCGTCTGTCAGGGGACCGACTATGCCGCAGTCACGCGCAAGGCGATAGCCGCGCTCGGCGGCATGAAAGGTTTCGTGAAGCCGGGAAGTACCGTCGTCGTCAAACCGAACATGGGCTGGGACAGAAAGCCCGAATACGCGGCCAACACCCATCCCCTCGTGGTGAAGACCATCGTCGAAGAGTGCCTCGCATCGGGCGCCAGAAGGGTCAAGGTCTTCGACAACACCTGCAACGACGCGCGCCGCTCCTACGAGAACTGCGGCATCCCGGCGGCCTTGAAGGGCATGAAGAACGTCGACGTCCGGTTCGTCGAGAACGACCGCTTCAGGAAGACGGCGCTCAACGGGCGCTTCCTGAAGGAATGGCCCCTCTACGATGATGCCCTTAACGCCGACGTCTTCATCAATGTCCCCATCGCCAAGCACCACAGCCTGACGGGGCTCACCCTGGGCCTCAAGAACATGATGGGGATAATGGCCGACAATCGGGGATACATTCATCGCGGTATTGAAGACGCCCTTTCCGACGTGAGCAGCGTCGTGAAAAGCCACCTCGTCATCATCGATGCGACGAGGATCCTCACCGATCACGGCCCCCAGGGAGGGAACCTCAAGGACGTGAAGGTTCTCAACACCGTGATCGCATCGCGGGACATCGTGGCCGCGGACGCCTATGCCACCACCCTCTTCGGAATGAAACCCCAGGACCTCTCGACAACGGTCACGGCACACAAGCGCGGGTTGGGAGAGATGGACCTCAAGAAGATAAGAGTGATAAGAGCATGAGGATGGTTTCAGGTTTCACGTTTCAGGTTTCAGGCAAAGGCGGTGCGGCTCCGGACAAATCTGCTGCAAAATGTCTTTTTCTTCTAACCTTGTATGTTACTCCCAATGGAATATCACAGGCAGTCCATGATAAGAAGAATGAAAGTAAGGTTACCGGCGT
>MVQP01000077.1 GCA_002067235.1 Syntrophorhabdus sp. PtaB.Bin047
CCTTGTATGTTACTCCCAATGGAATATCACAGGCAGTCCATGATAAGAAGAATGAAAGTAAGGTTACCGGCGTGGCAGGCCGTTTAAACCAGGGGATCCTATCCCGTGTTCCAGCTCGGGTCGCCACGCCATCTCCGTACAAGCCCGGACAGTTGCCAGGGACTCACAGGAGATCCCGCATTGCACAAGGTCGGGACAAGGGAAAAGGGGGCCATATCATGGACGACGTTTTCATTGGCATCGACGTATCGAAGGAGTATTGCGACGTGGCGGTCATTCCGGACGGGACGCGGAAGAGGTTCACCAATGACGAGGAAGGCCAGGAGGCTGTCGCTGCCTTCATGCTTCCCCTTAAGCCCGGCCGGATCGTCATTGAGGCGACGGGGGGGTACGAGATGGGAGTGGTGCGGGTCCTCGCAGACAACCTGCTCCCGATCGTAGCCGTCAACCCCCGGCAGGTGAGGGATTTTGCAAAGGCAACGGGCAGGCTCGCAAAGACCGACACCATTGACGCGGATGTCCTCGCGCAGTTCGCGAAGGCCATTCAGCCTGACATACGGCCCCTCCCCGAGAAAGAGGCCCAGGTGTTCCGTGCGCTCGTAGCCCGCAGGCGGCAGCTCGTCCAGATGCTGACGATGGAGAAGAGCCGCCTCGAGAAATCACCCCCTGCCGGAAGCAAGGACATCAGGAACCACATATACTATCTCACCGAGGCCCTGAAGAAGATCGACAGGGACATCTCGCGGACCATCAGGAAGAGCCCCCTCTGGAAGGAAAAGGAAACGATCCTGACAAGCACGCCCGGCATCGGCCCCGTCATCTCCTGTACCCTTATCGCAGCCCTTCCCGAACTGGGGATGCTGAACCGGAAAGAAATTGCGGCACTCGTCGGGGTTGCCCCCTTCAACCGGGACAGTGGAAAGCACAGGGGCAAAAGGACCATCTGGGGAGGCAGGTCGCATGTCAGGGCCGTACTGTACATGGGAACCCTCAGTGCGATCAGGTTCAATCCTGTCATCAGGGCTTTCTACAAAAGGCTCGTCGATGCCGGAAAGGTCAAGAAACTTGCCGTCACCGCCTGCATGAGGAAACTCCTGACCATCCTCAATACCATGATGAAGAACAAAGCAACATGGGCGGAGGCCCGTTCATGAAAAAGAAATCAATTGACATTCAACACAGTTGCTGGAACGGTCTTTAGACTCCTGCCGCCCTTGCCAGGCCGTAGGCGGCCATTCCCACGAGATAGGACAAAAAGAGCATGAAAAGGAAGGACACAATGAACCATTTCCTGTCCCCCATCTCCTGTTTCATGACGACAATGGTCGGAGCGCAGGGTATGAAAAGCATGAGGACCACGAGGAAGGATATGGCCGACGCGTGAGGGATCGCGCTCGACAGGACGGTCATGAGGCCCTGGTCTCCCACATTGTACAGGACACCTAGGGTCGCCACGGAGTTCTCCTTGGCGATGACGCTCGAAAGGAGGGCCACCACCATCCGCCAGTCAAGGCCGAGAGGTCGTCCCAGGGGTTCCAAAAGTATCCCCACCCTTCCGAGTATGCTGTCCTCGACGCTCCCCGCCGGTACGTTCGACAGTATCCAGAGAAAAATGGAAAAGAGAAGGATGACCGTTCCCGCCTTCTTGACAAAGGCGATCGTACGGTGCCACACCACGAGTCCGATGGTCCTGAAATCCGGCTTGTGATAGAGCGGGAGTTCCATGATGAAAGGGACCGCCTCTTCACGGAGCAGGAACCTTCCGATGAACATCCCCGCCACGCCGAGCATGACCACGTTCAGGGCCACGAGGAGCCACACAACGGCCAGGGCGTTGCCGGCAAAGACCGCCGCCGCCACGAAGGTTATTACCGCCAGCCGGCCCGTGCAGGGAACCAGGGGCGTGAGAAATATGGTAAGAAGCCGCGCCCTTCTCGACTCGACTATGCGCGCTCCAAGCACGGAGGCCACATTGCACCCGAACCCGAGGCACATGGGGAGGAAGCTCTTCCCGTGAAGCCCGATGATGTGCATGAACCGGTCCATGACGAAGGCGGCCCGAGCCATGTACCCGACATTCTCCAGAAAGGACATGGCGAAGAAGAACATGACGAGTATGGGGACAAAGGTCAGGACCGACCCCGCCCCGCCGATGATGCCGTCGACGAGAAGCCCCTTTATCCACTGCGGCTCCCTCTCGAGAACGTTCCGGATCACGGAGCCCAGGGACGCCACAAGAGATTCGAGGTAGCTCTGAAGAGGGTATCCCACGGCGAAGGTGACAAGGAAGACAACGGCGAGAATGGCGAGAAGTACCGGTATGCCCGTTGCGGGCCGCGTCAGGACATGGTCTATGCGGTCCGTCATCAGCACCTGGCCGCGTTTGAACCGTGACACGGCGGCACGCGTCGCGTCCTCGATCCAGTCGTACCTTCCCCCCACAACGGCGCGCAGGCCATCTTCGTGGGCAACGAGCAGGGTCTGTATTTTGTTCCAGGTCTCCGGGGGGATGATCCCCTGAAAGGTCTCGGTCACCTCCGAATCACCCTCCATCAGCTTCGTCACCACCCATTCCACGGTGAAAGGTACGGGTACGTGGTTCCTGATCAGTTCCGATATCTTCAGGTATATGTCGTGGTGGTCCTGCGTCACCCGGGGGATCTTGGGTTTATACAGACCCGGGGTTTCGGCCACCTTGAGGATCTCCTCGAGGAGTTCCTTGATACCCCTGTTCTTCGTGGCCACCGTTGAGACCACGGGTAGACCCAGGGAAGCCTCAAGCGCCTCCGCGTCTATGTGCACGCCCTGGTTCTCGGCCACATCGAGCATGTTGACGGCCACGATAACGGGCGACCGTAAAAGGAGAAGCTCGGTGAGGAGATAGAGACTCCTTTCCAGCGCCGAAGCGTTGACAAAGAGGACCGTTATATCGGGATGCTCGTGGATAAGAAACTCCCGGGTAACTCTCTCCTCTTCGGAGTACGCGCTGAGGCTGTAGGTCCCGGGGAGGTCGACGAGCCTGATCTCGGTGTCCTTCGCCCTGTGGATGCCCTCTTTGCGCTCCACCGTCTTTCCAGGCCAGTTTCCGATGTGCTGCGAAAGACCGGTGAGGAGGTTGAAGACCGTCGTCTTACCCACGTTCGGTTGGCCCGCAAAAGCAACGAGAAGGCTGCGCCTCGCCTGGGGCTCACCCTGGGCTTCGTGGTAGCTTTCCCTCTTGACGAGTATCTTCTCCGCCTGGCCCTTGCCGAGAGCCACTCGCGTATCCGAGGCAAGGACGATGATCTGCCCCCGGCTCTTCCTGAGGAGCTTGATCCTCGTGCCGGGAATAATGCCCATTGCCGCGAGACGGCCCGTCAGGCCCTCGCCGCCCGACAGAAGACGCACCGTCGCCTCCTGTCCCTCATCAAGAGCGGTTACGGGGAACAGTTCCTCACTCATGTCCGCACACCTTTCATTTTCCGTTTGTTTATACTATGGGGATGGCAAAGAAACAAGGGAAAAGACCGTTCCAGTGTAGCCGCGTGTGATAATTCGGTAGCAAATAGTGTTATAATCAACTTCCGAAAATTATTTGATACTGTCAAATCGCGCTTGATTCTGGCGGCAGTTCGTAGTTCCGGATCAGGAGCTCGGTGACCCTCTGCTGCTTGTTCGCTCCTGAGATGGTATAGCTCGTCTTAACCTCCTCGATTGAGAATGCCTTGAAGACCTCGCGGATCTCAGGAACATCATTGATGGACAGAATGAACCGTCCACTGATCCCGGCGAGAACGTCTCGAAGCTTCTGATAGTCTTCCCTGGTAAATATTCCCTTCCCGTAGTCCTCTTCACACCCATAATAGGGCGGATCGATGTAGAAAAAGGTCTCAGGACGATCGAAACGTTCAATGAGCCGTTGATAGGTCATGTTCTCGATATAGACCCTGGACAGACGCAGGTGGGCTGCGGAGAGTTCCTCCTCGATCCTGAGGAGATTAAGGGATGACGGCCTGGTGGGTCCCACGCTGAACGTCTGTCCGGCAACCTTTGCGCCATACCCGGTCCTCATGAGGTAGTAGAACCGGACCGCCCTTTGGATGTCCGTCAGGGTCTCGGGGTTCTCGGCCTTGAACCGGGCGAATTCCTCCCTGGCCACAAGGATCCATTTCAGGTAACGGATGAATTCCTCGAGATGGTGTTTGATGACCCGGTACAGCGTCACCAGGTCTTTGTTGATGTCGTTGATGACTTCGACCTTTGATTCTTCCTTCTTGAAAAGGAGCCAGGCCGCGCCGGCGAATACCTCGCAGTAGCAGGTATGCTCCGGGATCTTTGGGATGATCTTTCTTGCCAATAGTGATTTGCCGCCGTAATACGATAAGAAACTTCTCATGGGTGAGCCCTCCTGTATCAAATAGAGTTTGATTTTGGCGGGGGTTCCCTGCTACATTTTCTTTTCTACCTGAAATGTCGCCCCGACTCAGGTAATCACAAGGCGGATGGTAGCGGGTTATCCCGTCAAGCGCGTCAACGCTTGTTTGAGGGAGGGCAAACTCCCTTGAATACTGTCCGTCTCTCTTTATGTCCCTTCAGGATACTCCGGCCGTGCCGGCAGCGATGTTGCCGATGACGTCCCGGAGACGATCGCCCTCAATTCCGTCCGGTATGCTTGCCAAGTCTCAGGGACCGCCACGGCGTTCTCATAACACCGCAGGATAGTGATATCTGACCTGTCAAGGGCTGCTTGGGCCGCAACCTTCAGTGCCGCGGCCGTCCTTGCGGCTATGTACGAAGCCTCATGGAGCGTCTCGATGTTCGGCAGTACGTCGCCGTCGACCACGTTTTCTCCCGAAACCGGGGTATAATCATCCCGCACGAACCTGAGATCGTGGGCCTGTCCGTCTGTTGTCGTGTATGCGTATTTCATGGTTTCTCCTTTAATATTCCCATCCACCCGTATAGATGTTCGCGCCCGTGGTCGCATAGCCCGATGTCTGGATCCTGTAGTAGAGGGTCTGAGCCGTCTGTATGACACAGTGATTGGCGACCTGGAACGCGGTACCGTCGCTTGTGTCGTATCCTGTCAGGGGCGCAGATCCCAGACCACTCCCGTCTGTTGCCACAAAGGCGCATCCTATGCCGTTATTGGCATACACCGCTACATGCCCATGCCAGATCCGGGCGGTCGACGGGACAAGGATTGCGAAAGACGTGTAACTCGTGGCTGTCCCTCCCGTGACTTCCGGTCGCAATTCCGCCAGAACCACACGGGTACCTCTCTGATATGCCGCCTTGAGATGCCCGTCCGTGCCGTTGTACCAGGCCCCGGTATATGCCTTGTATGTGTACCCCGTCGGCAAGGTGGGAGCCGTGGCGCTCGTTGAGAAGATCACAGACTTCGTTCCGTCGGCCCGGGCGATCGCCCAGAGGTGGTACCATGTCGAGATGGCCTCTGAGCCTGTGTCCAAACCTCCAGCTCCGCTCCCCGTTATGTCCGCCGTCATGCTCAGCGAAGTGATACGAAGGGGGTTTCCATCTGAATCCTGCAAGATGATTTCATCGGCAGAAATATCGACCTGATGGTTGGGGTTCGAAGCGTTGTTCTGAACAACAAGGTTCCTGGTCGCATCACGAACCGATAACCGCAATTTGGTTTCATCGAACTTGGTAACACCCATGATCTGGAAGTTCGTCCCATCGTAGACCACCGTCACGATCTGGCCCGCGAGGATGTCCCCGACGGTAAGTTCCTCATTGCCGTTCTTCTTTATGGTCTTTGCGCCCAGGTCATTGATGTCGATCGTCGACGCCCCGGTGTTGGCGTTCCCGACCTTGAAGCATACCGGCATGCCCGTGATGTAGGCGTCAAGCGCCGGGGAGAGGGCAGCGATATAGGCGTTCGCCTCGCCCGTGTCGGCGGCGTAGGCGAGCGCCCCCTCGCCGTCGATATCCCGCCCGGTATGATGGTGATTGTTGACCGTGTTCAAGAAATCCGCGGTGACGATCGTCCCGGGAATACCCTCTGCCGGGTTGCCGTCGACGTATGTGGTCTTGCTCATGGTATCCCTCCTTAACTGTAGTCAAATATGATGTACGTGTGGGCGGGCTTCAGGTTGTTGAAGAGATCCTCGAGCGCCGTCACCGACGGCCACCACAGGAGCCTCTCCCCTGCCGTCGAGAGCCCCGCCCGGAGATAATACAGCGCCTGGCCCGATACCTTGACCCTCCAGATGAACCGCACCTCTTCCTCGTAGAGGGGATCCCCGGCGCGGCTCCAGCCCGCCATGAAGGGCTGCAGCTCATCGATCGTGATCGTGTACCCCATGGCGGCCGCCAGCGCGATGAAGTACTTGCGGGAGAGTCCCCCACGCTCCCTGAGCTTGCGCACGACGTTGTCCCTGCGGGACTGCAGCGGGGCATCGGCTGCCGGCGTGAGGGCGTAGACCCGCTCCCAGTCGGTGAGGCACCTCACGCTCCTGTCCGGAAACATCTCCCGGAGGAGCTCCCGGGCCTCAGCTTCGGCATCATCGAGAACCCGGCCCTCGAGGGCGATGTCATCGTCCGATACCCCCATGAGTTCAAGGGGGAAGAGAAGCTTTATCACCTCCCTATGCGACATTGATCTCTCCGGGACGTATCATCTGGTGGTCTGTGCAGACGACGTCCCCTGCCGGCGTCGTCACCGTGGCGTTGTCGGCGCCGTTCCGGATGGCTATGGCGGTGATCTGGGAGACGTAGAGTGTCTGGCCGGGGATGAGGCCCTTCATGTAGGCCTCGATGTCAGCGGCGATCTGCGCCGTGTTGACGTTCGTTCCTGTCGTTGTCATCGTCACCGCCTGGCTGAGGATCTCCGGACCGAGGACCCGGACCACGGAGGCCGTAACGGGCCTCTGATCGTCGATGTAGTCCTTCACCTCGGTAATGAGCGAGGAGATCACGTAGGCCTCACCCGTCCCGGTGAAGATGTGAGTATCCAGGGTGAGCTGCGTCTCGCTGTTGACGGAGATGATCTTCGCCTCCGTGCCGGCCGAGGTGTTCGTCACCCGGTCGCCCTTCTGTGCCTCGGAGGTGACGAAGGTGGCTGCCGTGTCGATGAGCTTGGACTCCCCCGTCGACGTCACTGTCCCTGTGATTGTTGTGTGGGATGACGGGACCTCGGACCCCGTGTTCCCCTCGTTCGCCACGATAACGACGTCCACCGTGCCGAGCCCCTGGGCGAGAGGATAGCAGTATGCGGCGGAGACGTTGTCGATCGCTTTCGCCCACTTCTCGTAGTCGTACTTATTGCCCCCCGCGGGTGGCCGCCTGATGTACTCCAGGTACCGGGCGAGAAGGGAGAGATCTGTTTCGTTGTACGTCCGGGAGAGCCCCCGAACCCAGGCGTGGTGCTCCAGGGCATCTGTGTCCGCCGTGTCGGCGAAGATCTGCTTCGAGATCCATTCCTGGAAGTGATAGATCCCCCAGACCGCCGAGGCGAGGCAGGCACTCCTGATGAATATGAGGCTCCCCTGGGAGGTGTCCGCACCGGGGAACTGGTTGCGGTAGTCCGTCAGGATCCCGCTTAGAAGCTCGTCAAAGTCCTTCTGAAAGCTCATACAACCTCCACAAACCGTTCAAACGACACCTGCCGACCGTCCGCCTGGGTGACCTCGACGAGGAGTTTCAAGCGGTGCAGGTCCTGCGAGCGATCGCGCTCGGTGCGGACATCGACCTTTGTTGCCCGGTCGCAGTCGATGAGCCACCGCAATGCCTCCCGGCAGTACTCCTCGGCGAGGGCGGCCGTCTTCGCGGTATTCTTCGCCCGCTGAAGGAGGTGCAGGCGGCTGCCGAACTCGGGGTTCTGGAACCAGGAGCCGCGTTTCACGACGAGGCTCAGGTACACGTTGTTCATGATGTCGCCGGCGGGGTCGAAGGTCATCCGGCCCACCGTCGCGTCGTCATCTGTGAGGATCCTGAAGTCCATGTCCCTCCCTAATGGGTGTGGTGGTTCGTGTTGCCTGTGGTGTCGATGACGGAGCCCGTTGCGGTGAGGCTCCCCTCGAGCGCAAAGTCGCCCTTCAATGCGGCTGCCGAGCTCCCGGTCGAAGAGAGGATGCTCAGGGACTCGCACTCCAGGACGATCGCCTTCGACTTGAGATGAATGAGATCGGTCGCGGTCACCGTCGCCGCCTTCGCCGTCACGGTCACCTCGTTCTCGATCTCCGCGGTGAGCTTGTTCCCCGACTTTACATAGATCTCCTTGTCGCGCTTCAGGCGGATCTGGTCCCCCTCGTCCGTGTAGAGGCACACCTCGCCGGCCTCGAGGCCGACGCGGAACCTGCGGTCATCGGAGGCGACCATCACGATGTGGTTGCCCTCCTGGATAAGAATGGCCTCGGCGCCGGCAAGGGGTACCGACGAAAAGCCGTAGTGCTGGAAGTATTCCCGGTTCGTTATAGTCTCGCCGGGCCTGCCCGAGGCGGTAAACCGCTTTATCACCCCCTCAACGACGGATTGAATAATGCCCCGTATCACTTCGCCACCCCCGGTATGCCGAGCTTGACGCTCGTGAAGGACCCCTGCCGGGAGAGCTCCAGGGTTCGGCCGTAGATGAGGTACGTCCCTTCTATGCCGAGGACCTCGTCCTTGACCGTGCAGAGCTCGTTGATCGTCCAGTTCCTGCCGCCCTGGCTGTGGAAGGGGACCTTGTAGCGCAACTGAAAACCCTCGTGCCGCGCCTTCTCCATGAGCATCCGGGCATGGAGCGCCGGGCTCTGGGAATCGTTGTTATCCTTCACCACCATGGGCTTGTAGAAGGGCACGGAGCTGTCCGTCACGGATGCCTTCGTGTTGATCTTCTCCGCCGCGAAGGAGTCCGTCCCCTGCTGCTGGCCGATGACGGTGATCTTCGAGTACTGCTTCGAGATGTCGTTTACGATCTCCCCCTCGAGGACGTTGTTCTCCTTGCCCTCCCGGGTGCAGACGATGCTGAAGAGGGGGGTGCCCTTCGCCCGCGGCCTGCCGAAGACGAAGGTGCCGTCGGGCAGGGAGAAGAACATCATGCCCCGGCTTGCACAGTACTGCTTGAGGGCCTCGAAGACGGTCATGCCCGGCTCGATCTGTGAGAAGTTATGAGGGACGTCGATGAGGTTGAGCGAAGAGTCGCCGGAGGGCTTCCCCTTCTTCTTCAGGCGTCCGGCGAAATCCTCCTGGTAGATGATCTTCTCCCTGTTGATAAACGGAACGGTCTTCAGGAGGCGTTGCGCCAGGGACTTCACCGTCGTGCCCTCAAGCGTCATGAACTCCTCGCAGTAGGAGTCGACGAGAAGCCCCATGAGGTCCCGCCCCTCGACGCGGAGCGTCTCCCCCGACTTGTCGTAGCTCTTGCTCACCCGGTCGACGATCCCCGTGAGATCGAGGGTCCCGTTGATGTAGAGCTCGCAGCGCTTCCCGGCGCTGACCTCTGTCTCGGGGTGCGCGAGTTCCAGGGAGAAGGCATCGTCGGCGGTGTAGATGTCCGCCTCTACCGTATAGGAGAGCCAGTTCCTGATGACCATGTTGCCGATGCGGAGCTCGACGTTATCGGACATAGATTCTGACCTCGCCGGCAGGGGTGAAGGAGGGGTTCTTGATCCTGTTGATGCTGTTCAGACGGTTCGCGTAGTTATACGGCAGGCCGTACTTGAGGCAGATAAGATGCAGGGGCAGCGCGTTCTGCGTCGTGACGGTCGTGATCTTGTCCCGCTCAAGCTTGATCTCGCTCACGTGAAAGAGGAGGTCCGCCGCGGTGGCTCTAAGGCTCGTCATCTTCCGGGAGAGGTCGACGGCCTCCTGGATGTCCGTCCTCACGTCCGCGAGGATCGTCTCGATCTCGTCGACGGTGAGGATCTCCTCCGTCGATCCGGGCTTGATGTAATTACCCAGGGCGTCGAAGGAGGGTGTCGACTCGAGGCGCTTGACGACATCACGGCTGTCCTCGTCGTCGCGGAAGATATAGGCCGTCTCCAGGGCCCGCCTCTGGGCGGAGGCGATCTTCACGTACTTCGAGAACCCTGAGCCCCCGGCGTCGTCGGCGAGGAGATCGAAGCTCCCCTTGAGGCTCGACAGGAAACGCGCCGGTGACGTGCGGAGCGTGTCATAGAGGGAGACGTACCTCTCGAGGGTCCGCGCGATCGTGCCGATGACAATGCCGGGAAGGGTGCCCGGGTAGGTTATCATCGCGAGGAGCGAGTCGGCGGGGTTCGTGATGGCGGAGAGAACCCCCGTAAGACCGGTCACGAAGCTCTGTGCCTCCTTCACGTACTCCCGCGCCTTCGCGGAGATGCCCGTGAACTGATCGACGAGACCCTTCGCGGGGTCGAGGACCGTCGAGAGGATCTCCTTGACCTCGGTCCCGAGGAGGTCCCGGGCATCCGCCTCGAGCTCCTCGATAAGCTCCGTCTGTCCCGTGGCAAAACCCTCCTCGACGCCCCAGTCGACGGCGCCCTTGTTCACGTACTTCGGCTCCGCCCCCTCCTTCGTGATGAGACCCTCGGTAAAGGAGATGTCCACCTCCGCGGTCTTTTTGCGGTCGTCGTGGCGGATCGAGACAGAATCAATGGAGCCTTTTGTGAGGCCGTACTTCGGATGAAGCAGCTCGAAGAGTTCCTTCTTCTCCAGGTGTTTCATAAAGTCTTTGTGGGTCTCGTAGGTCTCCTCGTACCAGTAGCAGCGGATCTTCACGACCCGTGCCTTCTGGCCCATGTCCTCCAGCATGGCGCCGTCGCGGAAGGGAAACTCGTACTTCGCGATGGACTTCTCGATCGCGTCCTCGATCGTCTCCATCTCGAGGTTGAAGTCGTCGATCTTTGCCTCGAACCTGTTGTCGTCCGCCATCAGAAGTACCCGTGATTTGATGTGTTGACCTGTGTGTTCATGTTGTCTGAATTCGTCGTCACCCGGCCATCTCTATCTACGTTAATGTTGATTGTGTTCTTCACACCCTCTTTGTTCAGCCAGTCGTACATCCGTTCCCCCATGGTTTTGTCATCCTGAAACAAAACCTGGCTGGCCGATTCGAAGAGATCGCTGATCCAGTTTTTTCCGGTGCCACCACGGGCAACGTCATACCCGCTGTAAAGTGCCGTACCGGCCGCGGCCGCAGCCAAGCCAGCCGAGGACGCAAGTGCACCAGCACCCGTTGTCAGCCATGCCAGACTCTTGCCGACGATGGGGAGAGCCTTTTTCATAAGCGACCCCGCTTTTGCGGTACCCGGGATATCAGTTGCTCCGGCCCCGATACCTCCCGCCGGCCAGTTGGTCACAAAGACCGGGGTGACCCCCGTCGCCGCCTGGACCGCCTTGCCTTCGGCGATGCCGGCCGCCGTTCCCCCCGCCCTGCCGAGCAGCCCCTTGACGCCTCCGGCTCCCTTGAGGACCTTCCTGCCGTACATGATCCCCGCCCCGGCAAGCGCGGCGGTGGCCGCCGCACCCGTTGCCACGGCGCCGAGGGATACCCCCGAAACCGCCTTCCCGACGGTGTCGCTCTTCTGCGACAGGCTGCCGATGGCGGCCACGAACTCGTTCGTCTTCTCGAGCACCGCCGTCAGCGGCGCCAATGCCGGGGTGAACAGGCCGGCGATCGTCGACTGAAACGTCCCCCCGAGGGACGTCAGCTGTTTGTTGAAGCCCTCCATACTCTTGTTGAGCTTGTCCTGCAGGCTCAAGGATTCATCCATCGCCTTTAAGATCTCCTCATAGGAGCCCTTCTCCTCGTTAAGGAGCGCGAGTGCCACCGGCATGCCCTGCTCGCCGAAGAGCTTCTTGAGCACCTGGGATCTCTGGGCGTCGCCCATGTCCTTGAGCCGGGTCCTCAGGATCTCCATGATCTTCACGGTGGGAAGGAGATTGCCCTTCGCGTCCCGGAACATCTTGTGCTTCGCCGCTTCGAGAAAGAAGTTCTTAAGGCCCGTTCCGGCCATGGTCCCCACGACTCCGATCTGGGCCATGACGGCGGACAGGGCGAGCATCTCCTTGCTCGAACGGCCCAGGGCCGCCATGGGCCCGGCAGCGTATTTTGCGGTCTCGGCGATCTCCCCGGCGCCTACTGTCGACGCGGACGCGGCCCGCGAAACCATGTCAGCGAGGTTCATATACTGGTCCGCCGCGATCTTGAAGGGCGTGCCGATGCCTATCAGCGCCTTGCCCGTGATAACAGGGTCCAGTTTCTCATAGACGGCGAGCGCGGCCGTCGCGGCGGCGGCCCCCGTCTTGCCCGTTACGGACTCGATGTTCGCGCCCGCCTTGATGAGCTCCTTTTCAAGGGCGACGATCTGGGTCATGTCAAAGGGCGTCCATGCCTGGACAGAAAACGCGGTGGCCCTTATCTCCTTGAGCTCATCGTTCAGCTTGCCGGCGCTCTTTCCGGCTCCTGAGAGCTCCGCCTCGATCCCGAGCATCTCCTCCTGGAGCCCGGCGGCGAGGCTGATCGCCGGCTTGAGGCCCCTGGCGATCTCCTTCGTCGCGATGCCGGCCATGGCGGCGTACTTAAACGACTGTGTCATCCTGTCGAAGGATCTCTGGACCTCGCGGCTGCCCTGGGCGATGGCGGTGAGGCGTGATTTGATGCTCGTCAGGCCGCGGCTGAGAAGATCGACGATGGTGAACTGCAATGCTATGGAAGTTACGCTCATGTCCGTGCTTTCCTGACCTTGTAGGTCCTGCCTTTTCTCTTCGGGTCAACCATCTCCAGGTATGCCTCCACGTACCCCAGGGCCTCGGCCTCCGTGAGGGACAGCACCTCCCGGTAGCTGAACCCGCGTTTCATGAGGGCGAGGATCATCTGTCTATGGGGTTTCAGTTTCATCTCGAAACGACATGAGGCGCCTGGCCAGCGCCTCCCTCGCCTTCTCCAGTTCCCGGTAATCGATCTCGGTGAGATCCATGACGAGATCCGGCGTGATGAGCTCGCGCGGGATGTCGCCTATGGAGACGATCTGGCGCGCGAGGAGGGCAACGCCGAAGAAGGAGTCGTTCTTCTTCGCACGGTCGGCGTGCGGACCCTCCATCACCTCCACGGAATCTCCCACCGTCTGGGGCCTGATGGTGAATGCCCTGTGGACCTTTCCCTCGTGCTCGATCCCTGCCACAAGTTCGCCCTTCTCCGTTATCATCCCTCGTTCCTCCCCGTTGCGACGAGATCGATGGTCTGCGTGACCTCGTTCTCCCCGTCATATTTCGCCTGGCCGATCTTCAGGACCGACACGCCGCTGTAGGTGATCGTCTGGCCGCCTTCGACGCTGATCACGAGGGTCCCGTCCTTTACCTCCCTCCAGTCGAAGTGTCCCGTCTTCGGCACCACGTATTCCACCTCAACGCCGTACCGCGGGGTCATAGACATGACACCCGTCTTGTTCATGAGGTTCACGGCCTTGTTGATCTCGATCTCCTTCTCCTGGGCGGACTTGAAGTCCTCGATCGTCTGGCCGTTCACCGTTAATGTGATGACAGATGCGTATTCCGACATAGCTTTTACCTCCTTATCCTTCTGCGGCTACAGCAGCAGGTCGATCCTGCCGGCGAACACGTGGAGCCCGTTGACGACGTCCGCGGGGATCCGGGCGTTCAGGCGGTTCGCGTCCTGCAGGTCCCTCTCGACGATGAGCCCGTCCTTGTTCGCCTCCACCTCCTCCACGATCTCGAGTTCCTCAAGCTTCAAGAGCACGTCGAGGATCTCGGCGCGGACCTTGGGCGGCGTCTTGCTCGATAGCTTCTCCCGGGGGAAGCGCAGGCTTATCCTCTCCCGCACCGCCTTGCGGACGTAGTCCAGCGTGCGGATCGTCGTGATGTCGAGGAGCGCTACGTCATCGATCCCCTGAGCGTCCTTCATGTAGGTGCTGATGGCCCTCACAATCTGGACCGTCTCTCCCGGGCCCACCTCGATGGGTGAGACGCCGTTGTGAAGGAGCGTCTCCTGCTCGGTCCTCGAGAAGCGGTCGGCGATGCTGGCCGCCGCGATGCCCTTGAGCTCCAGCGTATTGAGCGGACGCGCCGGGTCTTCTTCCCAGGCCATGACGGCGCCCATGGCCGCCGCCATCTCGCAGGGCATGTTCTGTATCAGCGTCGCGGCGGTGTACCGGTGGTAGGCGCAGAGGATCCTCGCCGAGTTCACGAGGCCGGAGAGCGTCGTCACCGTGGCGAGGGCCGCGGTCATGGCGTAGACGCCGACGCCGGGGCGCTGTTCCATGGGGCCGCTCACGGAGTCGAGATGGGTCTTGAGCGTCGCGAGGTCCGCCTGGTTGTTGTAGGGCGTGACGGTGATATCGTACTTCTCCCCGAAGACCACGGCGAGGGCATCGGCGAGGGTCGGATTTGTCGCTCCGTTCGCCATGGGCGCGACGGTGACGGTTATCCCCGCGGCGTTCGTGAGGACGTAGCGGACGGTGATGTCATTGCCGCAGAGGCCCTTGTTCTTGGCGGTGAGGGTCAGGATGTGCTCGTTTCCCTCACCCCCCACGGCAGCCGTCACCGGCAGGTCGGGGCGCTTGTCGATCTCCGCCTTGAGGGCAGCCGCCACAGCGGCCTTGGCCGCCGTTGTCGCGATCGCTATCTCGACCTTCTGTGCCCCCACATAGAGGGTGAGCACGCCGCTTCCCGTTGCGGGGCCGTCGATCGTCACGGTCCCCACCGCCGGCTGCCCGGCGCTCGCGTCATCGAGGGCGATGACGGTGAGGTCGAGGTAGGGGTTCGCCCTGATGGCGGCCCGGGTCATGAGGTGGCACAGGGACCCGGGCCCGAAGTAGACCTCCGCTTCCTTGTCGGAGAAGACAAGGGTCGGGACCTTTTCCGCGACAGTGCCGGCCGACGTCCTCTGCCCGACGATGAGCATCCGCTGCCTGTTGTTGGGCAGCGTCCGGACGGCGAGCCGCGTGTTGAACTCGAAATACTTCCCCGGCTTGCGAATGGAAGACGGGATGTTGTCGAAGGATATG